>NZ_JBEOVA010000007.1:0-453371 GCF_040295225.1 Streptomyces sp. NPDC002896 | reverse complement strand
AAACGCCCGGTTACATTCCGAACCCGGAAGCTAAGCCTCACAGCGCCGATGGTACTGCAGGGGGGACCCTGTGGGAGAGTAGGACGCCGCCGAACAAATATTGAGAAAAGCCCCACACCTAACGGTGTGGGGCTTTTCTGCGTTCGGCTCGTTTAGGCTCGGAGTCATGCGCTACGACCTCGTCATTTTCGACAACGACGGCGTTCTCGTCGACAGCGAGCCCCTGTCCAACACCGTTCTCGCCGCCTATCTCACCGAGTTGGGGCACCCCACGACGTACGAGGATTCCATACGCGACTACATGGGCGGCTCGATCCATCGCGTCCACGACACCATCCGTGAGCGGTACGGCAAGGAACTGCCCGGCGAATTCGATGAGGAGGTTCTCGCTCGGACTCTCGCCGCCTTTGAGAGGGATCTGAAGCCCGTGATCGGCGTCATCGACGTACTCGAATGGCTCCAGGCCGATGGTGTGCCGTACTGCGTCGCCTCGTCCGGGCGGCATGCACGGATCCGGTTCTCCCACCGTACGACCGGACTTGACCACTGGTTCGACGAGACGAGGCTCTTCAGCGCCGAGGACGTCGGACGGGGCAAGCCCGCACCCGACCTCTTCCTGCACGCCGCCGACTCGATGGGGGTCGCCCCCGAGCGCTGCGTCGTGATCGAGGACAGTCCGCTCGGCGTACAGGCAGCTCTGGCGGCCGGCATGGACGTCTACGGCTACACAGCCATGACGCCCGCCACCCGGCTCGCAGGCGCCACACAACTCTTCCCTGACATGGGCGTCTTGGCCGACCTCCTCAAGAGCTGAGACAAATTCATGTTCTGATCCGCTACCCACGGGTATCCCGGGGCCCTACGCTCCCGCCATGACAGAAGTGCTGCGGCGCGGTAGGGCCTCTCTGGCGTTCAGCTTCTTTGCTCAGGGTGTCGCCTTCGCCCTGCTGGTGACGCGCATACCCGCCATCCAGGACCGCTACGGGATATCCGACGGGCTGCTGCCCGTCTTTCTGGCCGCCGTGCCGATCCTCGCCGGGGTCGGCAGTGTGGCCACCGAACGTCTGGTGAAGCGGGTGCGGCCGAGCCGCGTACTGCGCTGGTCGCAGCCTGTCGTGCTGCTCGCGCTGCTCGGGGTCGGGGCGGGCGGCAGCGTATGGGAACTGGCGCTGGCGCTGGGGGCGTTCGGCCTTGCGGTGGGGGCGCTGGACGCGACCATGAACATGCTGGGTGTGAGCCTGCAGCGGTCCTACGGACGCAGCATCATGCTCGGGTTCCATGCGGCGTACAGCCTCGGTGGGATCGTCGGAGCGTCGCTGGCCTGGGCGGGGGCGCACTGGGAGCTGGCGCTCTTCGTGTCGTATCTGCCGGTGGTCGTGGTGCTGTTGCCGGCGGCGCTTGTCGGCAGCAGGTGGTACGTCGACGCGGACGCGTCCCAAAGCCCCGCCTCCGAAGGCACGGTGGAGGCGAAGGAAGCGACCACGGAAGCCGGCCCCGTCGTCTTCCGCCTGCTGCTTCCGCTCTGCCTGGTGATGACCTTCGCGTACATCGGGGACTCGACCGTCTCCAACTGGAGCGCGAAGTACCTGCAGGACGTGCTGGGCAGTTCGGAGCAGCTGGCGACCGTTCCGTACAACGTCTACATGGTGACCACCCTGATCGGGCGGTCGCTGGGGGATCTCGGGGTACGGCGCTTCGGCGCGGTGGCCGTCGTGCGCGGTGGGGCGATGGTGGCCGCGCTCGGGTTCGCGGTCGTGGCGGCGGCGCCCGGGGCGTGGATCGGCATGCTCGGCTTCACGCTGCTCGGGCTCGGGCTGTGCGTGATCGTGCCGCAGACCTTCGCGGCGGCGGGGCGGCTCTTCCCCGGGGCCTCCGACACGGCGGTCGCGCGGCTCAACGTATTCAACTACGTGGGCTTCCTGATCGGCTCCCCGCTGGTGGGCGCTCTCGGCGACGCCTGGAACTACCGGGGGGCGATGCTCGTCCCCATGACGCTGGTGCTCGTGACCTTGTTCTATGCCCGGTCGTTCATCGCTGGACCAGCCCGATACGGTGACGGGCATGAGCGGCCGCGCACAGCTGATGTGGGACGAAGCAGTAACGGGCTATGACTTCGGTCCGGAGCACCCCATGGATCCGGTCCGACTGGCGCTGACCAGGGGACTTGTCGCCGCGTTCGGGCTGGACGGTGCGGTGGACGTGGTGGCGGCCAAGCGGGCGGGTGACTCGACGCTTCGGCTCGTCCACCGTGAGGACTACATCGAGGCGGTCAAGGCCGCCTCCGCCGATCCTGCGTCCGCGGACGGCGCGTACGGGCTCGGGACGATGGACGACCCGGCGTTCGCAGGCATGCACGAGGTGTCGGCGCTGATCGCCGGGCAGTCGGTGGGCGCGGCCGAGGCGGTGTGGCGCGGGGACGCGCTGCACGCGGTGAACTTCGCGGGCGGACTGCACCACGCCATGCCCGCCGGCGCCTCGGGATTCTGTATCTACAACGACGCGTCGCTGGCCATCGCGCGCCTGCTGGAGCTGGGCGCGGAGCGGGTCGCGTACATCGATGTGGACGTGCACCACGGCGACGGCGTCCAGGCGGCGTTCTGGGAGGACCCGCGGGTCCTCACGATCTCGCTGCATGAGCATCCCCGGATGCTGTTTCCGGGGACGGGGTGGCCGGAGGAGACGGGCGCGGACTCGGCGGAGGGATCGGCGGCCAATGTGGCGCTGCCCCCCGGAACCGGGGACGCGGGCTGGCTGCGGGCGTTCCACTCGGTCGTACCGGAGCTGCTCGCGGACTTCCGGCCGCAGGTCCTGGTGACCCAGCACGGCGCGGACACGCACTTCGAGGACCCGCTGGCGCATCTCGCAGTGTCGCTGGACGCACAGCGGGCGCTACAGGTCGCGTGCCATGACCTGGCCCATGAGTACGCCGACGGGCGGTGGGTCGCGCTCGGCGGCGGCGGATACGCGGTGGTGGACGTGGTGCCCCGGTCGTGGACGCATCTGGTGGCGATCGCGGCGGGGCGGCCCATCGAGCCGGAGACCCTCATCCCCGAGGAGTGGCGGCAGGAAGTGTATGCCCGGACGCGGCAGTTGGGGCCGGTGCGCATGACGGACGGGCGGTGGCCGGCCTCCTGGAAGGGATGGGAGGACGGGTACGACCCGGCCGACCGCCTGGACCAGGCGATCCTCGCCACGCGCCGGGCCGTGTTCCCGCTGCGCGGCCTCCTGGCGTAGCGCTAGCGCTCGGACAGAGTGGCGTCACCAGCATCCGACCAGTGGCGTCACCAGGCTCGGATTAGTGGCGAGGATGGCCTCGGACAAGTGGCGTTACGCCAACTGTGCGGTGTTTCCCGGTTTTCGGGGTTCGCCAGGCGCCGGTGCGCCAGCATCGGGGCGTGTTGAGCACCGGAGCGTTGCGTGCGCATCTCCTGGCGGCCAGACTGGCCGGGCCCGTGGCCACCTCGCGCGAGGAGAGCCTGCGGAGTTACCGGCTCTTCGCGGCCCGAGATCCGCGAGTGCTGCTCGGACTCGATCCCGAGTGGGCCTGGGGGCCGCGGGACGTGATCGCGCTCATGGCCGACAAGTGCGGTGTATCGGCCGATCCCCTGCACACGACAGGGCACGACGTGATCGATCCCGAGCGGACTCTGGCGGGGCTCGACGCCTTCGCGGAGCGGCTGGGCGAGGCGGCTCGGCGGTGCGAGCCCGTCCTCCTCGGGACGGGCCACCCGCATCGGCTCCTTGAGTTCTACGCCGCTTTGGCCGGTGGGCTGTCGGCGGCAGGCTGTCCCGTTCTCACCCCGGCGCAGGGTCGTCGTGTCGACATAACGACCCGGTTCGGTCTACGTACGTACAACCTCGACTACGTACGAGGCGTCGCGTTGGTGCGGGAAGCAGGCGTCCTGGGCGCCGGTTGTGACACCGGCGCACACACCCACTCGCCGCTCCCGGTTCGTACCGCGCTGGCGGTCGCGGCCGATGCCGGCGGGCCCCTGCCGGCGCTCGTTGTCGGAGACCACGGGTGGGCCTGCGGGGCAGGTCAGCTCGGTATTGACACCATCGGCGTTGCTGACACGGACGATCCTGCGCTGTTCGTGGGGGAGGCGGAGGGGCGGGTGTCCGTCGTCGTTCCGCTTGATGACGCTGTGCGGTCTGATTACTACCGACCGCTTACTCGCTATGTACTCAATCGAGCGTGTCTGTCACAGTAAGCAGCCGATGGCTGCTCCTCTTCCCCACTCGCATCACCCGCCCCTAGTCTGGGGAGTGAGCGCACAGCGACGAGGAGTCACCGGAGGGGAAGCCGGTGCCCGTCATGTGTGGAAGGTTCAGGTGTGTCATGGCTGCTGCTGGCGAGAGGCCTCTGAACGAGGTTCAGTTCCTGACCGTGGCGGAAGTCGCCTCGGTGATGCGAGTGTCCAAGATGACCGTGTACCGGCTGGTGCACAGCGGTCATCTGCCCGCTATCCGGGTGGGGAGGTCCTTCCGAGTCCCGGAACAAGCGGTTCACGAGTACCTTCGCGAGTCGTATGTGGGGGTGGAATCGGCCTGACGGCGTCCTCCGGGACCCTCGATTACAGATGCGGAGCTCGGGCGGGGTAGGCTAGCCCCTCGTAGGTCGTGTGGGCCCAAGTCAGCCCCGCACCGAGTGATTGTCCCCGCCCCCGCGGGGGTTGTCCGAGAAGTGAGCGAGGGTAGTCGTGGGCTCTGTTATCAAGAAGCGGCGTAAGCGGATGGCGAAGAAGAAGCACCGCAAGCTGCTCAAGCGCACCCGCGTTCAGCGTCGCAACAAGAAGTAAGCGACCGCTGCACCAAGCGCGCTCTGTGGCCCTTTCACCGCACGGTGGGAGGGCCACAGCCCGTTCACCGGAAATCAGTCGCCTTTTCAGGGCATGCAGGGCGCAGGTCTTTTCTTCTGTCGCATGCGTGGTCGTACGCTGGGCCCCGGAGAGCTCGGCCCCTGCGCGGATCCGTACGCAGGTCTGCGCAAGCTGTGCACATCGTCTGTACGTACGTCTGTGGCTGTCGTCACTTCCTGCATCGAGTGGTCATCACAGCGCAACATCCAGCGGCTAACGTTGCGCGCAGGAGCGGCAGGACAGGGCGCGACAAGGGCTGGGAAGGTAGGCGCTGATCTTGGGCAAGGTCGTGCTCGTCACCGGGGTGGCCCGGCAGCTGGGGGGCCGGTTCGTACGACGGATCCAGCGCGATCCCGAAGTGGACCGGGTGGTGGCCGTGGACGCCGTGCCGCCCGAGCACCATCTCGGGGGCGCCGACTTCGTACGGGCCGACATCCGGCAGCCGGCGATCGCCCGAGTGCTCGCCGAGCACTCCGTCGACACGGTCGTCCACTTGGATGTCACGGGCTACCCGCTGGGCGGAGGCAGCCGGACCTCGGTCAAGGAGACCAACGTCATCGGCACCATGCAGCTGCTCGGTGCCTGCCAGAAGTCGCCCAGCGTCAAGCGCCTGGTCGTGAAGTCCAGCACGAACGTGTACGGGTCGGCGCCGCGCGACCCCGCCGTCTTCACCGAGACGACGCCGCCCAAGTCGCTGCCCAGCGGTGGCTTCGCCAAGGACACCGTCGAGGTCGAGGGGTATGTGCGCGGCTTCGCGCGGCGCCGGCCCGATGTGGCCGTGTGCGTGCTGCGGTTCGCCAACATCCTCGGCCCCACCGCCGACTCGCCGCTCGCCGACTACTTCTCGCTGCCCATACTGCCGACCGTGTTCGGCTACGACCCGCGGCTGCAGTTCGTGCACGAGGACGACGTGATCGACGTGCTGCGGATCGCCTCGCACGAGCCGGAGCGCGGCACGCTCAACAGCGGCACGTTCAACATCGCCGGTGACGGAGTGCTGCTCCTCTCGCAGTGCGCGCGCCGCCTGGGGCGCCCGACCGTGCCCGTTCTGCTGCCCGCCGTCAGCTGGGTCGGCACGGCGCTGCGCACGCTCGGCATGACCGACTTCTCGCCCGAACAGCTCCGGCTGCTCACGCACGGCCGGGTCGTGTCGACCCATCAGATGCGCGAGACACTGGGGTTCCGGGCGAAGTACACGACTGCCGAAACGTTCACGGACTTCGTACGCAGCCGCGGACCGGGACTGCTGCCGCCGGAGGCCCTTGCCGGGGCCGTCGACCGGATCGCCGCGCTGCCCGTCCTGGGCAGCGGCCACCCCCCGACGCAGAGCGCCACATGAGGAGCGCATCAACGATGGCGGACGCCAAGGTCATTCCGTTCGACGACGATCGCTCGCGCGGGGGTGCGCAGCGCCCGCCGCGCCGCCGGGCCCAGGTCCGGCGCAAACCGGAGCCCGTGGGCGTCCGCGAGGTCCAGGTCCTGCCGGGAGCGCAGGAACAGGAGCAGGGCGGTGCGCAGGTGACCCGTGAGCCGAAGGAACCGCAGGTGCCCCGACGAGAGGCACCGTCAACCGGCTGGGACAGGCGGATCGCGGGCGGCCTCGCCTTCCTGCGGCGGCGCCTGACCGGCGACTACGACGTCGACGACTTCGGGTACGACCAGGAGCTCACCGACCAGGTCCTGATGTCGCTGCTGCGTCCCGTGTACGAGAAGTACTTCCGGGTCGAGGTGAAGGGCATCGAGAACATCCCGTCGGACGGCGGGGCGCTGATCGTCGCCAACCACTCGGGGACTCTGCCGCTCGACGGCCTGATGATGCAGGTCGCCGTGCACGACAACCATCCCGCGGGCCGGCATCTCCGGCTGCTCGCCGCGGATCTGGTATTCGTGCTGCCAGTCGTCAACGAGCTGGCGCGCAAGGCCGGGCACACCCTCGCGTGCGCTGAGGACGCCGAGCGGCTCCTGCAGCGCGGCGAGCTGGTCGGGGTGATGCCGGAGGGGTTCAAGGGCATCGGCAAGCCGTTCAGCGAGCGCTACAAGCTGCAGCGCTTCGGGCGCGGCGGTTTCGTCTCGACCGCACTGCGGGCCGGGACCCCCATCGTGCCGTGCTCGATCGTCGGGGCCGAGGAGATCTACCCGATGATCGGCAACGCCAAGACGCTCGCGCGGCTGTTGGGGTTCCCGTACTTTCCGATCACGCCGACGTTCCCGTGGCTCGGCCCGCTGGGTGCGGTGCCCCTGCCCACGAAGTGGACGATCCAGTTCGGCGAGCCGATCGCGACGGACAGCTATCCGCCGGAGGCGGCGGAGGACCCGATGCTCATGTTCAACCTGACGGACCAGGTGCGCGAACAGATCCAGCACACGCTGTACAAACTGCTGGTGCAGCGGCGCTCTGTGTTCTTCTGACGTCGAACGCGCGGCTGCCGCGCATACGTTGATGGGGCGCCCCCCGATCGGAGGGCGCCCCATCAACGTAAGCGGGAGGACGGGACGATTACTGGGCGTCCTCGCCGTCGATGCCCAGGCCGGGCAGGAACGGCAGCAGCGGCGGGAGCGTGATGTCCGGCTCCGGGGGCGTGCTGACCTCGCCGGACGGGCTCGGGCTGGTCTCGGGGGGCGGGTCGAACAGGCCGCCCGTGTTGCCGCCGAGCAGGCCCTCTTCCTCGCTGGCGCCGGAGGTGGAGGGCTCGGGCTTGCCGGTGTCGCTCGTGCTGCCCGCCGACGAGCCGGAGGTCGTGGGCGACGGGCGGTCGGCACCGGAGGAGCCGGTGGGGTCCTGCCCGGTGCCCGGCTGGTTGGTGCCGGCTCCCGGGGAAGGTGATCCCGGCAGCAGCGACTGCAGCGGAGCGACCTCTTGGTCTATGGCGTCGAAGACGGAGCTGACCTGCTGGCTCACGTCGCCGAGCTGGACGGGCAGCCGATCGCGCAGCGTCGTCCAGGAGTTGCGGTGCGACTGGGAGAAGGACGACAGCGCCTGGATGGGCCCGAGGGAACCGTCCCGCTCGTATGCCGAGTGGAGCAGGCGGTGGCCTTCGCTGGCGTCGTGCTGCATACCGGAGAGTGCGCGCCTCACCTCGGAGACGGACTCGTGGTCGAGATCGCCGGAGCGGCCCCGCTCCATGAGCCGACGGGCCTCGTTCAGCCTCGTCGCCGCCTGGTCCAGGTAGATCCGGCCGCGGTCGGACTCGCCGTCGGCCATGCCGAGCTTGAGATCCTCCATGCCGCGCTTGAGCCCGTACAGCGAATCGCCGGGCAGGGCGTCGGAGCTGGCAGCCGCGACGCCACCGAAGGCCCCGGCGGCCACGCCGACGGTCAGCCCGCCCGCGGCAATGCTCTTGGACAATCGGGAACGAGCCCGCAGCTTGCGCAGCGGGCTCGCCCGGTGTGCGCCCCGGCGGGACCGCTGTTCGGGCACCGAGGGACCTGGGCCCTCGCCGCCTGCCTCCGTGCCTTCGAGCAGCATGGCTTCCATGGCTGCCACGAGCCGCGCCCGCTGGACGACCTTGACTCCGGCGTCCAGCTCCGGTTTCGGCATCCTGCCGAAACCGGTCGCCAGGGCCAACATCCTCTGCTTCTCGGCCTGTTCGGTCGAATCGCCGGGCTGCTCGGCCGCCGTGCCCCCGTCGGACTGATCCTCCAGGGCCTGGGCGAAGGCGTTCGCCCGCCGGTGCGCCGATACATTCGCGATCACTGGCGGCACCTCCTCTCGTCATGACGGTCGACTCCCCAGGGGGTCCTGAGGGTTGCACACCTTGAGCACATCCACACGATCGAGTGAGCGGAGGCGGTCAGGGTGTGACCACAGGGAGCCTGTATCCCGCACAACGAGCGGCTCGGCACTTGGGTTACGGACGGAACATGAGCGGACCTTGAAGCCAACGCGCTTTCACCAAACGTGAGTTGAAGGTCGCTCTGTGTGCTGTCGGATTCGGGTCCGCTCAGCGGGCGTCGTCCGGGAGGAGGCGGGCCAGGGTGCGCACGGCCCGGTACTGGAGGGTCTTGATCGCGCCTTCGTTCTTGTCCATCACACGGGCGGTCTCGGCGACCGAGAGGCCCTGGAGGAAGCGCAGGGTCACGCACTCCTGCTGTTGGGGGTTGAGGCGGCGCACGGCGTCCAGGAGTGCGGCGTTCGAGAGGGACTCCAGGACGGAGTCCTCGGGGCTGCGCTCGACCTCGTTGGCGTCGAGCATTTCGCCTGTGGTCACTTCGAGGCGGAAGCGGCTCGACTTGAAGTGGTCGGCGACCAGGTTGCGGGCGATCGTGACCAGCCAGGCGCCGAAGTCGCGGCCCTGCCAGGTGAACGTGCCGATGCGGCGCAGGGCGCGCAGAAAGGTCTCGCTCGTGAGGTCCTCTGCGGTCGCCTTGCCGCCCACGCGGTAGTAGATGTACCGGTACACGGTGTCGCTGTACTGGTCGTAGAGCCGGCCGAACGCCTCGGCCTCGCCGGCCTGGGCGCGCTCGACCAGGTCCATCATGCGGGCGCTGTCGCTGTCCGCCGCCGGGCGCCGTGCGGTGGGGGTGGCCGTCCCCGCGCGACCCCGTCTGGGGGTCTCCCGGCCGTCACCCGACCGCCGCCCCTCGACGACGGAGCGCCGCGCCGGACCCCTGTCGATGCCGTCCGTGAGGGCATAGCAGGGGCCCGCTGGGCCGCTGGTGGCGATGCGCGGCGCGGCGAGAGCGGGGACGGGATACGCGGTGGGGACGAAGCCGCGCAAGTGGTCGACGACCGCTGCGCGCAGCATAGCCAGGCCCGAGGCGTCAACCCCGACGTATGGGTACACGGGACTCCCAGAGGCAGAGCTTCCATCACGTGCAGTACGGGACCGTTCACTCGTCGTGGCGACGCGTGGGTACCGATTTGCGTTTGAGGAGAATAACGCTTCGTACAGGCAGCGCTACACCCAGTTGCTCAAATCACCGATTCCGTCGCTTCTGTTACTGATCGGCGGCCGATCAAGTGCCAGGAGATGAACGGTTGTTGATCGGATTAGTTCGTGTTCCGTCCGGGAGGGGGGCGTGTTGTGCGCGTGGGTCGTGGCGCTCGCGGGCGGTGACCGCACCGTTGTGCGGGGGCCGACCGTTGTGCCCACCCGTTCCGCATGGGCGGAACGGGTGGGCTGCGGTGCGGTGCTCGTGAGGGTGGTCTGTACTGCAGAGGGTTGCCCGACGTAGTGGTCGCGCGGGGGTACGGGTGCGTAGCCCACGCAGAGGGGTGCCAACAGCGGCGGGGGCGGGCGTCGCTGTGCCCATCTGTGCCGCCCTCAGCGGCACGCTTGCCCACAGCGGCGGGCGGCACGCCCGGGGTGCCGCTGCCGTGCGGCGGCACCGTGGTGTGTCAGCGGCGGCGGCGGTGGATGGCGATTGCGGCTGCCGTGCCGCCTGCGACGGCGCCGACGCCCGCCGCGGCCGGGAGGCCGACCTTCGCGGCCTTGCGTCCCGTGCGGTAGTCGCGCAGGCGCCAGTCCCGCTCGCGGGCGTGCTTGCGGAGCTTGGTGTCGGGGTTGATCGCGTACGGATGGCCGACCAGCGACAGCATCGGGATGTCGTTGTGCGAGTCGCTGTACGCCGCGCAGCGGGAGAGGTCCAGGCCCTCGGCCGCCGCGAGCGCGCGTACCGCCTCGGCCTTCGCGGGGCCGTGCAGCGGTTCGCCGACGAGCTTGCCGGTGTAGACGCCGTCGACGGACTCGGCGACCGTGCCGAGCGCGCCGGTCAGGCCGAGGCGGCGGGCGATGATCGTCGCGGTCTCCACGGGTGCGGCCGTGACCAGCCACACCTTCTGGCCGGCGTCCAGGTGGGCCTGCGCCAGCGCGCGCGTGCCGGGCCAGATGCGCTCGGCCATGTACTCGTCGTAGATCTCCTCGCCGATGGACATGAGCTCGGCGACGCGGTGGCCCTTGACGATGGACAGGGCGGACTCGCGTACGTCCTGCATGTGGTCGGGGTCCTCGACGCCGGCGATCCTGAACCACGTCTGCTGCCAGGCGAACTTCGCCAGCTCGCGGCGCTGGAAGAACTTCCGCTTGTACAGGCCCCGGCCGAAGTGGAAGATCGCGGCGCCCTGCATCACGGTGTTGTCGAGGTCGAAGAACGCGGCGGCCTTGTGGTCACCGGCGACCGGGAACACCGGTTCCTCCGCCGCCTTCCCGGGCGCGGGGGCCGGGGCGAGCTCCTCCAACTGCTGGGAGGTCTTGCGCGCTGCCTCCGCCGAGGCCTCGCCCGCCAGCACGCTGCGGGCCGTGGCGGAGCGCCTACGAGGGGTGAGCCATCCGAGAGCGGCCATGTCGCGAGCATAGCCAGTTCGTCCGGCCGTTCCGGAGTCGGGAGGATTCGGCGCTGTGAACTCTCTGCGACCGCGCAGTTAAAGGAGTGATCCGGTCCGGGATGCCCTCCGCGCGTCGCGGCGGCCTGTGGGCGCTGCGGAGGTCTGGTGCAGTTGGGTTCCGATGTCCGGCGGCCGGGCGAGAATGGCCCGTATGAGTCCCATGTTTCGGCGCACCGACCGCCGTACGGAGAAGAAGGCGCCGCAGGACCGCCTCGTCACGCTGATCGGCAAGCCGGGCTGTCATCTGTGCGACGACGCCCGTGCGGTGATCGAGAAGGTCTGCGGTGAGCTGGGGGCAGCGTGGGAAGAGCAGGACATCACGCAGGACGAGGAGCTGCACCGCAAGTACTGGGAGCAGATCCCGGTGGTGCTCGTGGACGGCGCCCAGCACGACTTCTGGCGTGTGGCCGAAGACCGTCTCCGCCGGGCCCTCACCGACTGACTCCGGCGGCCGGGCGAAACTCCATGATCACTACAACGACACCCTCCGGCCAGGGACGAATGCGCTGCGGGGTCAGTTCCCGGAACACTCGCCGGGGCCGCGTGACCCCGGTCACTTTGGCCGGGCAAATCGGACACCATCTTTGTGCACGCGTTCACAAAGACATAGCCTGCTTCCGACGGGGCGGTCCTGGGACGTATGACCGCCCGCAGCCCCGCTCTACCCGCAGGAGCACCGTGGCAACTGGCCGAACTCACCGACCGGCGACCCGCAGCCGAGGGATTCCCGAGGCCACCGTCGCCCGTCTTCCGCTGTACCTCCGAGCACTCACCGCACTGTCGGAGCGCTCGGTACCCACGGTCTCCTCGGAGGAGCTCGCCGCGGCGGCGGGGGTCAATTCCGCGAAGCTCCGCAAGGACTTCTCGTACCTCGGTTCCTATGGGACGCGTGGCGTCGGCTACGACGTCGAGTACCTCGTCTACCAGATCTCCCGCGAACTCGGCCTCACCCAGGACTGGCCGGTCGTCATCGTCGGTATCGGTAACCTCGGCGCCGCCCTCGCCAACTACGGCGGGTTCGCCTCGCGTGGCTTCCGTGTCGCGGCGCTCATCGACGCGGACCCGTCGATGGCCGGCAAGCCGGTCGCGGGGATCCCGGTGCAGCACACCGATGATCTCGAGAAGATCATCAAGGACAACGGCGTGTCGATCGGCGTCATCGCGACCCCGGCCGGAGCGGCCCAGCAGGTCTGCGACCGGCTCGTCGGCGCCGGTGTCACCTCCATTCTGAACTTCGCGCCGACGGTGCTGTCCGTGCCGGACGGCGTCGACGTACGCAAGGTGGACCTCTCCATCGAGCTGCAGATCCTCGCCTTCCACGAGCAGCGGAAGGCCGGCGAGGAGACCGCGGGCGAAGAGGCCGTCACCGCCTCCGTACCGAAGGGCACGCCGAAGGGACCCGACGGGGACGTACCCGTCGTGATGCCGGCATGAGTCTTCTCGTCGTCGGGCTGAGCCACCGCACCGCTCCCGTGAGCGTGCTGGAGCGCGCCGCGCTGTCCGTGGACGCGCAGGCCAAGCTGCTCCAGGACACGCTGGCAGCGGAGCCGGCCGCCGAGGCCGCGGTGCTCGCGACGTGTAACCGGATCGAGCTCTACGCCGACGTGGACAAGTTCCACGCGGGCGTCGCCGAGCTCTCCACGCTGCTCGCACAGCACAGCGGGGTCGGACTCGAGGAGCTCACCCCGTACCTCTACGTGCACTACGAGGACCGGGCCGTCCACCACCTGTTCTCCGTGGCCTGCGGCCTGGAGTCCATGGTGGTCGGCGAGGGCCAGATCCTCGGCCAGATCAAGGACTCGCTCGCCAGGGCGCAGGAGCTGCACACCGCGGGCCGGCTGACGAACGACCTGTTCCAGCAGGCGCTGCGGGTGGGCAAGCGCGCGCACTCGGAGACGGGCATCGACCGGGCCGGGCAGTCCCTGGTCACGTTCGGCCTGGAGCAGCTCGCGGTCGGTACGCCGGTCGGGGAGTGGGCCCGGGGCAAGCGCGCCCTCGTCATCGGCGCCGGTTCGATGTCCTCGCTGGCCGCGGCGACGCTCGCGCGGGCCGGGGTTGCCGAGGTGGTCATCGCCAACCGGACGCTGGAGCGCGCCGAGCGCCTCGCCGAGATCCTTGACGAGCAGGGCGACACGGCGGTGACCGCCCGTGCTGTCCCGGTCGACGCGATGGCCGACGAGCTGACACGTGCCGACGTGGTGGTGTCCTGTACCGGCGCGACCGGCCTGGTCCTGACCGCGGAAGCGGTTGCGGAGGCCGTCTCGGGCCGTACGGCCCCGGCAGGTCCGGGCGTCGGCCACGGAACTGACGCTTCCTGGCCGCTCGCGGACCGTGCCGACCGCTCGGCGGCGGCGCGCCGCGGGGGCGCCGGGGACGACGTATGCCCGGTCGACCTGTCCGCCATGCAGGGCGCCACGGGCTTCTCGGTCATGGGTGAGGCAGCCGTGGCCGGGATGGACGCGGCCACGCTGGAGCAGCACGCCGCCTGGGTCGACAACGCCACCTCCGACCGGCGCGAGAGCCGCACCGCGGTACCGGACCCGGTGGCCGACGCCGAGGCGATCGCCGCGCTGGCCGCCGCCGCGGCCGCCACGGGCCGGGTGCCCGAGCGCCGGGGGCCCGCCGCCGTCACCGCGCCCGCACACCCCGTCGTCCTGTCGCTTCTCGACCTCGCCATGCCCCGCGACATCGATGCCGCCGTGCACCGGATCGCCGGGGTGCGGCTCGTCGACATCGAGTCGCTCGCCGAGGCCTCGGCCGACGCGCCGATGGCGGCCGATGTGGACATGGTGCGCGGGATCGTCTCCGCCGAGGTGGCCGCGTTCGGCGCCGCCCAGCGGGCCGCCCACATCACGCCGACCGTGGTCGCCCTGCGCACCATGGCCGCCGATGTGGTGGCGAGCGAGATCGCGCGCCTCGAAGGGCGCCTGCCCGGCCTCGACGACAAGCAGCGCGGTGAGATCACCCAGGCCGTGCGGCGTGTCGTCGACAAACTGCTGCACGCGCCGACCGTGCGGGTCAAGCAGCTCGCGGCCGAGCCCGGCGGCGCCGGGTACGCGGACGCGCTGCGGACCCTCTTCGACCTCGACCCCGAGACGGTCGCCTCCGTCTCCCGGGCCGACCTGAACGACGCCGATGTCACGAGCGTCCAGAACGTCAAGAACCGAGGGCTGTCATGACCGAGAATGCACTACGACTCGGGACCAGGCGCAGCAAGCTCGCCATGGCCCAGTCCGGGCATGTGGCGGAGGACGTGCGCCGGGTGACCGGACGGGACGTCGAGCTCGTCGAGATCACCACGTACGGCGACACCTCGCGCGAGCACCTGGCGCAGATCGGCGGCACCGGCGTGTTCGTCACCGCGCTGCGCGACGCGCTGCTGCGCGGAGAGATCGACTTCGCCGTGCACTCCCTCAAGGACCTGCCGACGGCGCAGCCGGACGACCTCGTCCTCGCGGCCGTACCGCAGCGCGAGGACCCGCGCGACGTGCTGGTCGCCCGGGACGGGCTCACCTTCACGCAGCTGCCGAAGGGCGCCCGCATCGGCACCGGTTCGCCGCGCCGCATGGCGCAGCTCAACGCGGCCGCCCGCGCGCACGGCATGGAGATCGAGACCGTCGCGATCCGCGGCAACGTCGACACCCGCATCGGGTACGTGCGCAGCGGGGAACTCGACGCCGTCGTGCTGGCCGCCGCCGGACTCAACCGCATCGGCAGGATCGATGAGGTGACCGACTTCCTGTCGGTCGACACCGTTTTGCCCGCCCCCGGCCAGGGGGCATTGGCAGTCGAATGCGCCGCGGACAACGTGACGCTCGCTGCCGCGCTCGCCGAGCTCGACGACCCGTTCACCCGGGCCGCCGTGACCGCCGAGCGGTCCCTGCTCGCCGCCCTGGAGGCCGGCTGCAGTGCACCCGTGGGTGCACTCGCCGACCTTCTGGCCGACGGGCAGATTGTCAAGGAAATGCGCCTGCGCGGCGTCGTCGGGACCACCGACGGCTCGACGCTGGTGCAGCTGTCCACCACCGGTCCCGTGCCCGAGACAGCCGACCAGGCAGTGGCGCTCGGTCGCGAACTCGCTACCGAGATGCTTGCCAAGGGCGCGGCCGGTCTGATGGGGGAGCGAGCACTTTGAGCCCCACCACCTCGAACCACCCAGCCGTTCCCGCACACGGGCAGGTCACCTTCCTCGGTGCCGGACCCGGGGATCCCGGGCTGCTGACACTCCGCGCCGTCGAAGCGCTGGCAGGAGCGGACGTCCTGATCGCCGAGCCGGAAGTGCTCGACGTGGTCCGCACCCACGCCCCCGCGGGCGTGGCCGTCGTGGACACAGGCACGCCCCAGCTGACGCTAGTTGACGAGGCGTCAACAACCGTCGTACCCCCGGAACCGAGGGATGCGGCCAATCTTGTCATGGAGGCTGCGCGGGGCGGCAAGCGGGTCGTCCGTGCCGTCTCGGGCGATCCGGGGCTCGATGCGTACGCCGCCGGGGAGATGCTGAAGTGCGCCTCGGAAGGCATCACCTTCGAGGTGGTGCCGGGCATCGCCGCGGGCGTGGGCGTGCCCGCGTACGCGGGTGTCCCGCTGCGGGACGCGCAGGGCACGGACGTACGGTTCGTCGACGCCCGCACGGCGTCGGACCGCTGCTGGACCGAGGTCGGCACGTCCGACGGCACCGTCGTCGTCTCCACGACGCTCGACTCGGTGGCCGCGGCCGCGGCTGAACTGGTGTCCGCCGGACGTAAGCCGGACACCCCGCTGACGGTGACCGTCGCCGGTACGACGACGCGGCAGCGCACCTGGTCGGCGACGCTCGGCAGCATCGCGCAGACCCTGAAGCAGGCGAAGGTGCTGCCGTCGCCGGAGGGCCACCGCCCAGTCATAGCCGTGGTCGGTGAACGGTCCGCCGCCGCCCAGCGCGACCAGCTGTCGTGGTTCGAGTCCAAGCCGCTGTTCGGCTGGAAGGTGCTCGTGCCGCGTACGAAGGAGCAGGCGGCCTCGCTCTCCGACCAGCTGCGTTCGTACGGCGCCGTGCCGTCAGAGGTGCCGACCATCGCGGTCGAGCCGCCGCGTACGCCCCAGCAGATGGAGCGCGCGGTCAAGGGCCTCGTCACAGGCCGGTACGAGTGGATCGCCTTCACCTCGGTGAACGCGGTCAAGGCCGTCCGGGAGAAGTTCGAGGAGTACGGGCTCGACGCGCGCGCGTTCGCCGGGATCAAGGTCGCGGCGGTGGGCGAGCAGACGGCGAAGGCGCTCATCGCCTTCGGCGTGAAGCCGGACCTGGTGCCGAGCGGCGAGCAGTCGGCCGCCGGTCTTCTCGAGGACTGGCCGCCGTACGACCCGGTCTTCGACCCGATCGACAGAGTGTTCCTGCCGCGGGCCGACATCGCCACGGAGACGCTGGTCGCGGGCCTGATCGAGCTGGGCTGGGAGGTCGACGACGTCACGGCCTACCGGACCGTGCGCGCCTCGCCGCCGCCGGCCGAGACCCGTGAGGCGATCAAGGGCGGCGGCTTCGACGCGGTGCTGTTCACGTCGTCGTCGACCGTGCGGAACCTGGTCGGTATCGCCGGCAAGCCGCACAACGTCACCGTGATCGCGTGTATCGGTCCCGCCACCGCCAAGACGGCGGAGGAGCACGGGCTGCGCGTCGACGTGATGGCTCCGGAGCCGTCCGTGCACAAGCTGGCCGAGGCGCTGGCCGACTTCGGCGCGGCGCGCCGGGCGGCGGCGCTCGACGCGGGCGACCCGGTGACGCGGCCGAGCGAGCGGAGGCCGGGGGCTCGGCGCCGTCGTACGACCTGAGCGCGGTGGGGGTGGCCGTCTTTGGGCTGCCGCCCCCAGCCCCCCGCTTCGGCCTGAACGGCCACACGCCGGACGGGCTGTGGGCCGGCGTGAGCGTCGACACCACGTCGGCAAAGGCGCCCCCGAGCCGGGCGTAGCGTAGACGCCATGACGAAGTACGGTTCCTTTCCCGGTACGCGTCCCCGCCGGCTGCGTACCACGCCTGCCATGCGGCGCATGGTCGCCGAGACCCGGCTGCACCCGGCCGACTTCATCCTGCCCGCGTTCGTGCGGGAGGGCGTGAGCGAGCCGGTGCCGATCGCGGCGATGCCCGGGGTCGTGCAGCACACCCGCGACAGCCTGAAGAAGGCGGCCGCGGAGGCGGTGGAAGCCGGGATCTCCGGGATCATGCTCTTCGGGGTGCCGGAGGAGGCGAAGAAGGACGCCGCCGGAACGCCGGGCACGGACCCCGACGGGATCCTGCAGGTCGCCATCCGCGACGTGCGGGCCGAGGTCGGGGACGACCTGCTCGTGATGTCCGACCTGTGCCTGGACGAGGTCACCGACCACGGCCACTGCGGCGTACTGGACGCCGAGGGCCGGGTCGACAACGACGCCACCCTGGAGCGGTACGCCGAGATGGCCCAGGTCCAGGCCGACGCGGGCGCCCACGTGGTCGGCCCCAGCGGCATGATGGACGGTCAGATCGGGGTCATCCGCGACGCGCTCGACCAGATCGGCCGCGAGGACGTCGCCATCCTCGCCTACACCGCCAAGTACTCCTCCGCCTTCTACGGCCCCTTCCGCGAGGCCGTCGCCTCGTCCCTGAAGGGCGACCGCAAGACGTACCAGCAGGACCCCGCCAACGCACGGGAGTCCCTGCGGGAGCTGGCCCTCGATCTGGAGGAGGGGGCCGACATGGTGATGGTGAAGCCGGCGGGACCGTACCTGGACATCCTGGCGCGCGTCGCCGACGCCGCGGACGTGCCGGTGGCCGCATACCAGATCTCCGGCGAGTACTCGATGATCGAGGCCGCGGCGGAGAAGGGCTGGATCGACCGGGACAAGGCGATTCTGGAGACCCTCACCGGCATCAAGCGCGCCGGGGCGCAGAACATCCTCACGTACTGGGCCACCGAGGTGGCGCAGAAGCTGCGCTAGGGCAGTCCGGGGGCCACGTCCGGTTCCTTCGGGCGCGTGAGTTCCTCCGCGTGGCCCGCCACCCGGAGGCTCACGGCGCCCGTCGTGAACAGGATTGCGCCGACGGCCGAGACCGGCACGGACGTGCCGAGCACCGTGACGATCCTGGGCCAGCCGCGCTCGGCCGCGCACGCCTCGACCAGGGACGTGCCCTTCTCAGCCGCGTCGTCGGGGCTGGTGTACAGCGGGGCCTCGCACGTTCTGTCCTCGCCCGTGACGGGCATCGTGACGTGGTACGGCATGACGAGCAGGACCGCGCTCCACACCCACAGGATTCCCGCGATCGACAGCAGGGCCAGGCCCCAGCCGCGCAAGAGCCGGGAGCGGTGGCGGAAGGCCGCCTCGTGTTCGTGCGTGGGCGTCATCAGGGGGCTTTCGTGGGGTGCGAGGGCTGGCGCGGGCAGCATCGCACACCTCTGGGCAGGTCCTGTGGGGCGCGTGAGGTCAACGTGTGGAGTGCGGCGAGGACGCCGGGTCTGGCCTTCTCCACAGGGGAAGCCGGGCTGCGGGCACCATCAACTCCCGCCGGGAGTTAGGTTGTTGACCGCTGGTTGTCCGTTGAATGACTGGAGACCCCCATGTCCGGTGACGCCCTCAGCCACGACCCCGCCGAGCTGAGTAGAAGGATCGACACCACCAAGGCGCACCCGGCTCGCGTCTACGACGTCTTCCTCGGCGGCAAGGACAACTACCCCGTGGACCGGGCGGCGGCAGCCGCCGCGCTCGCCGCCAATCCGCGCGGCTACCTCGACGTGCGGCACAACCGCGACTTCATGCGCCGCGCCGTGACGACGCTGGCGAAGGAGGACGGCATCCGCCAGTTCCTCGACATCGGCACCGGCCTGCCGACCGCCGAGAACGTCCACCAGATCGCCCAGCGGATCATCCCGGACTCGCGGGTGGTGTACGTCGACAACGACCCGGTGGTGCTCGCGCACGCGCGCGCCCTGCTCACGTCCGGTCCCGAGGGCAGGACGGACTACATCGACGCCGACCTGCAGAACCCGGCGCAGATCCTCGAACAGGCCGCCAAGACCCTCGACATCGACCAGCCGATAGCCCTCTGCCTGGTGGCGGTCCTGCACTTCGTCGAGGACGAGGATGCGTACCCGATCGTGCGCGGGCTGGTGGAGGCGCTGCCGTCCGGCAGCCGGCTCGTGCTGAGCCACCTCACCGAGGACCTCAACCCGGAGAACGTCCGCGCGGTCCAGCGGACCTACACGGAGCGGGGATTCACCTTCGTCCTGCGCACCAGGGCGGAGGTCGAGCGCTTCTTCACCGACAACGGCCTGGAAGTCACCGACCCGGGGGTCGTCCCGGCCCACCACTGGCACCCGGACAACGCGGCCCCCGTCCCCGAGCAGCCGGACGCCGCCTACCTCGAGTCCCTCGACGACATCGAGAAGGTCCGCTACCGCGACATCAACGACGTCACGGACGCGGACATCAACGTGTATGCGGCGACCGGGCGCAAGGCCTGACGACAGCGGTCGCCGGAGCAGGGGGCCGTCAGCTCTCCGGCTGATCGGCCCACCTGCCCTCGTGTCGTGTCAGAGGCGCTCAGGCGTCCTGATGCCCAGCAGTGCCATGCCCTGGTGCAGCGTGCGGGCCGTGACGTCGCACAGGAACAGGCGGTTCTCGACCTGCTCCGGGGTGTCCGCCTTGAGGACCGGGCACTTGTCGTAGAACGACGTGTACAGCGATGCCAGCTGGTACAGGTACGCGGCCAGCTTGTGCGGGGCGTACTCCGCGGCGGTCTCCGCGACCGTCTCCGCGAACTGGTCCACGTGCAGGCCGAGGGCCCGCTCCGCTTCGGTCAGTTCGAGCTCCGGGTGGGCGGCCGGGCGGGCCTCGCCGGCCTTGCGGATGATCGACCGGATACGGGCGTACGCGTACTGCAGGTAGACGCTCGTGTCGCCGTTCAGCGACACCATCTGGTCCAGGTCGAACTTGTAGTCGCGGTTCGCGGACGTCGACAGGTCCGCGTACTTCACCGCGCCGATGCCGACCTGCGCACCCCGCTCGGCGATCTCCTGCTCGGACAGGTCCTGCGCCTTCTCGCGGACCACGGCCGAGGCGCGGTCGATCGCCTCGTCCAGCAGGTCCACAAGGCGCACCGTCTCGCCCTCACGGGTCTTGAACGGCTTGCCGTCCTTGCCGAGCACCGTGCCGAACGCCAGCTGGAACGCCTTCACATCGCCGTTCAGCCAGCCGGCCCGCCGCGCCGTCTCGAAGACCATCTTGAAGTGCAGCGACTGCCGGGCGTCCACCACGTACACCAGGGAGTTCGCCTTGAGGTTGAAGACGCGGTCGCGGATCGCGGAGAGGTCCGTGGCCGCGTAGCCGTACCCGCCGTCGGACTTCCGCACGATCAGCGGCACCGGCTTGCCGTCCGGGCCCTTGATGTCGTCGAAGAAGACGCAGAGGGCGCCTTCGGAGCGGACCGCGACGCCCGACTCCTCGAGCAGGCGGCACGTCTCGTCCAGCATGTCGTTGTAGCCCGACTCGCCGACGATGTCGGGGTCCCGGATGTCCATGTCCAGCTTCTCGAAGACCGAGTAGAAGTAGATCTTCGACTCGTCGACGAACCGCTGCCACAGGGCGAGGGTCTCAGGGTCGCCCGCCTGGAGGTCGACCACCCGGCGCCGCGCCCGCGTCTTGAACTCCTCGTCGGAGTCGAAGAGCGTGCGGGAGGCCTTGTACAGCCGGTTGAGGTTCGACATCGCCTCTTCGCCGGACTTGGCGGAGTCCTCGGCGGCGGCCTTGTGGTCCAGCTCGTGCGGGTGCTCGATCAGGTACTGGATGAGCATGCCGAACTGGGTGCCCCAGTCGCCGATGTGGTGGCGCCGGATCACCGTCTCGCCGGTGAACTCCAGGATCTGGCCGACCGCGTCACCGATCACCGCGGACCGCAGGTGGCCGACGTGCATCTCCTTGGCCACGTTCGGCTGGGCGTAGTCGATCACCGTCGTGCCCGGCTCGTCCGCGGACGGCACGCCGAGGCGGCCCTCGGCGTCCGCGGCCCGCGCCGCCAGGTTCTCGGTGATCGCCTTGTCCGTGATCGTGATGTTGAGGAAGCCGGGTCCGGAGACCTCGATGTCCTTGATCACGTCACCCGTGGTGACCTGGGAGACGACCTGCGTCGCCAGCTCCCGCGGGTTGGCCTTGGCCTTCTTCGCGAGCGCCAGGATGCCGTTGGCCTGGAAGTCGGCCCGGTCGCTGCGTCGCAGCAGCGGGTCCGCGGTGCCCGCCTCCGGCAGGGCTGCCGAGAGGGCGTCCGCGAGGCGCTGGTGGACGGAAGCGGTGAGGGACGTGACCGAGGCCATGGAGTGGGAGCCGTTCTCCTCGAGGTTCAGATAGACCCGGCCAGTATCCCACGCGAGGAAATGCGGTTGAAAAGCGGTTTTCGTGGTTGCGGCCGGAGCTGGGAGAATGTATCGGTCAGCTGTACTGGCGTATCAGAAAGAAGGACGTGCCGATCGTGGCTCAGAGCACCGAGACCACCGACTGGGTCTCCCGTTACGCGGATGAGGTCGTCGCCGAGTCGGAGAGTCGCGCGCCTGGCAAACCGGTCGTCGTCGCGTCCGGACTCTCCCCCTCCGGCCCGATCCACCTCGGCAACCTCCGCGAGGTCATGACCCCGCACCTGGTCGCCGACGAGATCCGCCGCCGCGGGTACACCGTGCGCCACCTGCTCTCCTGGGACGACTACGACCGCTACCGCAAGGTGCCGTTCGGCGTCCCCGGCGTCGACGAGTCGTGGGCCGAGCACATCGGCAAGCCGCTGACCTCGGTCCCGGCGCCGAAGGGCTCCGCGTACGCGAACTGGGCCGAGCACTTCAAGGCCGCGATGATCGCGTCGCTCGCCGAGCTGGGTGTGGAGTACGACGGGATCAGCCAGACGGAGCAGTACACGTCGGGTGTCTACCGTGAGCAGATCCTGTTCGCGATGAAGCACCGCGCCGACATCGACGCCGTGCTCGCCCAGTACCGGACCAAGAAGGCCCCCGCGAAGAAGTCCCAGAAGCCGGTCGACGAGGCCGAGCTCGAGGCCGCCGAAGGGTCGGGCGCCGCGGCCGAGGACGACGGCAGCAGCTCCGCCGGCTACTTCCCGTACAAGCCGTACTGCGGCGCGTGCGAGAAGGACCTCACGACGGTCACGGCGTACGACGACGACACGACCGAACTGGCCTACGTGTGCCAGTGCGGTCACTCTGAGACGGTCCGGCTCTCCGAGTACAACCGCGGCAAGCTGGTCTGGAAGGTCGACTGGCCGATGCGCTGGGCGTACGAAGGCGTGATCTTCGAGCCGTCCGGTGTCGACCACTCGTCCCCGGGCTCGTCGTTCCAGGTCGGCGGGCAGATCGTCGGGATCTTCGGCGGAAAGCAGCCGATCGGCCCCATGTACGCGTTCGTGGGCATCAGCGGCATGGCGAAGATGTCGTCCAGCAAGGGCGGCGTGCCTACCCCGGCCGACGCGCTGCAGATCATGGAGCCCCAGCTGCTGCGCTGGCTGTACGCGCGCCGCCGCCCCAACCAGTCGTTCAAGATCGCCTTCGACCAGGAGATCCAGCGGCTGTACGACGAGTGGGACAAGCTCGGCGCCAAGGTGGCCGACGGCTCCGTGCTGCCGGCCGACGCGGCCGCGTACGCGCGCGCGGTCGGCACGGCCGCGGGTGAGCTGCCGCGTACGCCGCGTCCGCTGCCGTACCGGACGCTCGCCTCCGTCGCGGACATCACCGCGGGCCACCAGGACCAGGCGCTGCGCATCCTGTCCGACCTGGACCCGGAGAACCCGCTGACGTCGCTCGACGAGGCGCGCCCGCGCTACGACAAGGCCGAGACGTGGATCAACACCCAGGTCCCGGCCGAGCAGCGCACGGTCGTACGCGACGAGCCCGACAAGGAGCTGCTCTCCTCGCTGGACGAGCAGGGCCGGGAGTCGCTGCGGCTGCTCGTTGAGGGCCTCGACTCGCACTGGTCGCTGGACGGCCTGACCTCGCTCGTCTACGGCGTGCCGAAGGTGCTGGCCGGTCTGGAGCCGGACGCCAAGCCGACGCCGGAGCTGAAGACGGCGCAGCGGTCGTTCTTCGCGCTGCTGTACCAGCTTCTGGTCAGCCGTGACACGGGGCCGCGGCTGCCGACGCTGCTGCTTGCGGTCGGGGCGGACCGGGTTCGGAAGCTGCTCGGCGGCTGAGGGCTGCTTGGCTCATGCGAAAGGGGGTGCCCCGGATAACCGGGGCACCCCCTTTCGCGGTTCTTACGCGATGTGCTCCGCGTCCAGTTCCTGCTGGTAGCGGGTGCGGAAGTCGCGGATGTACGGGCGCAGGGTGTTCTCCGTGAGCGGGCCGCCCGACTGGCCCGTCACGCCGTACAGGTCCATCAGGTAGAGGCCGAACTGGCGGGCGTTGGGGAAGTCCATGTGCTCGTTGACGTACTTCCGGAACGCGGCGAAGTAGGCCTCCTCGCGGGACACGTCGTCCGGCAGGCCCGGGCCCTGGGCGGCCGCGTCGGCGTCCGCGTCCGGATCCGGGTTCGGAATGTCCTCCTCCGTCTGCAGCGGCTGCTGCTCCGCGCGGGGGGCCGGGATCGCCACCTCGTGGCCGCCGACCGGGCCCGGGGCCGCGCCGCCCAGGGGGCGGGTGCGGTTCGGGCCTGCGGGGATGCGGATGCCGGACTCCTGCGGGGGCGCCTCGGCGGCGGGCTGCTGCTGGTCCTCGTACCAGTCCTCGTACTGCTCCTCCGGGACGTAGGCCGGGTCGTAGGAGGGGGCGTACGACGCGTCGTAGCCGCCCTGGTATGCGGCGGGGTGCTGTGGGGGTGCGAACCAGGGGCTGGCCTCTTCCTGGGCCGCCAGCTCTTCGAGGTGCTGTGCGTCGTGGTTGCCCGGGAGTTCGACGAGATTGCCGTCGTCGGGTGCTGCTGTGCCCACCGGTGCCGCCCCAGCGGCCCGATTGCCCACAGGGGGAGCGGGGGCCGGTGCCGCGGCTGCAGCGCGGCCGCTCGCGGCGCCACCCGGCTCCAGCTCCCGGTACTCCTGCGCCGGAGCCGGCGGCAGTAGGGCCGGCTCGATTCCCGCCGCTGCCAGGCCTGCTGGGGCCGTCTCGGCGAGTGGGATGCCGTAGCGGGCCAGGCGCAGTGGCATCAGGGATTCCACCGGTGCCTTGCGGCGCCAGGCGCGGCCGAAGCGTGAGCGGAGCCGGGCCTGGTAGACCAGCCGCTCCTGCTCCAGCTTGATCACCTGCTCGTAGGAGCGCAGCTCCCACAGCTTCATGCGGCGCCAGAGCAGGAAGGTGGGGAGGGGGGAGAGCAGCCAGCGGGTGAGGCGGACGCCCTCCATGTGCTTGTCGGCGGTGATGTCCGCTATCCGGCCGATCGCATGCCGGGCCGCCTCGACCGCGACGACGAAGAGGATCGGGATGACGCCGTGCATGCCGACACCGAGCGGGTCGGGCCAGGCCGCCGCGCCGTTGAACGCGATCGTCGCGGCCGTCAGCAGCCACGCCGTCTGGCGCAGCATGGGGAACGGGATACGGATCCAGGTGAGCAGCAGGTCCAGGGCCAGCAGGACGCAGATGCCCGCGTCGATGCCGATCGGGAAGACGTAGCTGAACTTCCCGAAGCCCTTCTGGATCGCGAGCTCGCGCACGGCCGCGTACGAGCCGGCGAAACCGATACCGGCGATGATGACGGCACCGGTGACCACGACTGCGATCAGAATCCGGTGCAAACGCGTCAGCTGAATGGGCGCGGCCACCCGCACTCCCCTCCCTGCTCCACTCTTCGGCCTGTTACGCGGAAGATTGTTCGGCCTGTTGCGCGGAACAGCCTGGCACATGGATGCGAACGGCGGGTTTCCGGTACGGCAGGAGCCCGGTCAACGCACCGTACCGGGCTCCGCCGAAGGCTCTGCACGAGCAAGTGTTTTCGGGTGGCGTCAGCTGCTGCTCTTGGACGCCTTGGGCGACGCCGACTCCTTGGACGTGGTCTTGCCGGACGACCCGTCACTGGGCTTCGCCGACGAGGTGCCGTTCCCGTCCGAGGATGTGCTGTTGGCCTCGACGACCGCCTCCACAGCCTGCTTGGCGGCGTTCTGAGCGTCCTTCAGCAGCTCCGTGGCGCTCGGCGTCTTCTCGCCCGCGAGGCCCGCACCGTTGTAGTCCAGCGTCACGACGACGTTCTCGACGCGGGTCACCACGGTCTGCTGCTTGAAGGAGCCCTCCTTCTTCTTCAGGTCGTAGCGCACGGCCGTCGCCTCGTCGCCCACGCCCTGCACCGGCTCCGACTTGACGTTCTTCGCGTCCTGCGTGCCCTGCGCGTCCTTCACCTGCTTGTCGAAGTACTGCTGCGCGAGCTTGTCGCCGCTGCCGCGGGTCGCGTCCGACTCGAAGCGCAGCAGCGCCACATTGAGCCAGCGGAACTGCGAGCCCTTGACGCCGTTGTTGTCGAGGCTGGTCCAGGAGCAGGTGGAGCGGAGGGATGTGTCGTCCGACTTCCCCTCCTTGCCCGACTTGTCCTCTCGCTTGGGCACGAGCTCGTCGAGCGTCTTCTTCGTCAGCACCTTGCAGGGCTCCGGAAGCGAGTCGTACGCCGCCGCCTTCACGCTCGCGCCCGCGTCGCCCGCCGACGCCGAAGCCGAGGCCTTCGCACCCGACTCCTTCGCCCCGTCGTCCCCGGAGCCGGAGTCGGAGGAGCAGCCGGAGGCGGCAAGGATCACCGGTGCGGCGGCTGCGCAGGCAAGTATGCGGATGAGTCGCTGTGCTGGTCGGTGCATGGTTCCTTCACTCTGGAGATACCTCCCGGCGTGAGCCGGAGGGAGCTCATGAATCGTGCAGATCGGGCAGTCGGTCCGGTGGGCGTACCGGTTCCGGCCCCTTCGGCAGGCCGGTCCGGTGGGCAGACCTGTCCCGGAGGCAGGCCGGCCCGGTGGGCCACGCTACGCCGAACGCGGCGGGGGCGGCTCCTCTTCGCCCGAGCCCCGGCACCTGCCCGACAGCCCCCGAGCGGCCGTCAGCCGGCGAGCCGCTCGGCGAGCTTCTGCGCCAGTTTCTGCGCCCTGTCCTGCATTTCCGCGCTGTCCGGGACCTCCGTCGCGACGGCCGACTGCTCGTCGTACTCGATGGTCACGATCACGTTCGACGTGCGGAACGCCACAGTCACGGTGCGGTGCCGGGCGGTCGAGGTGGACGTGCTGAGGACGTCGTCGATGAACGCCTGGTCCCCCAGACCGTCGAGGAGGCGCGGCTCGAGTTCGGCGGACGAGGACGCGGACGCGGAGCCCGAGGCGGAGTCGGACACCGAGCCGGATGCCGAG
Organism: Streptomyces sp. NPDC002896; assembly: GCF_040295225.1. Classification (NCBI taxonomy): domain Bacteria; kingdom Bacillati; phylum Actinomycetota; class Actinomycetes; order Kitasatosporales; family Streptomycetaceae; genus Streptomyces; species Streptomyces sp. NPDC002896. Next base: position 426,889 of record NZ_JBEOVA010000007.1, on the reverse strand, counting down.
TCGGATGCCGCGTCGGACGAGGAGGCTCCGGCGTCCGATGCGGAGGCCGATGCCGATGCCGAGGGCGATGAACTCGCCTTCTCGTCGCGGGGATCTGCGATCTCCGGAAGGTCAGCCGCCTCCTCCTTCGTGGCGAAGACCTCCTCGGCACGGGTGTCGTCGCTGACCGTCGTGTCGTACGACACCACACGCTCGAAGTCGACGTGGAGATGGTGGGTGGCGTCCGCCGACTCCACCTTCCAGCCGCAGCCCACGCGCCGGTCCGTGTCGTACGTCACGGTGGCCGTGCCGTCGTACGCCTTCTCCTGCTGCTCCTTGTCCGCCGTCTCCTTTATGCCGGGCAGCAGCGAGTCCAGCGTGTTGTGGTCGATGGCACCGCACGCCTCGGGAAGCGTGCGGTACTTGCCGGGCTGGGCGGCCGAGGCCGAGGTGCCCGTCGCCCCCGACTTGGCGTCGGCTGCCTCCTCGTCGAGGCCGGAGCTGCCGGTGCAGCCGGCGAGCAGTGCCGCGAGGAGCGCGGCAACGCCTGGTACGTACGCCTTCCGCTGCACGTGATGGCTCCTCTCGAGGCGACTGTGAAGTGATATTCGGTTGCCGCCCCTGGGCGGCCGGTGAACACAATGTGTATCGCACGCACTGCCGTGGACGCCGGTCCGGTATCCCTTTTGTCGACCTTGGCTCCGGTATTTGCGATTACGGGCTTTTTTCGCTTTTTTCAACTACGGGGGAATGGGGACGTCATGTCGTATGTGGAGGTTCCGGGGGCGAAGGTGCCCATCCGGATGTGGACGGACCCGGCCTCGGTGGAGGGCGTCGCACTGCAGCAGCTCCAGAACGTCGCCACGCTCCCGTGGATCAAGGGTCTCGCCGTCATGCCGGACGTCCACTACGGCAAGGGCGCGACGGTCGGCTCGGTCATCGCGATGCGCGACGCGGTGTGCCCGGCGGCGGTCGGCGTGGACATCGGCTGCGGGATGTCGGCGGTCCGCACCTCGCTGACGGCCAACGACCTGCCGGGCGACCTGTCGCGGCTGCGGTCGAAGATCGAGCAGGCGATTCCGGTCGGGCGGGGCATGCATGACGACCCGGTGGATCCGGGACGGCTGCACGGGTTCGCCACCGCGGGGTGGGAGGACTTCTGGGAGCGGTTCGGCGGGGTCGCCGAAGCGGTGAGGTTCCGTCAGGACCGGGCGACCAAGCAGATGGGATCGCTCGGATCGGGCAACCACTTCGTCGAGGTCTGCACGGACACGGACGGTGCCGTCTGGCTGATGCTGCACTCCGGCTCCCGGAACATCGGCAAGGAACTCGCCGAGCACCACATCGGCGTGGCCCAGAAGCTGCCGCACAACCAGGGCCTGGTCGACCGCGACCTCGCCGTCTTCGTCGCGGACACCCCGCAGATGGCGGCGTACCGCAACGACCTGTTCTGGGCGCAGGAGTACGCGAAGTACAACCGCACGATCATGATGGCGCTGCTGAAGGACGTCGTCCGCAAGGAGTTCAGGAAGGCGAAGGTCACCTTCGAGCCGGAGATCTCCTGCCACCACAACTACGTGGCGGAGGAGCGGTACGACGGCATGGACCTGCTGGTGACCCGTAAGGGCGCGATCCGCGCGGGCTCCGGCGACTACGGCATCATCCCGGGCTCGATGGGCACCGGTTCGTACATCGTGAAGGGCCTCGGCAACGAGAAGGCGTTCAACTCGGCCTCGCACGGCGCAGGGCGGCGGATGAGCCGCAACGCGGCGAAGCGGCGCTTCTCGACGAAGGACCTGGAGGAGCAGACTCGGGGCGTGGAGTGCCGTAAGGACTCCGGTGTGGTGGACGAGATCCCGGGTGCGTACAAGCCGATCGAGCAGGTCATCGACCAGCAGCGGGATCTGGTGCAGGTGGTGGCGAAGCTGAAGCAGGTCGTCTGCGTCAAGGGTTGAGGGCCCGGGGCGCTTGGCGTCCGACCGTCGACGGGCCCCGGAACGTGTGCCGTTCCGGGGCCCTGCGGGGTTCTACGAAGGCCCTACCAGGCCACGGGCAGCTCGATCGGGAAGCGCCGGATGGTCTCCGTGTCCCAGCGCACCTCCTCCGCGGGCACCGCGAGCCGCAGCCCCGGGAACCGCTCCACGAGCCGCCCGATGGCCACCTCCAGTTCCGCCATCGCCAGCGGCGCGGCGATGCACCGGTGGCCGCCCCAGCCGAAGGTCATATGCGGTGTGGGGGGCCGGTTCGGGTCGATGGTGTCGGGGTCCGGGAACCGCTTGGGATCGCGGTTGGCCGTCAGATACGACACATGGACGAAGTCGCCCTTGCGGATCTTCACGCCGCCCATCTCCACGTCCTCCAGCGCCACCCGGGGGATGCCGACGCCCTTGCGGAACGGGATGTAGCGGAGCAGCTCGTCGAGGACGGCGGTCAGGGTCTCCGGCCGTGTCCTGAGCTGCTCCATCAGTTCCGGGCGGGTCAGGAGGAGATAGGAGATGTCGCTGATCTGGCAGGTGGCGGTGTCGTGGCCGCTGAGCATCAGCGTGAGGCACATGACGGCCAGTTCCTGGTCGTCGAGTGCGTCCTCGCCGTCCTTGGCCGCGGCCAGCGCGCTGATCAGGTCCTCGCCCGGGGCCTTCCGCCGCTCGCTGACCAGCCCGCCGAAGTACTCCCGCAGCTCCGCCTTGGCGGTCGCAGCGGTCTCACGGCTGTCCGGGCCGGTGGAGAGCAGCTGGTGCGCGTACTCCTGCATCCGGGGCCGGTCCTCCGGCGCGATCCCGAGCACCTCGCAGATGGTGTGCTGGGGGAGCCGGTCCGACAGATGCCGTACCAGGTCCGCCGGCGGCCCCTGCTCGGCCATCTCGTCGAGCAGGTCGTCCGTGAGCCCCAGGATCGACTGGCGCATCCGTTCCACGTGCCGGTTGGTGAAGGCCTGCGACGCCAGGTGCCGCAGCCGACTGCTGCGCGGCGGGTCGATCACGTTGATCGACTCCGGGGAGACGATCGGCTCCGGCGTCAGCCGCGGATAGTCGTACCCCATGATCCCCGCCCGGCTGAACCGGTTGTCGGTGGTCACCTGCCGCACGTCGTCGAACCCGGTGACCAGCCACGCATCGCCTTCGCCATACGGCAGCCGGATACGGGCGATGGAATCGCGCTCCATGAACGCGGCGAGGGAGGGATCGAACTCCATGCCCTCGCTGAAGTCGAACGGACATTTGATTGCTTTGCCGGTTTCGGTCATCGCGTACTACTCCCGTTCCAGGACGACGAGCGCGGCTGACGCGCATATGGACGGGCGGAAGACAGCCGCCTTCGCCGTTTCCCCGCATATGCCTTGTACGCGCTGGCCTGCCCCCGGACACCTCCGGGCGCCCTGATTGACCCGGTGGGAGTAGCCGGACGGGGCCGGACCGGTCCGGTCCCCTGCCCTACCGGCTCACAGCTCCCGGTGGACCTTCGTGCTGGAGGCCTGGGCGCGGGGGCGGAGGACCAGGAGGTCGACGTTGACGTGGCTGGGGCGGGTGACCGCCCATGTGATGGTGTCGGCCACGTCGTCGGCGGTGAGGGGCTCGGCCACGCCCTCGTAGACCTTGGCGGCCTTGTCGGCGTCGCCGCGGTAGCGGGTCACCGCGAACTCGTCGGTCTTGACCATGCCGGGCGCGATCTCGATGACGCGGACGGGCTGGCCGACGATCTCCAGCCGGAGCGTCTCGGCGAGCACGTGTTCGGCGTGCTTCGCGGCCACGTAGCCGGCACCGCCCTCGTACGTGCCGTGGCCCGCGGTGGAGGAGAGGACGACGACTGTGCCGTCCCCGCTGCCGATGAGGGCGGGCAGCAGGGCCTGGGTGATGTGGAGGGTGCCGATGACGTTCGTCTCGTACATCTGGCGCCATTCGTCCGGGTCGCCGGTGGCGACGGGGTCGGCGCCGAGTGCGCCGCCCGCGTTGTTGATCAGCACCTCGACGTGGTCGAGCGACGCGGCGAAGGCGTCCACGGCCGCGCGGTCCGTGATGTCCAGCGCGTACGCCGTCGCCTGGTGACCGGCCTCGATGAGCTCGGCCGCCAGCGCCTCGATACGGTCCTTGCGGCGTGCGGTGAGGACGACGTGAAAGCCGGCCGCGGCCAGTTGCCGTGCGGTCGCGGCGCCGATTCCGCTGCTGGCACCTGTGACGACGGCGGTGCGGGCGGCGGCGTTCACGGCGGTCATGGGGCTGCTCCTCGGCCTCGGATACCTGGGACATCGGTCCGGCAGACAGGATAGGCGGGCTGCTGGAGGGCTCGTGCGGGCGTCCAATCCGTGGGCCGCTCCCTTCCCCGTTGTGGGCAGGCGTTCCGCAGGGCGATGGGGGAGGGTGGGCACAACCCACGACGGCGGGTGCGTCGCGGCTTGGGGCGCCACCGGCACTGGGACGGCGGCCGTCACCTGTTTGGGCGGCACCTGGCCGGGCCGTACGTGGCATATATCGGGATGACCTAGGGGCTGGGGCGCGAGGCGGAGGAGCTGCAATGCGGATCTTGCGGGCACTGGGCGCGGCCGGCGCCGGCGCGCTGATGGTCATGGGGGCGGCCGCCCCCGCGACGGCCGCCCCCACGGCGACCGGCGCCCCCGAGGCCGACATGGCCTACCACGGCTACGTCGCCATGGTGCACGGCCAGATCGGCCTCTGGCTGACCCCGCAGAACCACGGCCCGTCGGGCGTGACCGACGCCACCGTCCGGCTGCGCTGGTCGTCGCCCCTCGCGAACGTTCAGCAGCTGCCGGACCAGTGCGCACGGGCCGGGGCGAGCACGGTGCTGTGCCGCACCGGCGCGCTCGCGGCCGGAAGCTGGGGCCGGCGGATGGTGATCGCGGTGCGTCTCGCGGGCGCGCCCTCCGAGGTGACCCTCCAGATCGACACGGTCTGGAACGGCGGAGCACGGGACAAGAACCCGCAGAACGACCGGCACAAGGTGCTGGCGCTGGACACCGGGGACTCCTACTACTTCTGACCGCGGCTTGCGCGGTCAGAAGAGGCAGCGGTCAGCCCCACCGCGGACCGCGGGGCCGGAAGCAGCCGTCAGCCCCGCCCGTACGCCGTGGGCGGCACCCCCACCGTCGCCGTGAAGTCGCGGACGAGGTGGGCCTGGTCGGCGTAGCCGAGGTCCGAAGCGAGGGCGGCCCAGTCCACGGCCTGCCCGGCCCGCCCGGCCTGCTCCGACTCGGCCCGTTCCAGGGCCTCGTGGATCCGGTACCGAAGGATGATCCACTTCGGTCCCACACCGACGTACGCCGCGAAGAGCCGCTGCAGCGCCCGTACCGACAGGCCCTCCGCCCGGGCGAAGGCGGAGACGCGCCGGATCGTGCGGTCGCTGCGGATGCGGTCGACCAGGGCCATGGCGAGGTCCGCCTGCGGGTCGGGCCGCGGACCGAGCCGCAGGAGAAACGCGTCGAGAGCGGCCACGCGCGCGTGCTCGTCGTCCGGCCCGAGGACGGCCTCCAGGGCCCCGTTCAAAGCCCCGGGGTCGCCGTCGTCCGCGAACACGTCTTCGAGGGGCAGCCGCAGCCCGGTCAAGTCCGCCACCGCCCGCTGCGGTGCGAAGGGCCGGAAGCCGCCGGGCCGGAACTGCACCCCGCAGACCCGCCCCCGCCCCTCGAGCTTCTGGCTGAACAAGTCGAGCCCGATGCCCGCGACCTCGCCGAACGGCGGGCGGCCCGCGTACCGCTGGAAGACGACGTTCACGGACGGGTGCGGCACCACGTGCGTGGCGTACGGCTCGGGCAGGTCCCAGTCGATCAGCCAGTAGTGCTCCAGGAAGGGGCGCAGCGGCTCGGCGGGCAGGTGGCGTCGGAAACGTACGCGGGACATCAGCCCCGAGGCGTCGACGATGCCCCGGGTGTCGCGGCGTGGCGTGGCGGCCATGGCCGGATCGTACGTGGCGCCCCGGCCCCGGCGGGCTGCTGTCGCGTTTCTTCAAGCCACGCCCGTCCGCCCGCTCGTACGGTCCCTTCATGAGCGACATGGACAAGAGCGACATGGACACGAAGCCTGCAGACAGCGACCCCGTCGGCGAGCTCCTCGGCGTCGCCGCCGAACGAGCCGTCCCGGTCGTCCGGGCCATCACCGACGACCAGCTCACGGCCCGTACCCCCTGCGCCGACTACGACGTCCGGGAGCTGGTCGACCACCTCTTCCATGTGGTCGTGCAGTTCCAGGCGCTGGCGGCCAAGAAGTCCGCGGACTTCAGCCACACCCCCGACCACGTGGGCGCCGGTGCCGACTGGCGCGAGCGGTTCGCCGAGGAGACGAAGCAGCTGGTGGCCGCGTGGTCCGCGCCCGGCGCCGAGGAGGGCACCACGGGAGCGATGGGCCTTCCGGCACGCACCGTCGGCTGCATGGTGCTGCTGGACCTGACGGTGCACGTCTGGGACCTGGCGCGCGCCACCGGCCAGGAGTACCGCCCGGACCCGGCGGCCACCGGCGTCCTGCACACGCTCGGCCAGGCCGTCGCCGACATGGCCCCCACGGCCCGGAAGATGGGTTTCTTCGCCGATCCGGTCCCGGTGCCGGACGGCGCCTCCGACTTCGAACGGCTGCTGGCGGAGACGGGGCGCGATCCGGGCTGGAACCGTCCGTAGGCCGCGCGCCGAGGTCCGGGCACCGGCCCGGGAATACCCCCGGGCCGCGTACCGTTTCGCAGGTGTAGTTGAATCGTCAACAACCTGCGAAGGATGATCAGTCATGCAGTTCGGCATCTTCAGCGTCGGCGACGTCACCCCCGACCCGACCACCGGCCGGACACCGACCGAGCACGAGCGCATCAAGGCGATGGTCGCGATCGCGCTCAAGGCGGAAGAGGTCGGACTCGACGTCTTCGCGACCGGCGAGCACCACAACCCGCCGTTCGTCCCGTCGTCCCCGACGACCATGCTCGGCTACATCGCCGCCCGGACGGAAAGGCTGATCCTCTCCACCTCCACGACCCTGATCACCACCAACGACCCGGTGAAGATCGCCGAGGACTTCGCGATGCTCCAGCATCTGGCGGAGGGCCGGGTCGACGTGATGATGGGCCGCGGCAACACCGGCCCGGTCTACCCGTGGTTCGGACAGGACATCCGCCAGGGCATACCGCTCGCCATCGAGAACTACGCGCTGCTGCACCGCCTGTGGCGCGAGGACGTCGTGACGTGGGAAGGCCGGTTCCGTACGCCGCTGCAGTCGTTCACCTCGACGCCTCGGCCGCTCGACGGGGTCCCGCCGTTCGTCTGGCACGGCTCCATCCGCTCCCCGGAGATCGCGGAGCAGGCCGCGTACTACGGCGACGGCTTCTTCCACAACAACATCTTCTGGCCGAAGGAGCACACCCAGAAGATGATCGAGCTCTACCGCACGCGGTACGCGCACTACGGCCACGGCACCCCCGAGCAGGCCATCGTCGGCCTCGGCGGCCAGGTGTTCATGCGTAAGAACTCGCAGGACGCGGTGCGCGAGTTCCGGCCGTACTTCGACAACGCGCCCGTGTACGGGCACGGGCCCTCGCTCGAGGACTTCAGCGAGCAGACCCCGTTGACCGTCGGCTCCCCGCAGCAGGTCATCGAGCGGACCCTGTCCTTCCGCGACTACGTCGGCGACTACCAGCGCCAGCTGTTCCTGATGGACCACGCGGGTCTGCCGCTCAAGACCGTCCTCGAGCAGCTCGACATGCTCGGCGAGGAGGTCGTGCCGGTGCTGCGGAAGGAGTTCGCCAAGGGCCGCCCGGCCGATGTGCCGGACGCGCCGACGCACCAGTCCCTGCTTGCCACCGCCCAGGAGAACCGGAAGAACGAGGAGGAGGTGACGAAGGCATGAAGCTCGTCGTCGTATCGGCCGGACTGAGCGTCCCGTCATCCACCCGGCTGCTGGCCGACCGGCTCGCGGCCGCGACCGCGGAACGGCTCCCGGCGGACACCGAAACCCAGGTCGTCGAACTGCGCGACCTGGCCGTGGAGATCGCGAACAACTTCGTCACCGGCTTCCCCGGCCCGGCGCTGAGCCGCGCCATCGACGCGGTGACGCAGGCGGACGGCCTGATCGTCGTCACGCCCGTTTTCACCGCTTCCTACAGCGGCCTGTTCAAGTCGTTCTTCGACGTGATCGACAAGGACGCACTCGCCGGGAAGCCGGTCCTGATCGCGGCGACCGGCGGCACGCCCCGCCACTCGCTCGTCCTGGAGCACGCGCTGCGTCCGCTGTTCGCGTATCTGCGGGCGGTCGTCGTGCCGACGGCGGTGTACGCCGCGTCCGAGGACTGGGGCGCGGACGGTCTCGCGGCCCGTATCGAACGGGCGGGTGCGGAGCTGGCGGCGCTGGCCGGGGCGACGGCGTCGGCGGTCGGGCCCGTGTCTGCCGCCACCGCGCCTGCCGCCACCGCCTCTGTGCCGTCCGCCCGAAGGCGGGCGGAGGGGGAGAGCGCCGCAGGGACGAGTACGTCCGCCCGTGGGCCGGTCGGCGGATCGGCGGCCGACGGGCCGCTCGAAGTGATCCCCTTCGAGCAGCAGTTGGCGGCCCTGCGGGCGATGTAAGAGGGTGTGGAGGGCGTCCCGCCCGCGTGTGTCCGTCAACGACTCGATGCCGACGGGGCCAGCCAAGCCGTCCGGCCACCGGTGCCCGGCAACACGTGGGCGGTCCAGCCGAGCGCGTATCGCGCCGGACGGTGGCCGCCCGCGGTGAGTACGACGGTCGGCTGCCGATCTGCCATGTGCAGTAGCTCCCGGGTGGTGACGGACCGGTTGTTGCCGCTCGTCTCGGCGGAGGCGCAGCCCGCGTCGTACGCCACCGGGAGCGCTCGCGGGCCTGTGACCAGGCACGGGGCGTGCAACCCGAGGGTGTGCAGGTCGTCGGCGGCCGCCTGGTAGCGGTGGTCGACGGCGGCCGTCTCCGCTGCCAGCCGCTCGAGCACCGCGTACTGGGAGCCGAGTTGCCCCGCGACGGCCAGCGCGACGACGGCCGTGAGAAGGGTCCCGGTGCGCGCACCCCGGATGAGCAGTGCCGCGACGGGCAGGGCGAGCAGCGCGTACGTCGGCAGCAGGAAGCGCGGGGCGAAGTAGCCCAGCAGCAAGAGATAGGGCACGGCGAGCGACGCAGCGCAGGCCACGGGGACGGCGGTGACCGCGAACGGACGGGCGCCCCTGGCGGGCCACGGATTTCGCGCGTCGGTGTCGCTCCTGCCGCGGCGGCGGTCCGCGAACGCGAGTACGAGGGCCGCCGCCGTGAGCAGGGGCAACGCCAGCCACCAGACGGTCAGTTCCGGGTGGCGCAGCGGGACCGTGCAGGGTCGGCACAACTCGGGTCCGTTGAGGGCGCGCCATGCGTTGCCGAGGTTGAGGTGCGGGCTCATCCCGCCCTCGGTGGCGCCGGAGACGCGCAGCCGCTGCGGGATACCGCCGAACCGGAGGTACGCCTCGACCACCCACTGCACCCCGCCCGCGGCGAGCCCGCCGAGCAGCCAGGGCAGCGCGCGGCGCCGTTCGCGTACGAGGAGCGCCGTGCCGAGGAGGGGTAGCGCGAGCCAGCCCGCGTCCGGCAGGCGTACGAGGGCGGTGGCGGCCAGGCAGAGGGCCATCCACCGGGGCGCATACCGCTGCCCGGGCGTCCGTGTCCGCACCCGCGGCGCTGTCCGCAGGAACCAGCCCGTCGTGGCCACCGCGCCCAGGGCCACCCACAGGTTGGGCATGGCCTCCGGACCGTACAGCTCGGTGGTCCACAGGCCCGCGAACAGCAGCGCGGCGAGCGCCGTCGTGCCCCGCCCGACCAGGGGCCGCCAGATCCGGAACGCGCCGTACAGCGCGGCCGCCGACAGCAGCGCGAGCACGATCCGCAGGACGAAGGGGTCCGACGTCACGGCGAGCACGGGCGCCACCAGCATGCTCATACCGCGGGAGCGCGGGGCGCTGAAGTACGCGGCGGGGTTGCGCGGGTCCACCTGCGAGACGTAGACGGTCTCGTCCCAGCCGAGAACGTGCCCGATGTGCGGGACGACGGCGGTGAGCTGGACGGTGGCGTATGTGAGGGCGACGAGAGCGAGCCAGGGTGCGGGCCGACGCCGGAGCGCGAAGGGGAACCGTAGACGGCGCCTCCCGCCCGCCCGGCCGGTCGGGTCGGCGGCTGTCCTGTCCTGGCCTGCGGGTGCCGTGACGGTTGCGGTCCGACCGGTGAGGGGGGTGAGGTGTACGTGGTCGACGCGCACGCTCGTGGTCGGGCCTGCGCTCGCGTCGCCGCCGGTCCCGGCCGCGAACCCCGTCCTGACTCCCGCCCTGTACCTCGTCCTGACGTGCCGCGTTTTCATACCGCCCCTCCCCGCAAGCGTCGGCCGCTCTTCGCCACGGCACACCCTGGCCGCCGGAGGTAAGCCGGCCCACCGTCCGGGGTGAGAGCCCGGTAAGAAGGGGAACGCAGGGGCGCTCGTCAGGACGTATCGGCCGGTGGTCTTGGCACACTGGGCCCGTGCCCCACACCGCGACCGAACCCGCATCCGAGTCGGCGCCCGAACCCGCTACCGAGCCGGCTCGCGAGTCCGCGCGCCACACCGTGTTGCTGGCCGAGGACGACCGCGCCATCCGGCATGCCCTCGAGCGGGCGCTCACGCTGGAGGGATACGAGGTCACAGCGGTCGCCGACGGCGTCGAGGCGCTCGCCCAGGCGCATCGCGGCAAGCCGGACGTCCTCGTACTCGACGTGATGATGCCGGGCATCGACGGCCTGCAGGTGTGCCGCGTGCTGCGCGCGGAGGGCGACCGTACGCCGATCCTGATGCTCACCGCGCGCGTGGAGACGGCGGACCGTATCGCGGGCCTGGACGCGGGCGCCGACGACTACGTGGTCAAGCCCTTCGACGTGGACGAGGTCTTCGCCCGGCTGCGGGCCCTGCTGCGACGCACCGGGACCGGCACGCTCGCGGCCGGGGGAGGCGGCACGGTTCCGCCCGGGGAGCGGTCCCAGCCCCTCGCACCCGACGGCCGGCCGGTACCCGAGGTTCTCGCCCGCGCCGCCCAGGACGGCCAGGTCGTGACGGTGGCAGACCTGCGCATCGACCCGCTGGCCAGGCGCGCCTGGCGCGGCGCGCGTGAGCTCGAACTGACGAGGACCGAGTTCGACCTGCTGGAACTGCTCGCCCGCAACACGGGCATCGTCCTCGACCACTCGACGATCTACGACCGCATCTGGGGCTACGACTTCGGCCCCGGTTCCAAGAACCTCGCCGTGTACGTCGGATACCTGCGGCGCAAGATGGACGAACCGGGGCGGCCCCTGCTGATCCATACGGTGCGGGGAGTCGGCTACGTCCTCAGAGAGGACTGAGATGCTCCCCGGGAGCCGGCCGCCGTCCTCCCTGCGCACCACCTTCGCGGTGTCGTTCGCGGCCGTGGCCGCGGCCGTCACCGTGCTCATCGGCTTCCTCAGCTACGACGCGGCGGCCCGGCTGGTCCGCGTCGACCAGCGGGCGGTGTTCGACGAGGTCGTCCGCGGTCTGCAGGAGGAGGTGAGGCACCGCGCCCTCACACCCGAGGACTTCACGTCGGCGGACCCGGACCACGACGGCCCGCGCGACGACCTGATCAGGTCCACGCGCACCGACGTCCAGGTGCTCGGGCCGGGCGGGCACGTCGTGGACAAGGGCAGCCCGCCCCTGCCCGTCGGCGCGGACGACCGGAGCACCGCCGACGCCCGGAAGGCCGGTACGAAGGCGGTGCACGACGAGGTGGAGGTCGGCGAGGACCAGTACCGGGTCGCGACCGTGGCGCTCGGCGGCGGCCGGGGCGCCGTGCAGGTCGCCCAGGAGTTCAGCGACACGGAAGACCTGCTCACGGAGCTGCAGAAACGCACGGTCGTCCTGGTCGCCGCGATCGTCGTGGCCGCCGGGCTGTTCGGCTGGTGGCTGGCCCGGCGGATCACCGGCCGCCTCGTACGGCTGACCGACGTCGCCGAGGGCGTGGCGCGCACCGGGCGCCTCGACACCCAGGTGCCGGTCGCCGGACGGGACGAGGTGGGCCGGCTCGGCCGCGCCTTCGACCGCATGCTGGGGCGGCTCGCCCAGTCCGTCGACGACCAGCGGCGCCTCGTCCAGGACGCGGGCCACGAACTCCGTACGCCGCTCACATCCCTGCGTACGAACATCTCGCTGCTGCGCCGTATCGACGAGCTGCCGCCCGCGGCGCGCGAGGAACTCGTCGCGGACCTGGCGGAGGAGTCCCGCGAACTGACGGACCTGGTCAACGAGCTGGTGGACCTCGCCGCCGGCCAGCAGGACGACGAACCGGTGGTGGAGGTGGCGCTCGGCGAGGTCGCGGAAGACGTCGCGGGGGCGGCCCGACGCCGTACGGGCCGGGTCGTCACCGTGCAGGTGGCCGCCGGCGACATGGCGGGCACGGTCGTCGAGGGCCGGCCTGCCGCCCTCCAGCGCGCGGTCTCCAACCTCGTGGAGAACGCCGCCAAGTTCGACCCCGGAGGCTCGGCTCCCATCGAGATCGTCGTCACCGGAGCGGCGGACGCGGGGGGCACCGCTCGCGTCGAGGTACGCGACCGCGGCCCCGGAATCGCCGAGGAGCACCTGCCGCGCGTCTTCGACCGCTTCTACCGCGCCCCCGACGCCCGGGGCCTCCCCGGCTCCGGCCTCGGCCTGTCGATCGTCCGTGAGGTGGCCGCGTCCCACGGCGGCATCCCGTTCGCGCGTCGACGGGCGGGGGGCGGGGCGGTGATCGGGTTCACGGTGGGGAAACGGGGTCAGGCCGCTGTGTGAGTAGTGATGGTCAGGCCGCTGTGTGAACAGGGCATCCGTGCGACGTCTCGGTGCGGCAGGGTGGTGTGAACCGTCTCGTCCGTTCGACCGGGAGCCCGCACGTGACCCAGCAGCCGGATCAGCAGTCGGCCCAGCAGCCCGACAAGCCCTTCCTCTACGTCGTCGTCTGCGCCGCCGGTATCGCCGAGGACGTCAGCAAACTGATCACCGCGGCCCAGGAACGGAACTGGGCTGTCGGTGTCATCGCCACGCCGCTCGGACTGGGCTTCATCGACGCGGTGGCCATCGAGGCGCAGACCGGCTACCCGATCCGGTCGGCCTGGCGCTCGCCGGGTGATCCGCGGCCGTTCCCCGACCCGGACGCCATCGCGGTCGCGCCGGCCACCTTCAACACGATCAACAAGTGGGCTGCCGGGATAGCCGACACGCTCGCGCTGGGCACCCTCTGCGAGGCGTCCGGCCTCGGCGTCCCGATCGCGGTTCTGCCGCGCGTGAGCGACGGGCTGGCCGCGCATCCCGCGTATGAGGAGAGCGTGGCAAGGCTGAGCGGGATGGGTGTTCTGTTCGGTGACCGTCACGAGGGCGGCACGGACGGGTTCGGCTGGGAGCGGGTGCTGGACCTGCTCGCGATGCGTGGGACTGGTCGCGCCCGCCCCTGATCAGGGTGCGCTCAGGCCGTGGTGCTGCTCGCGCCCGCGCCCCAGCGGCCGAGCACCGGTTCGCTGAGCCTGCGCGCCGGCAAGCACAGCGTCTGGCCGTGGCGCGCGAAGAGTTCGTCGCGGGAGTCGAAGTACCCGAGATCCACCACTACTTGCGCCGACAGGTCGCACCCGCCGCCGCCCGACATACCGCAGCCCTCCGCCCCGCCCCAGTCCACCGCAGTACGGGCCACGGCGTCGAAGAGGGTCTCACCGCCCCGGTTCGTGAACTCACCGCCCCCGGAGCAGCTGAGCTCCGCCAGGCTCCCGAACAGCTCGCCGATCGGCTCCCATTCCCCCTCCAGCAGGAACTCGGGCCAGGCCAGCAGCACCTGCTCCGGCACAAGCGGCTTGAACCGAGGAAAGCGCGGATACCAGAACGCACCGTCAACGAGCAGTCCTCGTACGCGCGTCGGCACACCCTGCGCCCGCGCGACCGACTCCAGCACCGCCATCCGCTGGCTGCACGAGCCGCGTCCGATCCGGAGCGTTCGCGAGGTCCGACGCCGTTCCTCGACCGAGTACACGGGACGCACGCCGCGCGCGATGATCCCGTGCGCGACCTGCAACAACTCGCGCGGACCGGCCGAGCCACGCGCGTCCGCCTCCCGCCGCACGCGGGCCGCAAGCGCTGCGACGACCGGATGTTCCCAGTCAAGGATCGCGGTGGGCTGCACGGAACCGCCCACGCGCACGGAATCCCGTAGGTCCGCTTCTTCCGTACGCACATGCGCGCGCCGACATGGCATAAGCAAGCGACTGGTCACGCGCCCACCCCCACGCTGTACGGCTGCCGCTTCGTCCATCATCACACGCAGGTCCAGGGGCGGCGGACGCAAAACTCGCTTGCGATGGCAGGGCAGTTGGCCGATGCTGCCCGCGATGGGCGCTAACAAAATGCACGCCGACGAAATCGAGACCGACGTCGAGCTCGTACGCGGCCTGCTCGCAGGGCAGTTCCCCCAGTGGGCCGATCTGCCGATCAAGCCGGTCGCGTCGTACGGGACGGACCACGACATCTACCGGCTCGGCGACGACCTGGCGGTTCGGCTGCCCCGCATCGGGTGGGCCACCGAGCAGGCGGCGAGGGAGGCGGAGTGGCTGCCCAGGCTGGCGCCGCACCTGCCGCTCGCCCTGCCGGTGCAGCTGGCGATGGGACACCCGGCGGAGGGCTATCCCTTCGACTGGTCGGTGTACGAGTGGCTGCCCGGCGAGAACGCCAACGGCACCATCGACGACCTGGACCGGGCGGCGGTCGATCTGGCGGCCTTCGTGAAGGCGCTGCGCGAGATCGACACGACAGGAGCCCCTCCGCGCCCTCCCCGCGGCCGAGGCGGACCACTCGCGGAACACGACGATGGGGTCCGCCAGGCGATCGAACAGCTCGGCAACCGAATCGACGGCGCGGCCGCCCTCCGCTCCTGGGAGGAGTCGCTGGCCGCCCCGACATGGGACGGCGAAGAGGTCTGGCTACACGGCGACCTGCTGCCTGGCAACCTCATCGTCGTCGACGGCCGCCTGTCCGCGGTGATCGACTTCGGAACCCTCAACGTGGGCGACCCCGCGTGCGACCTGCTGCCTGCCTGGAACGTCTTCACAGACGACAGTCGCACCCGCTACCAAGCCGAACTCGCTGTCGACGACGCCTCTTGGCTACGCGGCCGCGGCTGGGCCCTCTTCCAGGCAGTGGTGGCACTGCCGTACTACTGGGACACGAACCCGGGGATGATCCACCAGGCGTCGCGGGCGTTGGCGGAGGTTCTGGGAGACGGTTCGCGTTGACCCCGGCTGACTGTCAGGGCCAGGTGCGCTCGATACGGTCATGACGTACCGCGTAGGCGGCGGGGCCGCCCTTCTCCACGGCCCGGTAGATCGCGTTACGGCGGGCGTCGAGCCTCGTCGATGATGTCCTGAGCATCCGCCCGGTAGTGGGCCGGTTCCGCCGCGCGAAACGGACGCCCTCGCGAGCCACTGAGGTGTGGCCCGCCGCTCGCAGGCAGCGGCGAGCGTGCTGTCCTGTTGAGCCTTGGCGTCAGCGCGGGCGGCCTGCTTCTGCTCGGCATCACCGTAGCGTTCGCGGGCGGAGTCTCCATGGCCGTCGCGGCGAGCGGCTACGGCCTGGTCTATCTCGGGCTCGGTGCGGCGGGGCCGAGCGAGAATGATCTCCTGCACCGCCGGGTCGCACGTTCAGGCCGGGCCACCGCGCTGTCTGTTCAGTCCCTCGCCCTCCAACTGACGGGCGCAGTCACCGGAGTGGTCGCCGGCGCCCTGTCGCCGGGCCCGGTGCCCTGGCTGGTGGGAGCTACCGTGCTGCTCGGAGGAGCTCTCCTGTGGACTCACCGCAGTGACCCCAAGCCTCAGACCGTCGCGGCAATGCCCCAGTCACACGACGTGCCGTCGCCGAGCACCGTTTCTCCGCGTTGATTACACCGGAGATGTGGTGAGCCTGCCGGATTTTATGCCGAGGATGAGGTTGGCGAGGGGTGTGAGGGTGGTGGTGAGGCGGGTGGTGGGGGTGTCGCTTTCGCGGATGCAGATCAACCAGCTTTCGGTGGCAGCCAGTTCCACGCAGGTATTCCCGTCGCCGCCATCGGAGAAGGTCGACTTCTGCCAGTGCAATGCCTGATCCATGGGGCGCCTCACAGTTCCTTCGACAACTGGTGGATGAAGTCCCGCGACGCCATGGGGTCCAGCGACGCCTTCTCCACTTTATGGAACAGTGTTCGAAGCCTCTTCAGTTGGGGTTCGGCGTCGATGAACGCTGTGCCCGTGGGAGCGTCGCGGAGGCCGGTGTCCAGCTGGGGCACCAGACCGCCCGTGCACATCATCGAAGCTCCGGCACCGGCGAAGCCGTCCTGGTCGGTGGGGATGACGCGCACAGTGGCGTGGCCGTGCTCGATCTTTTCCAGAATTTGCCGGAGTTGAGCACGGGCGACGCCTCGATCCGACACGCGGATCCTCAAGGCGAGCTCATGGATGATCGTCTCGTACGGCGTGGGATTGTCGCCTTCGATGACGGCTCGTCGCCTCATCCGGTGTTCCACCCGGGGCTGCAGCTCGCTCTCGGGCAGCCCGGGAACCATGTACGAGTAGACCGCCCGGGCGTAGTCGGCGGTCTGTAGAAGCCCGGGGACATGCGTGATGACCACTTCCCGCAGGAACGTCGCGTGGTACTCCAGTTCGGCGACGTCTAGGAACACCGGTGGAAGCACTCCCCGGTACTCCTCCCACCAGCCCCGAGTCCGATCGGTTGCCATCGCCGCCAGGGCTTCGACCAACGCCTCGTCGACGCAGGCGTAATGGGCTGCGAGACGGCGTACGCGTTCAGCGCTCACGCCTGCGACCCCGGACTCGATCTGGCTGATCTGGACCGAGTCGGCCCCGAGCAGCGAAGCCGCTTCCCGGGCCTTCATGCCCGTTGCCTCGCGTAGTTTCCGCAGTTCAGCACCCAGCCGCACTCTGCGGGCCGTGAGGTGCCTCTTCGGCGGCATGAGCCCCTCCTTGCTTCAGCTGCCCATCGGGCGTGCCCCGTTCGAGGGGCAGAATACGCCAGCGGGTTGCATCTTCCTAAAGTTAGGAAATACCGTCGGTGACGCGTCGCACACGCTGCGGAACGCCGGGACCCCGGAAGCGCACCACACCGTCATGCCATGACGGCTGCGGCATTGCCACCGCCCGCCACCCGCCGCGCTTCTCCAACTTCCCGACACCACCTGGAGGGCACGCATGCCCAAAGACGAACCCTGGGAGTGCACGCTCCACATTCCCCACGACCTTCGAGCCGTCCCCGTCTGCCGGCGCACCCTGCGGCTGATCCTCACCGCCCACGGGCTGATCTGCCTCGGCGACGTCGCGGAGCTGCTCGCGACGGAGCTGGTCTCCAACGCCGTACGGCATACGAAGGGCCCCGCGGCTCTGCGCCTGTGCTGGCAGGGCGGAGTCCTGCGCGTCGGTGCCTGGGATGCCGACCCCAAACCCCCACCGCCCGCACCGGAGTCGGCGCCCGGCGCTGACGCCGAGGCGGGCCGTGGCCTTGACCTCGTCCGGGCCTGCGCCGACGACTGGGGTTGGCATCCGCTGGCTCAGGGAGGCGACTGCGGCAAGTACGTGTGGTGTGACCTCAGTGTGGCGCGGCCCGTTGATCGCGTCGGACAGTAAGGAGAGTCGATGGTCAGCTCGTCACACGAGGCCCTGCACCGGATCTTCCAGAAGGACACGACGCTACTGATCCGCGCTTTACAGCGCCTGCTGCACATCCCGTTCCCTAAGCCGCGCGAGATCGCGATCCTCAACGCGGACCTCACCGAGATCGAGCCGGTCGAGCGCCGCGTGGACACTCTGCTGCGAGTGGACACCGACGACGGCAACTATCTGCTTGTGATCGAGTCGCAGGGCAAGAAGGCCGAGACGAAACGCGGAAGTTGGGCCTACTACCTCTCGTATCTGTACGAGAAGTACCGCTGCGAGCCGATCCTGATCGTCCTCTCCCAGAGCAGTGCCACCGCCCGCTGGGCAGCACAACCCATCCGGTTCGGCCTGCCGGGCTGGCCCTCGCTCACGGTGCGGCCGATCGTCCTGGGCCCGGACAACGTGCCGGTGATCGCCGACGAAAAGGAGGCCGTGCGGGATGTCTCCCTCGCGCTGTTTTCAGCGATTACGCATGGTAGGGGGCCGGGTGTCACCGGCATACTGAAGTCGTTGGCGGCCGCCTTGGACACCATCGACTCCGAGAGCGCGGCGGTGTTCGCACAGCTCACCCTGTCAGGCCTGGTGGATCCCCAGGCCAGGAAGATCTGGAGGGACCTGATGGCGCCAGTGAACTACTTCTTCCGGCACCCCGTTGCCGAGAGGGTGCGGGATGAAGGACGGGTCCAGGACCGCGCGGAGGTGGTCCTGCAAATCCTCGAGTGGCGCGGCATCCCCGTGCCGGATTCTGTCCGCAAGCGGGTGAGCTCCTGCTCCGACTGGGAGCAGCTCAAGGTCTGGTCGGAGCGGGCAGTGCATGCCAACGAAGCGTCAGACCTCTTCGCCCCCGAATAGCCGTAGAGGGCCTGAGCCACCGCGCCCTGACTGGATCGGACGAACCCCACATATCATGGCCAGTTGCGGGGCCGACTACCGAAGGCCCCGCCCGATCCCCAAGAAACCCCAGCTCAGGGCCACACAAGGCAGTACGGCTGATGCCCCGCCTCATGCAACCGATGGCTGAAGTCCTGCCACTCGTGCAGCAGTTGGTACACGTTGAACGCGTCGCGCGGGCCGCCGCGGTCCGGGACCGTCGACCAGATGAACGCGGCCGCGCCGACCGCTTCCTCGCCGATGCCGCGGATCGGGTCGACGACCGTCATGGGGAGTTTCACGACCGCGTAGTCGGGGTGGAGGACGACCAGTTCGAGCGGGGGGACCTTGTGCAGGGGTATGCCCTCGATGCCGGTGAGGACCATCGCGGCCATCGTCTCCGGCTTGATCTTGGTGAACATGCCGCCCATGCCGAGCTCGTCGCCGCCGAGTTCCTCGGGGCGCATCGAGATCGGCACGCGGGCGGCCGTCGCGCCGTCCGGCGCGCCGAAGTACTTGTAGGTCACCCCCACCCGGCCACTCCTGCTTCCCCCCAGCGCTCGCTCCGTCTTGCCCCGGGCCCCTGCCCGGGATGCCTGTGTTCCGGGTGTCCCGGCAGCCCCGGCCGTCTCCGTCGGCCCGGCCTCCGGGCGGCGCTGTGCGTCCCGGCGGTGTCGTCCCCTCCCCTGACCTGCGGCAGGGGGGATCTCAGCACGCCGAGGACCGAGGTCACCGGTGCCCTCGCCCAGACCGCCACCGCGATGCATATCTCCACCCGACTGCTTTTCTAGGCCGCACATCCCCCGCGGCGCAACCCGATCATCGTGACAGTGACCTCCCCCACGGCCGCTCGCCGAAACGTGCGGTGAAACACCTGTCCTGTGCCGCGGGCCGGCTTCGGGCACCCGGGAGATGCCGACGGCCGGCCGCTAGGGCGGTGACTCTCCCTGAGTGCGGATCCTGCCGGGAGTCTAGGCAGCGCCTTCCCGCCATGACCACTGCAAAAGGGGATCAGTAAGGGATCAGTAGGGGATCAGTCGTGACCGGCAGCATCCAGCGCCGTGATGAGCGGTGCGGAGGCTGGTCGCGCGCCACCTGCGGGGCGATGCGCAGGCTGGTCGCGCGCCCCTTGCGGCACGGTGCGGAGAGAGGGGGACGGGCGCGGTAGGGAGGCGGGAGAGGGGCACGGTCCGCCTGGAACCGGGCCGTACCCGCCTGGAACCGGGCCGTACGCTGAGGGGTATGGCAGAGGCGAACAACATCCCCGGCAGCGCGTCGTCCCCGGCGGCGACCACGCCGTACCCCTACGAGGCGCCTGTCTCGCAGGGGCTCTTCGACCGTGCGGGCCGTGTGACGCCCGGCGGCGTGAACTCTCCCGTGCGCGCGTTCCGCGCCGTGGGCGGTACGCCCCGGTTCATGGTGTCCGGCACGGGCCCGTATCTGACGGATGCCGACGGCCGCGAATACGTCGATCTCGTGTGCTCGTGGGGGCCGATGATCCTGGGCCACTCGCACCCCGAGGTCATCGCCGCGGTGCAGGAGGCCGTCGCCCGCGGCACGTCCTTCGGTACGCCGGGTGAGGGCGAGGTCGCGCTGGCCGAGGAGATCGTCGCGCGGATCGAGCCCGTCGAGCAGGTGCGGCTCGTCTCCTCCGGCACCGAGGCCACGATGTCCGCGATCCGTCTCGCGCGCGGATTCACCGGGCGCGCCAAGGTGATCAAGTTCGCCGGGTGTTACCACGGTCACGTCGACGCCCTGCTGGCCGCCGCCGGCTCCGGGGTCGCGACCTTCGCGCTGCCCGATACCCCGGGCGTCACCGGCGCGCAGGCCGGCGACACGATCGTCCTGCCGTACAACGACCTGGACGCGGTGCACGCGGCCTTCGCCGCGCACCCCGGCGAGATCGCCTGTGTGATCACCGAGGCGTCCCCCGGCAACATGGGCGTCGTGCCGCCGCTGCCCGGTTTCAACGCCGGCCTCAAGGAGGCTTGCGCTGCGAACGGCGCCCTCTACATCTCCGACGAAGTCATGACGGGCTTCCGTACGTCGAAGGCCGGCTGGTACGGCGTCGACGGCGTGCGGCCCGACCTCATGACCTTCGGCAAGGTCATGGGCGGTGGCTTCCCGGCGGCGGCGTTCGGCGGCCGCGCGGACGTGATGGCCCATCTCGCCCCGGCCGGCCCGGTCTACCAGGCGGGCACGCTCTCCGGGAACCCGATCGCGACCGCCGCCGGCCTCGCCCAGCTGCGGCTCCTCGACGACGCCGCGTACGAGAAGCTCGATGCGGTGTCGCGCGAGATCCGCGGTCTGGTGACCGACGCGCTCAGCAAGGAAGGCGTTTCCCACCGGGTGCAGAACGCTTCCAGCATGTTCTCCGTCTTCTTCACCGATGGAGACGTACGCACTTACGACGACGCGAAGGCGCAGGAGGCGTTCCGCTTCAACGCCTTCTTCCACTCGATGCTGGCGCAGGGCGTCTATCTGCCGCCGTCGGCCTTCGAGGCCTGGTTCGTGTCGACCGCCCACGACGAGCGGGCGATCGAGCGCATCGCCGCCGCCCTGCCCGCCGCCGCCCGTGCCGCCGCGGAGGCCACCGCATGAGCGCCTTCCCTGACGACCGCGAGACCGCCGAGACCGCCGGGACCGCCGAGACGCCGAAGTCTCCCGCGGGGCGCGACGACATCACCGTCGTCCACCTGATGCGCCACGGCGAGGTGCACAACCCGGACGGGCTGCTCTACGGGCGGCTGCCCGGGTACCACCTCTCCGAACTGGGGCGGCAGATGGCCGAGCGGGTCGCCGAGCACCTGTCGGCGCGCGACATCACGTACGTCGTCTCCTCGCCGCTGGAGCGGGCGCAGGAGACGGCGACGCCGATCGCCAAGGCGCACGGCCTGGACCTGGCCACGGACGGCCGGCTGATCGAGGCGGACAACGTCTTCCAGGGCAAGGCATTCGGCGTCGGCGACGGTGCGCTGCGCCGGCCGGAGAACTGGAAGCACCTGGTCAACCCCTTCAAGCCCTCCTGGGGCGAGCCGTACATCGAGCAGGTCGTGCGGATGATGAGCGCGCTGGAGGCGGCGCGCGACGCGGCCCGCGGCCATGAAGCGGTGTGCGTCAGCCACCAGTTGCCGATCTGGATCGTGCGCAGCTTCGTGGAGCGGCGTCGGCTGTGGCACGACCCGCGCAGGCGGCAGTGCACGCTCGCGTCGCTGACGAGCTTCACGTTCAAGGGCGACAAGATCGTTTCCGTCGGTTACACGGAGCCGGCCCGCGACCTCGTGCCGGCCCATCTGCTCGCCGGTGCCAAGCCGGTGAAGGGCAAGGGCAAGGCCTTCGGGGCCTAAGCGCTCCGCTGGTAGCGCGGTGATGAACCCGCGGGCCGGTGGGGGCTGGTCGCGCAGTTCCCCGCGCCCCTTACGGGGCGCGGTCCCTCGGGTGTAGCGCACTGCGGACCGGGTGTCCGGCATGGCCGTACGGCGGCGGGGTAGTCGCCGCTGTACGGCCATATCGACGCCTTCGCACGGCCGTCTTGAGCCACTCGGCCGTAAAAAGCCCCGGAAAGCAGGTGATTGACCGGAACCACCGTGTTCGTTGCGACCTCTAACGGGCTGTCCATCTTTTATGGACAGCCAGTGCGACGGACGGGGATGGAATGCGCCATATCACCCGAAGGGGATTGATCGGACTGGGAGTCGGTACGGCTGCCTCGCTCGGACTGGCGGCCTGCGGGGCCGAAGGCGCCCACGACGGCACCGGGGGCGACCACGGCGCAGGCGCACCGGGAGCGCCAGGCGGCCGGGGCGGTGACGGCAGGCCGGGGCGCCCGAAGAACCCGGTGCCCCCCATCGGCGACGGCTCCACCGCGTACACCGGAAAGCAGCCGAACCAGCCCGCCGAGCCGGTGCCGCTCGAACCCGGGCAGAAGCCGCCGCAGTTCGTGATCTTCTCCTGGGACGGCGCGGGCGAGGTCGGCAACGGCCTGTTCCCGCGCTTCCTGAAGGCCGCCGAGGACCACGGCGTGCACATGACCTTCTTCCTGTCCGGGCTGTATCTGCTGCCCGAGTCCAAGAAGCGCCTCTACCGCCCACCGAACAACCCGGTCGGCGCCTCCGCCATCGGCTACCTCACCGACGAGCACGTCAAGGAGACGCTGAAGAACGTCCGCCGGGCCTGGCTGGACGGCCACGAGATCGGCACGCACTTCAACGGGCACTTCTGCGACGGATGGGGCAGCGTCGCCAACTGGACGCCCGCACAGTGGCGCAGCGAGATCGACCAGGCCAAGTCCTTCGTCAAGAAGTGGCGTACGAACACGGGCTGGGCCGATCTGCCCCCGCTGCCCTTCGACTACGACAAGGAGCTCATCGGCGGCCGTACGCCCTGCCTGCTCGGCCAGGGCAACCTGCTGCCCGCAGCCCGCGAGCTCGGCTGGCGCTACGACGCGTCCTCGCCCGGCGGCCTCCAGCAGTGGCCGCGCAAGCGGCAGGGGGTGTGGGATCTGCCCCTGCAGGGCGTGCCGTTCCCGGGGCACTCCTTCGAGGTGCTGTCGATGGACTACAACATGCTCGCCAACCAGTCGCTGAACTCGACCAGGGCGCCCGCCTACAACTACCCGGGCTGGCGGACTCAGGCGACCGAGTCCTATCTCGCGGGCTTCAAGCGGGCATACGAGACAAATCGGGCACCATTCTTCATCGGCAACCACTTCGAGGAGTGGAACGGCGGCATCTACATGGACGCCGTCGAGGAGGCGCTCAAGCACATCGCGGGGCAGAAGGATGTGCGCTGCGTCTCTTTCCGGCAGTTCGTGGACTGGCTCGACGTCCAGGATCCGGCGATCCTCGCCGAGCTGCAGAGCCTGAACGTGGGGGAAGTGCCCGCCGGTGGCTGGAAAAAGCTGGGCCGGGGCACCGGAAGCGCTGCCTGAAATGGGGTTCTTCGCCCTCGAGGGGGGTGCGGAAGATCCTCGAATCGGGCATGCGAAACTTTTCACATGAGTGCCGCCAGCCGAGCCCCACAGCGCTCGAACCGCACCCGTAGCCGCAGCCGCGCCGTCCTGCTGACCGCCGTGGCGGCGGTCGCTGCGCTGACCCTGTCTGCGTGCGGCGGGTCGGGCGGCACCCAGGGCGGCTCCGGCAACACCAACTTCGTCACCGGCACGGACGGCATCGCCACCGTCAAGAAGGGCGAGCGCACCCCCGCGCCCAAGCTCGACGGCAAGACCCTCGAAGGCGCCGAGCTCGACGTCGCCGACTACAAGGGCAAGATCGTCGTCCTCAACGTCTGGGGCTCCTGGTGCCCGCCGTGCCGTGCCGAGGCGCCCGGCTTCGTCAAGGTCGCCAAGGACACCGCGGCGCAGGGCGTGCAGTTCGTCGGCATCAATACGCGTGACACCAGCACGAGTCCTGCGAAGGAGTTCGAGAAGAGCTACGGCGTCACGTACCCGAGCCTGTACGACCCGACCGGCAAGCTGATGCTGCGCTTCCCGAAGGGCGCGCTCAACCCGCAGGCCATTCCCTCCACGGTCGTCATCGACCGGGAGGGGAACATCGCGGCCCGCTCGCTGTCGCCGCTCAGCGAGGAGAAACTCCGCAAGATGCTCAAGCCGCTGATCGCGGAGAAGTGATGGGCGTCACGACTCTCGCGGCGGTAACCGAACCGAACCAGACGGTCCTCAACGGCGCCTTGCTGGTGGCCCTGCCGGTCGCCGTCCTCGGCGGACTCGTCTCCTTCTTCTCCCCGTGCGTGCTGCCGCTGGTGCCCGGCTATCTGTCGTACGTCACCGGGGTGAGCGGTACGGATCTGGCGGAGGCCCGGCGAGGTCGGATGGTCGCGGGGGCGAGCCTCTTCGTCCTCGGGTTCACCGCGGTGTTCGTCTCCAGCGGTGCCCTCTTCGGGTTCTTCGGCTCGACGCTCCAGGAGCACAAGGACGTCCTGTCCAAGGTGCTCGGTGTGCTCATGATCCTCATGGGGATCTTCTTCATGGGGCTGATGCCCTGGCTCACCCAGCGCGAGTTCCGCTTCCACACGAGGCCGAGCACCGGGCTCGTCGGCGCGCCGTTCCTCGGCGCGCTCTTCGGGATCGGCTGGACGCCCTGCATCGGCCCGACCCTCGCTTCGGTGAACGCCCTCGCCCTCGACCAGGCGAACGCGGGCCGCGGTGCCGTCCTGACGGTCGCGTACTGCCTCGGCCTCGGCGTGCCCTTCGTGCTCGCCGCCGTCGCCTTCCGCAAGGCGCTCGGGGCGTTCGGCTGGGTCAAGCGGCACTACGCGTGGGTGATGCGGATCGGCGGCGGCATGATGATTGCGACCGGCCTGCTCCTGCTGACGGGTGCGTGGGACAGCCTCGTGCAGGAGATGCAGGTCTGGTCCGACGGCTTCACGGTGGGGATCTGAGTCCATGAGCGAGACTAGCGAGACACTGAGCGCTGACGTGCAGACCCACGAGGAAACGGACACCGCAGAAGGCGCGGGGCAGAACGACGGCGATCTCGGCGCAGCCGGATCGCAGTTGTCCACCGCGCCGGTGGAGACCGCGATGCCCGGCTCGTTCGGCGGGGCGCGGGCCCCGGGTGCCGCCGGATGGCTCGCCTGGACCGGCCGCGAGGTCGTCGGCTGGGCCCGCTGGTTCTGGCGGCAGCTGACCTCCATGCGGGTCGCGCTGATCCTGCTCTTCCTGCTGTCGCTCGGCGCGATCCCGGGCTCGCTGATCCCGCAGACCAGCAGCGACGAGCTCAAGGTCCAGGACTTCAAGACCGCGCACACCACGCTCGCGCCGATCTACGACAAGCTCGGGCTCTTCCACGTCTACAGCTCGGTGTGGTTCTCCGCGATCTACATCCTGCTGTTCGTCTCGCTCATCGGCTGCATCGTGCCCCGCACCTGGCAGTTCGTCGGCCAGCTGCGCAGCCGCCCGCCGGGCGCGCCCCGGCGCCTGACCCGGCTGCCCGCCTACACGACCTGGCGTACGCAGGCCGAACCCGAGCAGGTCCGTGCGAACGCGCTCGCCCTGCTCAAGCAGCGCCGCTTCCGCGCCCACACCGCGGGCGACGCGGTCGCCGCCGAGAAGGGCTATCTGCGCGAGGCCGGCAACCTGATCTTCCACATCGCGCTGATCGTGATGCTGATCGCCTTCGCCTCCGGGCAGCTGTTCAAGTCCGAGGGCGGCAAGCTGATCCTCGAGGGCGACGGCTTCTCCAACACGCTCACCCAGTACGACGACTTCAAGTCCGGCAGCCTCTTCGACACCGACGGCCTCGCGCCGTTCAGCTTCCAGCTGGACAAGTTCGTCGGGACGTACGAGCGCACCGGGCCGAACAAGGGCACCGCCCGCACGTTCCGCGCGGACATCACCTACAGCGAGGGCGCCGACGGCAAGGGGAAGAAGTCCTCGATCGAGGTGAACAAGCCCCTCGAGATCGATGGTTCGAAGGTCTACCTCATCGGCCACGGCTACGCGCCCGTCGTCACCGTCCGCGACGGCCGCGGCAAGGTCGTCTTCCAGCAAGCCGTGCCGCTCCTGCCGATCGACTCCAACATCACCTCGACCGGCGCCATCAAGGTCCTCGACGGCTACGCCGACAAGAACGGCAAGAAGGAGCAGCTCGGCTTCAACGCCTTCTTCGTGCCGACCTTCGCGGGCGCCGGCAAGGGCCAGATGTTCTCGCAGTTCCCGGGGCTCGACTTCCCGGTGCTCGCGCTGTCCGCGTACCACGGCAGCCTCGGCGTCGACTCGGGCATCCCGCAGAACGTGTACCAGCTGGACACCTCCAAGATGAAGGAGTTCAAGGACTCCGACGGCAACCTGCTGAAGAAGCGGCTGCTGCCCGGCGAGACCATGACGCTGCCGAACGGCGCCGGCTCGATCACCTTCGAGAAGGACGTCAAGGAGTGGGCCAGCTTCCAGATCTCGCACCAGCCCGGCGACGGCTGGGCGCTCGGCGGAGCCATCGCCGCCATCGCGGGTCTCGCCGGCTCGCTGTTCATCCAGCGCCGCCGGGCGTGGGTCCGCGCCACCACGGGGGAGGACGGCGTCACCGTCGTCGAGATGGCGGGCCTCGGCCGCAGCGAGTCCGCGAAGCTCCCCGAGGAACTGGGCGACCTCGCAGCGGTCCTGTACGACAAGTCGCCGCCACCCGCAGAAAGCGACCCCGACCCCACCCCCGACCCCCAAGCCGTACCTGCCGAAGGGGCTGAGAAGTGAATCTCGCCGCCGCAACCAACGAGAATCTCGCGCAGATCAGCAATGTGCTGATCTACTCCGCGATGGCCGTCTACACCCTGGCGTTCTTCGCGCACATCGCCGAGTGGCTCTTCGGCAGCCGCAGCAAGGTCAGCCGCACGGCCGCCGCGCTGACCGACAAGGGCGCAGCCACGCGCGAGGCGCCCGCCGTGACGGTCAAGTCCAAGGGCGGCACCGCCGTCCTGGAGCGCCCCAAGGTCGTCACCCGCTCCGCGTCCGGCACCCGCGACGTGCCGGACGGTCCCGGCGCGCACGGCGGCGACGAGCAGGGTGACCTCTACGGCCGCATCGCCGTGTCCCTCACGGTGCTCGCCTTCCTCGTCGAGGCGGGCGGTGTGCTCACCCGCGCCCTGTCGGTGCAGCGTGCGCCGTGGGGCAACATGTACGAGTTCAACATCACCTTCTCCACGGTCGCCGTCGGCGTGTACCTCGCGCTGCTCGTGCTGAAGAAGAACGTCCGCTGGATGGGCCTGCCGCTGGTCACCACGGTCCTGCTCGACCTCGGCCTCGCCGTCACGGTCCTCTACACCGCCAGCGACCAGCTGGTCCCCGCCCTGCACTCGTACTGGCTGTGGATCCACGTCTCCACCGCCATCTTCTGCGGCGCCGTCTTCTACGTGGGTGCGGTCGGCACGCTGCTCTACCTGTTCCGCGACTCGTACGAGAACAAGCTGGCGAACGGCGGGCAGCCCGGCCGGTTCGCGACCTCCGTCATGGAGCGCCTCCCGGCCGCCGCGACGCTCGACAAGTTCTCCTACCGCGTCAACGCCGCCGTCTTCCCGCTGTGGACGTTCACGATCATCGCGGGCGCCATCTGGGCCGGCGATGCCTGGGGCCGCTACTGGGGCTGGGACCCCAAGGAGACCTGGTCGTTCATCACCTGGGTCGCGTACGCCTGCTACCTGCACGCCCGCGCCACCGCCGGCTGGAAGGGCCGCAAGGCCGCCTACCTGGCGCTGATCGCCTTCGGCTGCTGGCTGTTCAACTACTACGGCGTGAACATCTTCGTCACCGGCAAGCACTCGTACGCGGGCGTCTGACACCCTCGTACGACCGGGCCGGTTCCATGTGACATGAGTCACGGGAACCGGCCTTTGTCGTACGGACAGGTGGGGGGACGTGGACACGAATCAGGGGGAACCGCGGGACCGGCGCGAGCTGCGCGCCCGCATCAGGGACGGCGACGCGGACGCGGTCGGTGAGCTCTTCGACGCGTACGCGCGCTCCGTCTACAACCACGCCTTCCGGCTGACGGGGGACTGGTCGGCCGCCGAGGACATCGTGTCGCTGACGTTCCTGGAGGCCTGGCGGCTGCGCGGCCGGGTCGACGCGGACGGGGGATCGCTGCGGCCGTGGCTGCTCGGTATCGCCACCAACGTGGCCCGCAACACGCGCCGGGCCACCCGGCGCCATGCGGCCGCCGTGGCCCGGCTGCCGCGGCCCGATCCCGTGCGCGACATCGCCGACGACGTCGCCGAGCAGCTCGACGACGCCGCGTACCTGCGGGCCGTACGCGCGGCGGTCGACCGGCTGCGCCGTCCCGAACGCGAGGTGCTGGCCCTGTGCGTCTGGGGCGAGCTCGACTACGCGACGGCGGCCAGGGTGCTCGGCATCCCCGTCGGAACGGTGCGCTCCCGCCTCTCCCGGGCGCGCGGGAAGCTCGCGGCGGAACTCGCCGCGGGGCGCGGACAGATGAGAGACGGCCGCACATCCGTGGCCGGGCCCATCCAGGAGGGAAACCAGTGAACGTCCAGGAAGGGGAAGCAGTGAACGACATCCCGCCTTCCCGCGACAGGGACCTCCCGCCGGGCCGTCACCGCGTCCTGAGGGAGCAGCTGATGCGTGAGATCAGGTCCGAGCCGGCCGGTGCGCCGAAAACGTGGCGCCGCCCGGCCTTCGTGGCGCCCGCGGTGGCCGCGGCCCTGTCGGTCGCCGTCGTCGTGGGCGTCACGGTGACACGGGACTCCGCGGCGCCGCCGCGGCCGGAAACCGCGATGACGCAGACGCCGAGTACACAGAGCGCCGCCCGGCTGCTGGAGCGGATCGCGCGGGCGGCCGAGAAGCGGCAGCTCCCGGATATCCGGGACGACCAGTTCGTCTACACGAAGCGGGAGAGCTACCACTGGAAGATGGACCCCGACAAGACACTGCCGGAGGGCTGCGCCTCGACCAGTGAGGCCTATGACTACGGCGTACGGGAGCTCTGGGAATCGGTCGACGGCCGGCATGTGGGCCTGTCGCGCGAGCACAGGGACAACGGCAGGACCGTGGAGCGGCCGATCGCCCACCAACTGCCGGGCAAGCGCATGCCCAACTACTACCGGCAGGCGGAGGAGCTCCCCACCGACCCGGAGGCGATGTACCGCTGGCTCACGCAGGCGCGCCAGGGCAGGTCCGGCGACGAGATGGCGGGGTTCCAGACCGCCGCCCGGCTGCTCGACGACAGTCTGCTGCCGCCGAGGACCCAGGCCGCCCTGTACCGGGCGCTCGCCCGCATTCCCGGCCTCACCGTCGTCGAGGGAGCCGAGGACGTCGCGGGCCGTGCCGGAGTCGGCGTCATGATGAAGGTGACCCAGGGCAACCGTGCCGTCCTGGTCTTCGACGCGCAGAGCCTCGCCTACTTGGGGGACAGCACCATCGACCACTCCGCCCCCAAGAACAAATGCGACGGCACGGACATCGGAGACGTCGTCAGCGCTACCGCCGTCCTGGACCGAGAAGTCGTAAACAAAGCAGGTCAGCGGCCCTAGGGGGTGCGTGGAGCCGGGAAGCGGGCCAGGCTGGTGCCATGAGCGAGTCAATCGAGCACGGGACCAGCCGGACCGTGGGGGACACCCATACGCTCCATTTTCTGCTGCACCTTCCCCACCCTGTGGAGGAGGTCTGGCCGGCGCTGGCCACGCCGGAGGGGCTGCGCGGCTGGCTCGCCGCCGCCGATGTGCTCGAACCCCGGCTCGGCGGTGCGATCGCGCTGCACTGGCTGACGACCGGCGAGGGCGAGGCGACCGTCGCCACGGGCCGCATCACCGCTTGGGACGGGGAACGGGTCGCCGAGTACACGATGGCGTCGTTCCACGGCCGTATCCGCTTCCACCTGGAACCCGTCGGCCCCGGCGGCGCCACACTCCGCTTCACCAACGAGTTCCGGGGCGACGACGACCTGCGTCTCGACTGCCTGGCCGCCTGGCACAACCACTTCGAGTACCTGCTCGACGCTCTCGACGGCCGGCCCGTGTACTGGTCGGCCTGGACGCCGGACCGGTGGCGTGAGCTGAGGGCCGCGTACGCCGGGAGGTAGCCGCGCCGAGGCGGCGGTCAGCCGACCGTGATCGAGTCCAGCTGCGCACGCAGATACGTGTGCGAGTCCACGGGCTCGTACGCGACCCGGCCCACCGGCGCGGGAACCGACTCCACCAGCGTGCCCGGCGTGCACTCGCCGAAGTACACGAGGGACATCAGCTCCTCGGCGGGCGCGTCCGCGGGCGGCGGCAGGACACGGTGGCGGCCGGAGCGCCAGCGGTCGCCGGTCCAACGCGCCATCAGATCACCGATGTTGATGGTGAAGGCCTCCGGGTCGTACGGCGCGTCCTCCCAGCCGCCCTCGTCCGTGAACACCTGGAGTCCGCCCTTGCCGGCCTGCCGGTCGAGGATCGTGACGGTGCCGAAGTCGGTGTGCGGGCCGATGCGGAACTGGCCGGGCTCCGGCTCGCCGACGACCTCCGTGCCCGGATACCAGTTGATGTTGAAGCCGTAGGTCGGGTGCGACATGTGCCGAGTGAAGTAGTCCGGTTCGAGCCCGAGGGCCTCGCCGAGCAGGGCGAGGAGCTGGTTCTCCAGCTCGCCCATCCGCGCCAGGTACTCCTCGCACAGCTTCTGGAGTTCCGGCACCTCCGCCGGCCACACGTTGGGCGCGTACCACTCCGCGTTGATCTCGGGATCCTCGAAGGGCTCGTGCGTCGCGAAGGTCAGCGACTCCTTCAGGTCGGGCGGCGTCTCCGTACCCTCCGAGTAGCCGTTGGCCTCCGCGCCGGGGCCGAGCCAGCCGCGGCCGCCGACCTTCGCCGAGTACGGCTCCTTGACGGACGCCTGAAGCGTGAAGAACTCGCGGGCGGCCGCCCGGATCCGCGCCCGCAGTGACGGGTCCACGCCGTGCCCGGTCACCAGCAGGAACCCGGCGGTCTGCAGGGCCTCGTCGACGGTGCGGGCGATCTCCGCACGCGTCTCGGGGCCGCCGGTGAGCCAGGGCCTCAGATCGATGGTGGGGATACGGGGCTGGGGCTGCGGTTCAGCCGACTGCTCAGTCATCGCCGATGTCCTCGTTCCACAGAGCGGGGTTGTTCTTGATGAAGTCGCGCATCAGGGCGATGCACTCGGGGTCGTCGAGCTGCACGATCTCCACGCCGTGCTGAGCCAGCCAGTCGTGGCCGCCCTGGAAGGTCTCGGACTCGCCGATGACGACCCGCGAGATCCCGAACTGCCGTACGAGACCGCTGCAGTACCAGCAGGGGGACAGGGTCGTCACCATCGTCGTACCGCGGTAGGTCCGCTGCCGCCCGGCGTTGCGGAACGCCGCCGTCTCCGCGTGCATCGACGGGTCGCCGTCCTGGACGCGGCGGTTGTGGCCGCGGCCGAGCAGCTGCCCGTCGGGCCCGTACAGCGCCGCACCGATGGGGATGCCGCCCTCCGCGAGCCCGGCCCGCGCCTCGGCGACGGCCGTGGCGAGCCACTGCCGCGCCTGCTCGAGATCGTCCGTGGGCTTGCTGCGTAGCTCCATGCCCTCCACTCTCCTGTGGTCGAAACACCAGGGCAACGTGCGGAAAGTACTCTCCGGGCAGCCCGCAGCCGGACGAACTGTCAGCGGCCCGCCCCAGGAGGTCCTCGTGCCCGCACTCACGCTCCGCGAGATCCTCGCCCTCGACGCCCTCCGCGACACCGAACCCGAGCTGGTGGCGGGCGAGGAGGCGCTCGACCGGCCGGTGCGCTGGGTCCACTCCAGCGAGGTGTACGAGGGCGCGAACTTCCTCGACGGCGGCGAACTGCTGCTCACCAACGGCTTCGGCCTGACCGACGCCGACGAGGCGACCCGGCGCCGCTACGTCCGTGAGCTCGCCGCCCGCGGCGCCGCGGGCCTCGCCATCGAGGTCGGCCGGTCCCTGCCGCGGATGCCGGACGAGGTCGCCGACGAGGCCCGCTCGGTGGGTCTGCCGCTGCTCGCGCTGCGGCGCGTCGTCCCCTTCGTACGGATCACGGAGGCCGCGAACCGCGCGATCGTCACACGGGGGCTCTCCGGCCGTTCCGTACGCCCCTGGGGCGCCGACCACACGGCGGCCCTGCTCGCCGACCTCGCGGACGGGCAGGCGCTCAACCAGCCGGAGGTCGAGGCGCGGGCCGCCCTCGCGGACTTCCATCCCGCGCCCGGCGCCCGGCTCGTCGGGGTGTCCGTGCACGGGCCGGGGCACGTCGGCCTGGCCGCAGTCGACCGCGCGGTCCGCGTCCTCGGCGGGGCCGGGGCGCTGCGCGCCGCGTTCCCCGGCGACGTACTCGCCCTGCTCGCGCTGCCCGCCGCGGCCGGTATGCCGAGCGCGGGGACGCGGCCCGGGAGCTCGCGGGATCCGGTACGCGCGGTGCAGGACGCGTTCCGGGCGCCCGCCGAGCCGGGGCTGACCGTCGCGGTCGGGCACGCCGTGGCGGCGGGCGCTGGGTGGCTGCGCTGGAGCGAGACGCTCCGGGCCGCCCGTACGGCGCTGGAGCTGGCCCTCACCGTGCCGGCGGCCGAACCCGGCGACGGGCAGGGCCCCTTGGTGACGTCGTCCCGCGCGCTCGCCCTCGAACGGGAGCTCACCCGCGGCGGCGTCGACGCCAACCGCGACCGCCTCGCCCGCCTCGTCCAGCACACCCTCGGCCCGCTCCTCGAATGGGAGGCCGCCCACCCCAGCGACCTGGTACGCACCCTGGAGGTCCACCTCCGCCACGGCTGCTCCCCGACCCGCACGGCCGCCCTCCTGCACATCGGCCGCCAGTCCCTCTACCAGCGGCTCGAACGCATCGAGTCCCTGCTGGGCCTGGAGGTCGACGACCCGGACCTGCTGGGCGAACTACTGGCGGCGACGTGCGCGCATCGGGTGGTGCGGGGGGTTCCGGCGGCGGCTGCGGGGCGGCTGCGGACGGTGGCGTAATCAAGCACGTTCCCGGTCACCGGGTCGTGGCCGGTGACAGATACGCCCGGTAATCGGTCACCCGCCCCAGATCCGGCAAGGCGTGCCGACGCCACCCGCGGGCGTACGAGGGCGCGTCCTGGTCGCCGGAGACCAGAACGGCAACCGGCTCACGCACCCCCACGGCGGCGAGCCCCGCCGCCGTGATGCTCGCGTCGTGCCCCCCTACCTGGCGGGACGCACACCCCGTACGGAAGGCGACCCGGATCGCCTCCTTCCCGCTGACCGTGCAGGGCGGCCGCACGCCCTGCACCCGCAGATCGGCCGCGACACGCGTGTAGTCGGCGCTGTCGGCGCGTACGCGGTCGGCAACCCCCTCGAGCACGCGGTACTGGACCGCCAGGTGCCCGGCGGCGGCCACGGCGAAGAGGGCCAGGACGGCCGGGCGCAACCACCGCCGGACATTGCAGACGCGGACCAGGCCGTACGCCACGGGCAGGGCGAGCAGCGCGTACGCCGGGAGCAGGAAGCGCGGCGCCGCATAGCCGACGGTGAACAGATAGGGCGCGGCCAGCGCCGACCCGACGACGGTCGCCAGGACGGCGGCGGCGCGGTGGCGGGTGCGGGCCGCCGCCCAGACGCCGCCGGCGACGAGCACCGGCAGCGCGAAGAACCAGAGGGCGCTGGCTGGGTGCCGCCACGGCACGTCGCAGGGCCGGCACAGCGTGCGCCCGCTCAGCGCGCGTACGTGATCGTCGACGGCGAAGTACCAGCCCAGGCTGCCCTGGATCTCGCTGGCGCGGTGCAGCCGCGCGACCAGCCCGCCGTAGCGGACGTACGCCTCGACGACCCACTCCGCGCTGCCCACCGCCAGGCCGGCGGCGAGCACGGCGAGCAGCAGCAGCCGGCGGCGCGGACGGATGCGGTGCCTGCGTACCAGCAGGGCCGCCCCGGCGAGCGGCAGGGCCAGCCACACCGCGTCGATCGGGCGCATCAGCGCGGCCAGCGCCACCGCGGCGCCCAGGCCGGCCAGGGCGAGGCGGTCGCCGGGGTCACGGGCCGCGCGCAGGAGACAGCCGGTCGCGGCGAGGGCTCCGTACGCGACCCAGAGGTTCGGCATCGCCGACGGACCGTAGAACAGCGTGACCCACAGGCTCGCGAACAGGGCCCCGGCGACGGCGAGCACGGGTGCGGGCAGCAGCCGCCGCCACACCCACAGTGCCCCGAACAGCCCGGCGCCGGACAGCACGGCCAGGTACACACGGAGGGCCCCGGTGGAAGTGGTCAGCGCCGCGACGGGAGCGACGAGCAAGGTGATGCCCCGGGCGCGGGGCGCGCTGAAGAACGCCGCCGGGGCCTGGGGGCTTACCTGGCTGACGTACACGGTCTCGTCCCAGCCGAGGCCGAGACCGGGGACCACCAGGACGAGCTGGGCGAGCGTGAAGGCGGCGGCGACGGCCGCGAGCCAGGGGAGCGGGCCCGCGGCGGCCCGAGGGATCCATCGGCGCCCCCCACGTCCTCGCGCCCTCTCCTGGACCTCGCCCGGGATACGGGTCCACGCGCCGGAGATCAAGCGTGATTGCTGCATGGCCTGGCCTCGCTCGCAGGGTGCGGAGGGTCTCGGTCGCGCCGGTGGTCCCGGCCGGGCGATCCCGTCGTGACCCCTCCACGCTGCCGTGGTCGCCCCCGTCCACCACGACGACGCGCCACTCTGCCGAACGACTCTCCCGAACGGCCGAGCGCACGGCCGAGTGCAGGTCCGAGTGCAGGGCCTCCACGACACGTACCGGCAGGCCGAGGCGGTGCCGAGGCGATACCGAGCCGGGCCGTGCGACGCCCCGCGGCCGAACGGGTGACGCGGAAATGGGACGGGCGCGGCGTGCGTCGCTAGCATCCGCGCAGGGGCAGCCCACGAATGGCACGGAGGCCGTCATGCAGAAAACATCCGCTTTGCGCCTGCGGACGAATCGTGCACGACTCGGACACAAGGCGCGTTACGCGCTGCAGCATCCGGAGCGCGTGCTGCCGTATCTGCGACGGGCGGGCCGGGACGGCTGGCTGCGGCTGCGGCACCGCGGGAGCCACGTCGCGTACTACCGGGCCGTGATGGCGTCGGACACCGCGCGGAGCCCGGAGGCGGCGGTCGGCGGCGCGCCGTCGCACGACCGGTGGCTCGCCATCGGACAGCTGCAGCACGACTACCTGGTGGGGCACGGGCTGAAGCCCGAGGACCGGATGCTGGAGATCGGGTGCGGCAATCTGCGCGCCGGATGGCGGTTCATCCAGTATCTGGAGCCCGGCCACTACTACGGCATCGACATCTCGCCCGACATCCTCATCGAGGCCAAGAAGACGCTGGTCCGCTACGGCCTCCAGGAGAAGGTGCCGCACCTGACGCCCGTCGACAACCTGAAGCTGGACTTCCTCCCCGACGCGTACTTCGCGGTGGTGCACGCGCACAGCGTGTTCTCGCACTCGCCGCTGGAGGTCATCGACGAGTGCCTGTCGCACGTCGGACGGGTGCTGGCCCCCGACGGCTTCTTCGACTTCACGTTCGACCGTACCGAGGGCGCCGAACACCAGGTGCTGCGCGAGGACTTCTACTACCGCACGGAGACGCTGATCCGGCTGGCCGAGAAGCACGGGCTCGTCGCCCGCTTCATGGAGGACTGGGAGAGCACATGGCATCCCCAGTCGAAGCTGCGCATCAGTCACCCCACGCCCGACCCGGCCGGTGAGCGTCCGGCGGATGCCGTCCGGGCCTAGGCCCCGTCGGCCGGGGCCTGTCTGCGCGGGCCCCGGCTCAGCGGACCTGGTCCGCCACCCGGAGCAGAAGCTTCCCCGTGCTGGTACGGGAGCCCATCAGGCGGTGTGCCTCCGCGGCCCCGGACAGCGGGAACTCCTCGGTCACGGGGATGGTGACGGTCCCGTCGACCACGGTGCCGAACGCGCGTTCCGCCACCTCCCGCAGTACGGCCGGGGCCGTCCGGGCCAGCAGCAGGATCGAGAATCCCGCGACGGAGCGCCCGCCGGGGTAGAGCTCCGGCTGCCCCACCCGCCAGGGTTCCGCCGAGCTCGCGTTGCCGAAGGACACCAGGCGCCCGAAGACCGCGAGCGCCTCCAGGCTCCGGCGGAACGTGTCGCCGCCGACGGGGTCGAGCGCGAGATCGACGCCGCGCCCGCCGGTCGCCTGCCGTACCCCGTCCGGCCACCCTCCCCCAAGCTCTCGGCTTCGCTCGAGCAGGGGGGACCCCCATCCGACGAACACCTCGTCGTACCCGTGCTTGAGCGCGTACTCGGCCTTCGCGGCACCCGACACCACGCCGTACACGGCCCCCGCACCGGCCGCCTTCGCCAACTGCCCGGCCACCGTGCCGATGCCGCCCGCCGCGCCCTGCACCAGCACCGTCTCGCCCTCGCGCAGCCGGCCCACCTCGTGGAGCAGGGCGTGCGCGGTCGGCAGCACGGTGGGGAGGGTGGCGCCCGTGCGCAGATCCACGCCGTCCGGCAGCGTGAAGACGGTGGCGGCGTCGGCGACGGCCACGTCCGCGTAGGCGCCGCCGTCCGTCAGCGCGGCCACCTCCTGCCCGACCACGAACCCCGTGACGTCCGCGCCCACGGCACGGATCCGCCCGGACACCTCAAGGCCGGGCACGAACGGAAGCGAGGTCACCCGGTACCCCTCGGCACGCGCCTTGAGGTCGGCGAAGTTCACACCGGCGTACGCGACGTCGATGCTCACCTGCCCGGGACCCGGCTCGGGCACCTCCGCCTCCACCACCTTCAGAACCTCGGGACCGCCGTACTCCTGGATCCGGACAGTGCGCATGGCACAACACCCCTCAACGAGTGTTCAATGAAAAGCGAACACTGGTGACTGTATGGTCTTCATCGAACACTCCGCAAGCGAACCACGCCGAGGGCTCAGGCGGAGGCGGCGGACCTGGGCAGAGGGAGAGGAACCAGACATGGCCATGGCGGAACGCGCGAGCCACCGACCCGCCCCCGTCCACGCCCACCCCGACGAGGTCCCGGTCCTCACCGCGCTCGCCGCACTCGCGGATCCCGTACGCATCCAGCTGGTACGCGAGCTGGCGGGCTCCCCGGAATGGACGCGCGCCTGCGGCAGCTTCGACGTACCCGTCGGCAAGGCGGCCCTCAGCCACCACTTCGGCGTCCTACGCGCCGCCGGCCTCGTGGAACAGCGCGACGAGGGCCCCAAGCGCGTCAACCGCCTGCGCCGCGAGGAGTTCGACGCCCGCTTTCCGGGGCTGCTGGACCTGGTGCTGCGCCCGGACCCGCTGGGATAGTCAAGGCGCTCGAGGTGGTTGGGCAGGCGGATCAGACGGTGGGCGTGGTGCCGCCGTCGATGACGTGCTCGGCGCCGACGATGGCTGAGGCGCGGTCGGAGACGAGGGCGTTCACGTCGGCTCTGCGCTGACCGACCGCCAGATCCTGTCCGGAAGGACCCGCGCGGCCTCGTCGAGGTCGACGTCGCCCATGCCGGACAGCCAGCGGCGGGCGACGCCGACGACAGGGCCCAGGACCAGGGCCTCGATCAGGGCCGGGGGGAGTGGGGCGACCTCGCCGGACTCGATGTGCGTGCGCATCCAGTCGGCGAGCGGTGACAGCCTGGCCTCCTGGGCGTCGCGGAGCTCCTTGCCCTGCGCCATCCCGTAACGGTCGGCCATGGGGGAGTGCAGGAGCAGGGCGGCGTCCCGGTGCTCCTGGACGAAGGTGAGATAGGTGCGTACGACGGCGCGGATGCCTGTGCGGGCGGTGCGGGAATGCTCCAGGGCCGTGACCAGCTCGCCCAGCAGCCGGCCCAGCCAGCGATGCGCGAGCGCGGCGAACAGACCGTCGAGGCTGCCGAAGTGGTGGTACAGACTGCCGAGGCTGACACCGCTGGCCTTGGTGACGGCGTTGACGGTGAGGCCCTGCTCGCCCGACTCCCCGTATACGCGCAGCGCGGCATCCAGGAGCAGGTCGGAGGTCACCTCGCCGCGATGCTGCTTGGGGCTCATCGGAGGGCCGTCCTCGTCGTCGTAAGTGGTTCTGTCGTCTCCAGGAGTGGTTTTCTAGAGCAGGTTTCTAGAAAACACTTCCAATTCTACTGCCCTCTGGCCAGACTGATCGCTGCCGGACGTGCGCGTCCGCCCGTCTGAGGGGGGATCGGGCGGGCCGCCGCCGGCCTGGCAGTGACCGCGAACGGGAAAACGGGGCAGACGTGTTAGAGCTGAGCGGCAGCGGGGCCGAGCCGCTGGAGGAGGAGGATCCGCGGCGGATCGGGACGATCGCGCTGGTCGGGCGGCTCGGGTCCGGCGGCATGGGGCGGGTGTACCTCGGCGTACATGAGGGGCGGTACGCCGCCGTCAAGCAGGTGCTGCCCTCCGTCGTCGCCGAGGACAAGGACTTCCTGCGACGCTTCGG
Organism: Streptomyces sp. NPDC002896; assembly: GCF_040295225.1. Lineage (NCBI taxonomy): Bacteria > Bacillati > Actinomycetota > Actinomycetes > Kitasatosporales > Streptomycetaceae > Streptomyces > Streptomyces sp. NPDC002896. The sequence goes on along the minus strand of NZ_JBEOVA010000007.1, from coordinate 388,565 downwards.
GCACGAGCTGGACAACCTCTCCCGGCTGCCCGAGGGGGCCACCGCGCCGCTGCTCGCCAGTGACCGCACCGGGCGCCCTCCGTGGTTCGCCACCGCGTACGTCCCCGGGCTCACCCTGCGCGAGGCAGTCGAGCTGCACGGGTATCCGCTGCCCGCCGACGCGCTGTGGCTGCTGCTGCGGGAGGCGGCCGCGGGACTGGCCGAGGTGCACGCGCGGGACATGGTGCACCGGGACCTCAAGCCGTCCAACGTCATGTTGACCCTCGACGGCCTCACCCTCATCGACTTCGGCGTCGCCCGTGCCGCGGAACAGAGCCAGCTGACCCGGACCGGCATGGTGGTGGGCACGCCCGCCTACATGTCACCCGAACAGGCCTCGGGGGCCCTGCAGACCGGGGCTGTCGATGTGTTCGCGCTGGGTTCGGTGATCGCGTACGCGGCCTGCGGTCGACCGCCCTTCGGCGACGAGTCCGGACACGGCGTGCTGTACCGCATCGTGCACGAGGAGCCCGACCTGGCTCCGCTGCGCGACCTGGATCCGGAACTCGCCGAGCTCGTCGCGTCCTGCCTCGACAAGGACCCCGAAGGCCGGCCCACCGCCGCCGAGCTCGTCGAACTCGCCACACAACAAGGGCCGTTCGCCGATCCCCTGTGGCCGGAGGCCATCACCGAGCGGCTTTCCGCGCGGGCCGCCTTCGCTGCGACGGTGCCGGTGGCCGACGAGCTGCCCGAGCCTGTCCGGACCCTGCCGTCCGCCGGGCCGGAGCCGGAGCCCGAGGGCGAGCGGAAGTCCGCGTCCCGCCCGGAGCGACGCGACCGCCGCCGGACCCGCATCCTGTTCGCCGTCGTCCCCGTCGTCGTGGTGACCGGCACGACCCTCGCCGTCCAGCTCCTGCCGTACGCCTCCTCGCCGGGGGCCGAAGCGGGGTCAACACCGTCCCCCTCGGTCTCGTCGTCGCTCCTCCCCACGCCGTCCGCGACCGGCGCGAGCGCCTCCGAGACGGCGAAGCCGAGGAAGTCCCCGTCCTCGTCGCCGGACGAGGGAAAGGGGGCAGGAGGATCCCAAGCGGCAGACGGGGGTAAGCAGGACGACTCGGGCGGCTCGGGCGGCTCGGACGGAACCAGTTCAGTCGGTTCGGGCGACTCGGGCGGAAGCAGTAGCTCTGGTGGATCGAGCAGCTCGGGCGGAAGCAGCGCCTCCGGCGGTTTCTACCAGATCAGGAACGGCGGCACCGGCAAGTGCCTGGCCGCAGGCGCCGGCGGCTACGGCGCGGTCTTCGCCGGCTGTTCGGATAGCCCCTCGACCTCCTGGGCCTTCAAGAGCAAGTCGAACGGCACCTTCCAGCTGGTCAACGAGCACACCGGCCAGTGCCTGACCGCGAGCACCGGCGGCTACACGACGATGGCCGCCTGCGGCTCGACCACCGAGCAGTCCTGGCGCACCGGCTCCGGCAGCACCCTGCAGAGCATGTACAACAGCGGGTGCCTCGACGATGCCTCCGGCTGGCCGACCACCCAGACCTGCGAGTCCGGGAAGGCGGGACAGCGCTGGACGAAGGAATGACGGGCTTCGGCGGCTTGGTCGAGCAGGCCGACGGGCTCACCGGTTGACCCGCCGGCTACGTCGAGCAGGCCGACGCGCCCACCGGCTGCCCAGCCGACCTCAGCGCGGCGCCCGCCGCAGCGCCGCGTACAGCCCCGCGCTCACCGCGAAGCCGACGAGGCAGGTGATGTCACCGAAGGACGGCCACTGCTCCGGCACCCAGCCGACGTACTTCTCCTGGTTGGAGAAGAGCGGGACCGACACCGCCACGCCCAGCAACAGGGAAGCGATGCCGGGCCAGTTGCTGAAGGCGCGGTCGCCCAGCCGCTGCGTCAGCTCCGCGTCCGGCGTACGGGCCTGGAGCCACCGCTCCACCAGTACGACGCCCAGCCAGGGCCCCACCCAGTACGCGATGACGAGTAGGAACGCCTCGTACGCATGGCCCGCGTCCGCCAGCGACGCCCACGCCGCCGCCGTACCCGCGAGGCCGCACAGCACGACGATCGCGCTGCGGCCGAGCCACGTCGGCAGCTTCAGGCCCAGCGAGGTGATCGACATGGCGGAGGAGTAGACGTTGAGCGCGTTCGCGGAGACCGCGCCCAGGATGATCGCGAGCAGTACCAGGTTGCCGAGCCAGGACGGCAGGTGGCCGGTGAAGGCGGCCGTCGGCGTGGCGCTCTGCGGGGCCACGATCGTCGCCGACGCCGCGCCGATCAGGGAGACCGCGGAGATCGACACGAACAGGCCGAGCGCCGGGTACAGCGCCACCTTCCAGCGCGTTGCGGTCGGCGGCAGATAGCGCGAGTAGTCGGTCGCTCCCGGGTTCCAGCCCGCCGCGTACCCCCACGCCGCGCTGAACGCGAGCAGGAACCCGCCCATCCCGCCGCCCGCGCCGGGCGCACCGAGGTCGGCCTCGCGGAACGTCCAGACACCCGCCAGCAGGAAGATCACCGCAAGGACGGGCAGCGCGTAACGCTCGAAGGCGTGCACGAAGTTGTGGCCGATGAAGCCGATCACGATCTCCGCGACGACCACGAGCAGCAGCGACGGCAGCGGACGCAGGCCCGTCAGGGTGTTGAGCGCGAAGGCCGCGCTGACGCTGTTGACCGCGAACCAGCCGACGCCTGCGACAAGGGCGTTGACGCCGGACGGCAGGGCGTTGCCCTTGTAGCCGAAGGCGAACCGGCCGATCGCCATCTGCGGCACCCCGAACCGGGGCCCGTCCAGGCTCAGTACCCCGTGCGTGACGGCACCGAGCGCCGTGCCGAGCAGCAGCGCGGCCGACGCCTGCCAGAAGTTCAGGCCGAAGAAGAGCACCGAGATGACGCCGATGTACACCGTCGCGAACTCGATGTTCGGCGAGGCCCACGTCCACAGCAGCCCCCGCGGGCTGCCGTGCCGTTCGGCGAGCGGAATCGGCTCGGAACCGGCCGTCTCGACGGCGATGACCTTGTCGCCGTACTCGGGGCCGAGTTCCACGGGCGTACTGGTGGGCGCGGTTGTCATGACCGAAGTGTCGGGGCCGTTCGCGCCCCGGCCCAGAGGCGCACTGTCCGCTTCTCGGTGCGTGCGGGCGTACACCTTGTACTGACGCGTACGTCCGGCGGACTTCGGCGACGGCCGCCGGCGGCCGTTTCGGCCCGGCCGCTCGAAGGTCACGAGCCGCCGCAGCTCCATGTCACGACGCGTCTCCGGACCTCTTTACTCGTCCTCGGACCCGTTACTCGTCCTCGGACCCGTTCTGCTGCTCGCGCCGCTTGAGTTCCTCCTCGCGGCGGCGCAGGTCGGCCTCCCAGTCCTTCAGGAGCGACTCGTCCTTCACATCTTCAGGAGACGCAGCCTCTTCCTTGATGGACTTCAGGAACTCCGGGTTGTCGTCCGGTGCGACCCACTGCGTCCGGTGGTTGCGGTGCCACTCGGACGGTGTGGAGCCGCCGGCGGAACCCTTGCGGGCCTTGCCCGCGACGAGCCAGGCCACGGGTCCGATCAGCACCTCGCCGAAGAGCAGGATGATGATGACCCAGACCACCTTGGGCAGGCCCCGCACCTCTTCCTCGGGGGTGTTCAGGCAGTCGATGAAGGCGTAGATCCACAGCGCCAGGACCAGCAGGAAGGGCAGATACCTGAGCATGGTCGTGCGATCCCCCAGCAGACGTCGGACGTGAGTGCGGCAGCGGGGAGCACGGCCCCGGTGACGGGGTCAGGGTAGCCGGTGTCCGATACTGGACGGCATGGCTTACGACGATCTTCGGTCCCTGCTCCGGGCGCTGGAGCGCGAAGGCGACCTCAAGCGCATCAAGGCCGAGGTCGATCCGTATCTGGAGGTCGGGGAGATCGTCGACCGGGTCCAGAAGTCCGGCGGCCCCGCTCTCCTCTTCGAGAACGTGCGCGGCTCCGCGATGCCGCTCGCGATGAACGTCTTCGGTACGGACCGCCGGCTGCTGAAGGCCCTCGGCCTGAAGTCGTACGGCGACATCACCGAGAAGATCGGCGGGCTGCTCAAGCCGGAGCTGCCGCACGGGTTCGTGGGTGTGCGTGAGGCCTTCGGGAAGCTCGGCGCCATGACCCACGTACCGCCGAAGAAGGTGAAGTCCGACAACGCGCCGGTCCAGGAGGTCGTCCTGCGCGGCGACGACGTGGACCTGAACCAGCTCCCGGCCCTCTTCACGTGGCCCAAGGACGGCGGCTCGTTCTTCAACCTGGGCCTGACGCACACCAAGGACCCGGAGTCCGGGATCAGGAACCTCGGGCTCTACCGCCTGCAGCGCCACGACAAGCGCACCATCGGCATGCACTGGCAGATCCACAAGGACAGCCGCAACCACTACCAGGTGGCGGCCCGGCGCGGTGAACGCCTGCCGGTCGCCATCGCCTTCGGCTGCCCGCCCTCGGTGACGTACGCCGCCACGGCGCCGCTGCCGGGCGACATCGACGAGTACCTCTTCGCCGGTTTCGTGCAGGGCAAGCGGATCGAGATGGTCGACTGCAAGACGGTGCCGCTGCAGGTCCCGGCGCAGGCCGAGGTCGTACTGGAGGGCTGGCTGGAGCCCGGCGAGATGCTCCCCGAGGGGCCCTTCGGCGACCACACCGGTTTCTACACGCCGCAGGAGCCGTTCCCCGCGCTGACCATCGACTGCGTCACGATGCGGAAGCGGCCGCTGCTCCAGTCCATCGTGGTCGGCCGGCCGCCCACGGAGGACGGCCCGCTGGGCCGCGCCACGGAGCGGTTCTTCCTGCCCCTGCTGAAGATCATCGTCCCGGACATCGTGGACTACCACCTGCCGGAGGCGGGCGGCTTCCACAACTGCGCGATCGTCGCGATCGACAAGAAGTACCCCAAGCACGCCCAGAAGGTGATGCACGCGATCTGGGGCGCGCACATGATGTCCCTGACCAAGCTCATCGTGGTCGTCGACTCCGACTGCGACGTCCACGATCTGCACGAGGTGGCGTGGCGCGCGCTCGGCAACACCGACTACGCCCGAGACCTCACCGTCGTCGAAGGCCCGGTCGACCACCTCGACCACGCCTCGTACCAGCAGTTCTGGGGTGGCAAGGCGGGCATCGACGCGACGAAGAAATGGCCCGAGGAGGGCTACACACGAGACGGCGGCTGGCCGGACATGGTGCTGTCCGACCCGGAGACGGCGGCGAAGGTCGACCGCCGGTGGAAGGAGTATGGACTGTGAGGTCCGAGGCAGTGCAGGGATACGACAGCGCGGAGGCGGGACACCCCCGCGGCACCGATGGTGAGCCGGGGTACGGCCTGTGAGCAGCGCATCCGCCGCGATTCCGCAGCCGGGCAGGACCAAGGCGTTCCTCCGCCTCGTCATGATCGAGCACTCGGTCTTCGCGCTCCCCTTCGCCTATATCGCCTCGCTCACCGCGATGTTCCGGCTCGACGGCGACATCCACTGGGGGCGGCTGCTCCTCGTCACCATCGCCATGGTCGGCCTGCGCACCTTCGCGATGGCCGCCAACCGGATCATCGACCGCGAGATCGACGCCCGTAACCCGCGCACTGCGCACCGCGAACTCGTCACCGGCGCCGTGTCGGTGAAGTCCGCCTGGACCGGCGCGCTGATCGCGCTCGTGTTCTTCCTCGGCGCGGCCGCCCTGCTCAACCCGCTCTGCCTGGCCCTCGCGCCGATCGCCGTCATCCCGATGGTGGTCTATCCGTACGGCAAGCGGTTCACGAACTTCCCGCAGGCGATCCTCGGACTCGCCCAGGCCATGGGCCCGGTCGGCGCCTGGATCGCGATCACCGGCGAGTGGTCCTGGGAGGCCGTGATCCTCGGTCTCGCGGTCGGCATCTGGATCGGCGGCTTCGACCTGATCTACGCCTGCCAGGACGTCGAGACGGACCGTGAGATCGGCGTGAAGTCGGTCCCGGCCCGCTTCGGCATCCCGGCCGCCATGTGGGGCGCGCGCGGCTGCCACCTCGTCACCACGGCGCTGTTCGTCTGGTACGCCCTCGCCACGGACGGCGGCGCGTTCCTCTGGCTCGGTCTGCTGATCGTCGCGGGTGCCTTCCTCTACGAGCACTCCATCGCGCGACCGAACGACCTGTCCCGCCTGAACCGGGCGTTCTTCAGCGTCAACGGGTTCATCGGCATCGCCCTGTTCGTCTGCGCGCTCCTGGACCTGCTGGTGCGCGGCCTCTCGGTGTGAGGCGCCGGGACCTCACGGTGTGAGGCCCGGCGGGCCTGCCGCCTACGGTATGAGGCGGCCGGTGCCCGCCCCTTCCGCCCGCTCCACCGCACGCGGGCGGCGGAACACGATCGCCGCGAGCACGCCGCCCAGCAGCCCGAAGAAGTGGGCCTGCCAGCTCACGCCCGTCGCCGAGGGCAGTACGCCCCACAGGATCGAGCCGTAGACCGCGGCGACCAGCAGGCCTATGAGGATGTCGCTGATACGGCGGTCCACGAAGCCCCGTACCAGCAGATAGCCGAAGAGGCCGAACACGACGCCCGAGGCGCCCGCGGTCGTCGAGTACGGCGGCGCCGTCAGCCAGACACCCAGACCGCTTGTCACGATGATCAGGGCGGCGACGCCGACGAAGCGTCGTATGCCCGAGAGGGCCGCGAGGAAGCCGAGCACCAGCAGCGGCAGGCTGTTGGCCGCCAGGTGGTCGAAGCCGAAGTGCAGGAACGCGGCGGGCACGATGTCGCGCAGCTCGCCTATGTGCCGCGGGGTGATGCCGAAGGTGTCCAGCGCGTGGCCGCTCGCCGTATCGACGATCTCCAGCAGCCACAGCAGTGCCACCCAGCCCAGCACCAGGGTTCCCGCGGCCTTGGCGCGCACGCGCCGCGAAGGCTCCGGCACCTGGGCCGGCTGTGTGAATTCGTACGACATCGGCGTCCCCCTCCTCTGCCTGGCACAACGCACGGCACCGCCGTCAGGGTTCCGGCCACCCCGCCCTCGTTCCGGTGTTCCGGGCGCCGGATAGGCTCGGTGCGTGAGTTCCCGTCAGGATGGTCGCCCAGCACAAGGACAGGGGGAAGGCGCGGTGAGCGCGCAGCGTCGGCCCTGGATCGTCGGGGTGTCCGGCGCATCCGGCACGCCGTACGCCGCCGCCGTGCTTCGCGCGCTGCTCGCGGCGGGCGAGAGCGTGGACCTGGTGGTGTCGCGGGCGTCGCGGCTGACGCTCCTTGACGAGACCGGCATCGCGTTCCGGGATGCGCACTGGCAAGACGACCTGCGGGAATGGCTGGCGCGTGGGGCCGACGGGAAGCCGTATCCCTTCCGGCCGGGATCGGCGGGCGGACCACATTCCGGCGGACCTGGCCCCGACCTGGGCGACATGCGGTACTGGGCCGCCGGCGATCTCGCAGCCGGCCCGTCCTCCGGGTCGTATCCGGCGAAGGGCATGATCATCGTGCCCGCGTCCACGGCGTGCGTGGCCGGAGTCGCGCTCGGTCTGTCGAAGGACCTGCTGCAGCGCGCGGCGAGCGTGACGCTCAAGGAGGGACGCAGGCTGGTCGTCGCGGTGCGGGAGACACCGCTGAACGGTCAGACGCTGCGGCATCTGGTGGCGCTCGACGACGCGGGCGCGATCGTGTTGCCCGCCTCACCGGCGTTCTACGCCGGGGCGACGCACATCCAGGACCTGGTGGACTTCGTCGCCGGCCGGGTGCTGGACGCGGCAGGGGTGCCGCATCAGCTGTACCGCCGCTGGGAGGGGGAGCTCGGGGGAGGTGGCCGGGACACGGGGGCCTAGCGGGAGGGGCCTTGTGACTGTCCTGGCAGGTCGGGGACTTGCTGCCGCGGGGGGTTGTTTCTTGTCCGGTGCCTTGAGGGGGCCCGGCGGCTCCTGCAAGATCACCTTTGGTCGGCACCTTTGGTCGGCGGCTTTGGTCGACAGGGACATGTACCGACATCTCAAGGAGATGTAGAGAAAGGTTCACAGGGTGTCCGCCCTGCGCGCCTTGGATTTTGCACATAAACTTGCGGGACTGCTGAATAATGAAAGGCTTCGGACCTATGGACGCCGTGGATAGGCAGCTCATCCAGGCCCTGCGGGAGAACGGCAGGGCTTCCTACGCCGAGCTGGGACGGCTCGTCGGGCTCTCCGGCCCCAGCGTCACCGATCGCATCAACCGCCTCGAAGCCGCGGGCGTCATCACCGGCTACCGTGCGACCGTCAACTCCGCATCCCTCGGCCTCGGTGTGACGGCTCTCATCGGCATCTCGCTCTCCGATGCCGCCGACCACGAGGATGTGGCCCGCCGGCTGAAGGACCTGCCCGAGATCGAGGACTGCTGGTTCATCGCCGGCGACGACTCGTTCATGCTCAAGGTGCGGGTCAACGACGTGGACGGCCTGGAGAAGACCATCCGCCGGCTCAGCGGCACCAAGGGCGTCTCCCGTACGCGTACCACGATCGTGCTCTCCACGAAGTGGGAGAACCGGGTCGGGGAGCTACCCGAAGAGGTGTGACACGGAGCGGCAACGGGGGTGCCGCGGCCCGGAAGTCGGCGGGGAGTACGGTTGAGTGCTCGATCAGTACAGGCAATGGGAGGCGCCCGGATGGACGTGGGGCAGAAGCGCGAGCTGGAGGAGAAGGTCCGGGCCGGTGAGCGCCTGACCCGCGAAGACGGCATCGCGCTGTACGAGTCGGACGACCTGGCCTGGCTCGGTGGTCTCGCCCACGAGGTGCGCACCCGCAAGAACGGTGACGTCGTGCACTTCAACGTCAACCGCCACCTCAACATGACGAACGTGTGCACCGCGTCGTGCGCCTACTGCTCGTTCCAGCGCAAGCCGGGCGAGAAGGACGCGTACACGATGCGCATCGAGGAGGCCGTCCGCCTCGCCAAGGCGATGGAGAACGAGAACCTCACCGAGCTGCACATCGTCAACGGCCTGCACCCCAACCTGCCCTGGCGGTACTACCCGCGCTCGCTCAGCGAGCTGAAGAAGGCCCTGCCGAACGTCTCCCTGAAGGCCTTCACGGCGACGGAGATCCACCACTTCGAGACGATCTCCGGGCTGTCCGCCTCGGAGATCCTCGACGAGCTGATCGACGCCGGTCTGGAGTCGCTGACCGGCGGCGGCGCGGAGATCTTCGACTGGGAGGTGCGGCAGCACATCGTCGACCACCGCACCCACTGGGAGGACTGGTCGCGCATCCACCGGCTCGCGCACGAGAAGGGTCTGAAGACCCCGTGCACGATGCTGTACGGGCACATCGAGGAGCCGCGCCACCGCGTCGACCACGTGCTGCGGCTGCGTGAGCTGCAGGACGAGACCGGCGGCTTCCAGGTCTTCATCCCGCTGCGCTACCAGCACGACTTCGTCGACATGAAGGACGGCAAGGTCCGCAACCGCCTTCAAGCCCGTACGTCGATGGCGACCGGCGCGGAGGCCCTGAAGACCTTCGCGGTCTCGCGCCTCCTCTTCGACAACGTCCCGCACGTCAAGGTCTTCTGGGTCATGCACGGCGTCCAGACCGCGCAGCTCGCCCTCCAGCACGGCGCGGACGACATGGACGGCTCGGTCGTCGAGTACAAGATCACCCACGACGCGGACAACTACGGCACGCCGAACAAGCTCACGCGCGAGGATCTGCTGGACCTGATCCGCGATGCGGGGTTCCGGCCGGTGGAGCGGAACACGCGGTACGAGATCATTCGCGAGTACGAGGGGCCGGATCCGGCGCGCCGGGAGTCACCGCAGCCGATGCGGGTCTGAGGCGGGGCGCCTCGGCGCCTCCGCCGCCGCTGCGGCCAGCCGCGCCGTCCCCGCTGTTGCCCACCCTCCCCCAGCTACCGCTGGGCGGTGCCCCCAGCCCTGCGGAACGCCTGCCCACAACGGCGACCCGGGGGTTAGCCCCAAAGGGCGGGGTACCCGACGCGCGTGAGTACCCGTACTCGTACCGCCTCGGCCCCCGAGGACGCGTACACCGCGGAACCGTTCCTCCCCGAGGACGGTGGCCTGGAGGCCCTGCGCGAGGCGGCCGCCGAATGCCGCGGCTGTCCGCTGCACCGCGACGCCACCCAGACCGTCTTCGGCGCCGGGGACACCGACGCGCGCGTGTTCCTCGTCGGTGAGCAGCCCGGCGACCAGGAGGACCGGCAGGGCCGGCCGTTCGTCGGGCCCGCCGGCAAGGTGCTCGACCGCGCCCTGGGCGAGGCGGGGATCGACCCGTCGCAGACCTACGTCACCAACGCCGTCAAGCACTTCAAGTGGACCCAGCCCCCCGGCGGCGGCAAGCGCCGTATCCACAAGGCGCCCAGCCTGCGCGAGATGACGGCGTGCGGGCCCTGGCTGGCCGCCGAACTGGCCCTCGTGGAACCCGAGATCATCGTGGTGCTCGGTGCGACGGCGGGCAAGGCGCTGCTCGGCTCTTCGTTCCGGGTCACCAAGCAGCGCGGAATGCTGCTGGAGGAGGAGATCCACGGGCGGCACGCGCGCGTGGTCGCCACGATCCACCCCTCCGCGGTGCTACGCGCCGACGACCGCGAGGCGGTGTACCAGGGGCTGGTGTCGGACCTGAAGGTGGCGGCGCGAGCACTCGGCTGACGGCCCTGGACACGCGACGGTCCGTGCCCTGACCGCGCCCCGATCCGCGCCCCGATCCGCGCCCCGGTCCGCGTCGCGAGACGCCGGGCCCGGCTGTCAGCGGTGCCGGTTAGGGTCGGCCGCATGCCGCTCACCTTCGAACTCGACCCCGCGATCACGCCCGGCCTGCGCGACGGACTGCTCACCCTCTGGATGGACGTGTCCAACGCCGGCGGTGCCGTCGGCTTCGTGCCGCCCGTGACCGCCGAGGCGATACGTCCGGAGCTGGTCAAGCATTTCGCCGCGATGAGCGAGGGGCGCAGCCGGCTCCTGGTCGGTCACGACGAGGCGGGCGAGGCCGCGGCGGCCGCGTTCCTCACGTACAACACTCACCGGCTGATGCGGCACTGGGTCTGGCTCTACACGGTGATGGTGCACCCGCGGCACCAGGGCAAGGGCTACGGACGGGACCTGCTGGCGGCCGCCGCGGACGCGGCCCGCGGTCTCGAGGGCATCGAGGCGATACGGCTGACCTGCCGCGGCGGTCTGGGGCTCGAGCGCTTCTACGGCTCCTGCGGCTACAAGGAGGTCGGACGCGTGCCCAGCGCCATCCGCGTGGCGCCCGGCGACGACCGCGACGACATCACGATGCTGCTGCCGCTCGGGACGGTGGGCCGACAGCCGGTCCCCTCGACGGCTGAGTTCCTCGACTCGATGGCCGAGCCCCTCGGCGGATGACCCCCCGGGCAGCGCACTCCCGGCCGCGTGCTTCACTGGGGGAGCGCCCAATTTCGGAATGTTCGGAACGGAAGAGTGGAATGACATGCTCCGCTACACACTGATGCGCCTCGGGATCTTCGTGGGTTGCTTCGTGGTCGTCTGGGGCCTCGTCTACTCGGGCGTCGCACCGCGCGGACTCGGCGGCTCCAACGATCTGTGGATCATCCTGCTCGCCCTGGTGATCTCCGCGCCCATCAGCTTCATCGCCCTCCGCAAGCAGCGCGACCGCGCCTCCGAGCAGATCGTGGCGCGGGTCGACCGGGCCAAGGCCACGCTGGAGAGCAACCGCAGCCAGGAGGACGTCGCGGACGACGCGGCCCGCGCCCAGGGGCAGGCCCAGGGCTAGCCGGCGCGGAAGCTCCGCATGGGGGCCAGGCGGTCGCTGGGGCGGCAGTTCCGGTGGCTGTGGGCGGCGTACGCGGTCAGCACGTTCGGTACGCGGCTCGCGTTCGATGCGTTCCCCTTGATCGCCATCCTGGTGCTGCACGCCGGGCCGACGGAGGTGGCGGCGCTGGCCGCCGCGGGGCTCGCGGTGGGTGCGGCGGTGTCGGTGCCGCTCGGCCCGTGGGTGGAGTTCCGCCGCAAGCGGCCGGTGATGGTCGCGATGGACCTGGTCCGGTTCGCGGCGTTGATGAGCATCCCCGCCGCGTTCGTGCTCGGCCGGCTCAGCTTCGTCCAGCTCTTGGTCGTCTCGGTCGTCGTCGCCGCGGCCGACATCACCTTCACCGCGGCCAGTGGCGCATGCCTGAAGGCACTCGTACGACCGCAGGACCTGCTCGTCGCGAACGGGCGGTTCGAGGCCACGACCTGGACCGCCACCGTGCTCGGACCGCCGCTCGGCGGAGCCGCGATCGGACTCTTCGGGCCGGTGATGACCGTGGTGACCGATGCGGTGAGCTACCTGCTCTCGGCAGTGGGGATCCGCGCGATCGGCGGCAGGGAGCCGCGCCCCGCACGAACCGGTACACCGCCCGGTGCACCGCCGCGCTTCCGGGCGGGCGACCTCCTCGACGGGTGGCGGAACATCCTGACCAACCCCGCGCTGCGTCCGCTGTTCTTCAACACCGTCCTGGTCAACAGCCTGATCATGGCGAGCTCTCCGCTGCTCGCCGTCCTCATGCTCGGCGACCTCGGGTTCGCGCCCTGGCAGTACGGCCTAGCCTTCGCGGTGCCCTGCCTCGGCGGCCTGATCGGCTCACGGCTGGCCCGCCCGCTCGTCGCGCGCTTCGGGCAGCACAAGGTCATGCTCACCACCGGGGCACTGCGCGCGTGCTGGTCGCTCGGGCTGGCCTTCGTCCGCCCCGGCGTCGCCGGGCTCGTGCTCGTCATGGCCGTCGAGTTCGGGCTGATCACCTGCGCGGGCGTGTTCAACCCGGTGTTCGCCACCTACCGGCTCGAACAGACGGGGGCCGACCGAGTCGCCCGCACCCTGTCCGCGTGGTCGGCCACCGGCAAGGCGACCACCGCGGCCATGACCGGGCTGTGGGGCCTGCTGGCCGGCATCGCAGGGCCGCGCACCGCGATCGCGATCGCCGGTCTTCTCCTTCTGGCAACCCCGCTCCTGCTGCCACGGCACGCCCACGCGCCGCAACACGAACGGGAACCGGCACCCAGCCACCCGTGATCCGCCGAAGTTCCCCGGCACCCTGCCGGCGTCAGCCGCGTTCAGCCGCGGGCGCTGGAACGGACCGTACGCTAAGCCGTATGGGTGCTGTGAAGAACAAGCGGATGCCGCGTGCTGTGCGTGAGCAGCAGATGATGGACGCCGCCGTGCGGATCTTCGGGCAACGCGGGTACCAGGCCGCGTCCATGGACGAGATCGCCGACCTGGCGGGCGTCTCCAAGCCGCTGGTGTACCTGTATCTGAACTCCAAGGAAGACCTCTTCACGGCATGCATCCGGCGTGAGGCCCGGGCCCTGATCGAGGCGGTACGCGCCGGGGTCCGGCCCGACGATCCCGCCGACGGCCGGCTCTGGGGAGGGCTGCGCGCGTTCTTCACGCACACCGCGCAGAACCCGGACGGCTGGGCGGTACTGCACCGCCAGGCGCGTACGCACGGCGAGCCGTTCGCGGCCGAGGCCGCCGCGATGCGGGAGGAAATCGTCGCGCTGGTCACGCAGTTGATCGCGGTGGCCGCCCGTGAGGCCCACCGTGACCCCTCGCTGCCCGAGCGCGAGGTCGCGGGCCTGGCCGAGGCCCTGGTGGGTGCCGCCGAGTCGCTCGCCGCGTGGGCGAACGCCACACCGGACGTCTCCGCCAAGGAGGCCGCGGCGACCCTGATGAACTTCGCATGGGCGGGCCTGGGCGGCCTGATGGAGGGGCGGGCGTGGTCCCCGGCGGAAGGATCCGCTCAGGTTCCGGCTCCTGCTCCTGCCTCTGTCTCGGCTTCTGCCTGAACCTCGGCCTCTGGTTGAACCTCAGCTCCGGCCGTCCAGGGGCAGCACCTCGCCCGTGACATGGATCCGGTCCTCGCCCGTACCGTGCCCGCGCAGCTCGAAGGCGGCTCCCTCGGCGGCATACGTCACCGTGCCGGGCAGCAGCACCGGAGCCCTGAACTCGGCGCGGACGCGGGCCGCCTGGGGAACGCCGTGCTGCGCGAGGCAGCGCGCGACGGTCCACATGCCGTGGGCGATGGCCCGGGGGAAGCCGAAGAGGCGGGCGGTGAGCGGGTACAGATGGATGGGGTTGCGGTCCCCGGAAGCGGCGCCGTAGCGGCGGCCGACATCCCCGCCGAGCTTCCACTCGGCGACGGCGGGCAGCGGCTTCCGCGCCGGTTCGGACGACCGGTCGCGGGGAGCGGTGGCCGCCTCGGTCCTGTGCCGGGCCAGATACCTGCTCCTCGACTCCCATACGAGCTCACCGCCCACCCGCACCTCGGTCACCACGTTCGCCTCGGTGCCGCGCCGGTGCGGGACCAACCCATCGACATAGACGGTGAGTTCGTACTCCTCGGCCGGGCCGAGCGCGCGCCACTGGTCGATCTCGATCGACGTGTGAACGAGCCCGAGCAGCGGCAGCGGAAAGTCACGGGCGGCCATCAGCCGCATGGCGAGCGGAAACCCGAGGACGTGCGGATACGTCACCGGCAGGGCCTGATCCCGCCCGGCGGCGAAGCCGCACACCCGCTCATACGCCGCGAGCCGCGCCCCGTCGATCCGAACCCCGCGCAGCACAAGCCGCGTACCGACCCCGCGATCACCCGCCCGCGCCCCGCGCTTGAGGGGAGACAACAGTGCACCGCGGGCAAGAACGGAAGGCAGCGAGGGTGGCACGGCAAGAGTCAGAGTCTGCAAGTTCGAAGCCTCCTTGGGCTGTTGTGGTCATCGCAATGCAGGGCGCCCAGGCCCTACGCCCCCAACAGGCTCTGCCCGCAAACCCGCACAACCTGCCCGTTCACACCCCCGGACCCGGGACTCGCGAACCACGCCGTCGTCTCGGCGACATCGACGGGAAGCCCGCCCTGCCCCAGGGAGTTCATCCGCCGCCCCGCCTCCCGGATGAACAGCGGAACCGCGGCCGTCATCCGCGTCTCGATGAACCCGGGGGCGACGGCGTTGACCGTCACCCCGTGCTCGGCCGCCGCCCGCGGCGCCAGCGCCCGCACCAGGCCCACGATGCCGGCCTTGCTCGCCGCGTAGTTGGTCTGGCCGACGTTGCCGGCGATTCCGGCGATGGATGCGGTGGCGACGATCCGTCCGCCCCTCCGCAGCGCCCCGGACTTCAGCAGCGAGTCCGTCGTACGCAGCACGCTCGCGAGGTTGACGTCCAGGACGGAGCTCCACTGCTCGGCGGGCATGTTGGCCAGCTTGCGGTCGCGTGTGATCCCCGCGTTGTGGATGAGGACGTCGAGCCCGTCGGGGAGCGCCGCCGCGATCCGCTCGCCCGCGTCGTCCGTGGTGATGTCGAGCGGCAGCGCGCTCCCGCCGAGCCGGTCCGCGACCCTCTCCAGGTCGCTCTGTGCGGCGGGGATGTCGAGGCACACGACCCGCGCCCCGTCCCGCGCCAGCGTCTCGGCGACCGCCTCGCCGATGCCGCGCGCGGCGCCGGTGACCAGGGCGGTGCGCCCGGCGAGGGGCCGTTCCCAGTCCTCCGGCACTGTCACCTCACCACCACCCACTTCGATCACCTGACCGCTCACGAAAGCGGACTTGGGGGAGAGCAGGAAACGCAGCGTCGACTCGGCGGCGTCGGCACCGGCCCGGGCCTCGACTTCGGTCGCGATCCGTACGAGCGAAACCGTCCGCCCCCGCCCCATCTCCTTGCCGAGGGACCGTACGAACCCCTCGAGTCCCTGCTGGACGGCGGCCTGGTGGTGGTCGGCCGGGTCCAGCGGAGCCCCGAGCACCACGACCCGGCCGCTCTCGGCGACCGAGCGCGCCACGGGGTGCAGCGCCGTATGAACCTCGGCGAGCGTCTCGACGTCTGCGACACCCGTGGCGTCGAGCACGACGGCGGCGGGACGGTCGGCGGCCGCCCGGACCTCCAGACCGGTACGGGCAAGCACCTCGCCGAGCGAGCCCCCGAGGCGCGAGACGCCCGCCGTGAGGTGCAGCAATGCCCCCTCCAGCGCAGGGCGTTCGGCCGACCAGCGGTGCAGTTCGGCGGGCTGGGGCAGACCGAGGCGCCGGGTGAGGAAACGGCCGGGAGCGGTACGGGAGAACTGCAGATAGCGGTCGGCCATTGTCCAAACTCCCAGCATCATCGTAAATTTACTTCAGAGTAAGGTTACTTAAGAGTCAGGTGCCGGTCGAGATGAGTCCCGCAGGTCCCCCGCAACCCGCAAATTCCCGCAGCCCGGGTACGCAGCTCCCGCCGACGCCGCGTCGCGTGGCGGTCATCGGCGGCAGCCGTATCCCCTTCGCCCGCTCCGACGGCCCCTATGCCACGGCCTCCAACCAGGAGATGCTCACCGCCGCAGTCGACGGGCTCGCCGACCGCTTCGGGCTCGACCAGCCGGGCTCCGTCGGCGAGTTCGTCGCGGGCGCCGTCCTCAAGCACAGCCGCGACTTCAACCTGGCCCGCGAGACCGTGCTGGGCTCCCGGCTCGACCCGCGAACCCCCGCGTACGACATCCAGCAGGCATGCGGCACCGGGCTCCAGGCCGTCATCGCGGCCGCCAACAAGATCACGCTCGGGCAGCTCGAATCGGCGGTCGCGGGCGGCGCGGACACCGCCAGCGACGCACCGCTCGGCGTCAACGACGAGCTGCGCCGCATCCTTCTGGAGGCCCGGCGGGCCAGGTCGGCGGGGGCGCGGCTGAAGGCGCTCGCCCGTGTCCGGCCCCGGCACCTCGTCCCCGACATCCCCCGCAACGCCGAGCCGCGCACCGGTCTGTCGATGGGCGAGCACGCGGCCGTCACGGCACGCGCGTGGGGAATCACCCGTGAGGCGCAGGACGAGCTCGCCGTGGCGAGTCACCAGCGGCTGGCCGCCGCGTACGAGAGGGGCCTGCTGTACGACCTCGTCGTACCGTTCCGCGGCGTCGCCCGGGACCAGAACCTCCGCCCCGGCACGACCGTCGAGAAACTGGCGGCGCTCAAGCCGGTGTTCGGTACGAAGGATCCGAACCCCACCATGACCGCTGGGAACTCGACGCCCCTGACGGACGGCGCGGCGACCGTGCTGCTCGCGAGCGAGGAGTGGGCGCGGGAGCGCGGGTTCGAGCCGCTCGCGTACCTCACCGCGTACGAGACCGCGGCCGTCGACTTCGCCGGAGACGGCGGCGATGTCCGCGGGGGAGAGGACGGGCTGCTGATGGCGCCCGCGTACGCCGTCCCGCGGATGCTGGAGCGGGCCGGGCTCGGCATCGAGGACTTCGATCTGGTCGAGGTCCACGAGGCGTTCGCCTCCCAGGTGCTGGCGACGCTGGCCGCCTGGGAGAAGCGCGGCCTCGCCCCGGTGGACCGGGACCGGCTCAACGTGGCCGGTTCGTCCCTCGCGACCGGGCATCCCTTCGCGGCGACCGGGGCGCGCATCGTCGCGACCCTCGCCAAGCTGCTCGCGGAGCGCGATGGGCCCGGGCGCGGGCTGATCTCCGTCTGCGCGGCCGGCGGCCAAGGCGTGACCGCGATCCTCGAACGCACCTGATCCGTCCCCCGTACTGCCAGGCAAGGACAAGGAGCCGCTCTGTGTCACGCCGTGAGACCACCAGCCCGCCCCCGCTCACCCCGCCCGAGATCAGGCAGCTGGGCGGCGTGGTGCGCGAGGTGTCCGTCCCTCCGCTCGCGCCGCCCGTCACCCACGGATCGCTGGCGGACATCCCCTTCGACAACGCCCGGCAGGCTCCCGCCGAAGCCGTCCTCAGCCGGAAGGGGCGGAACGGCCGGTGGACCGACGTGACCGCCGCGGCCTTCGCGGACGAGGTCCACGCCGTCGCCAAGGGGCTGATCGCTGAGGGTCTGGTGCCCGGCGACCGGCTCGCCATCATGGCCCGTACGACGTACGAATGGACGTTGCTCGACTTCGCCGCCTGGGCCGCCGGACTGGTCACCGTGCCGGTGTATCCGACGTCGTCCGCCTTCCAGACCCGGTGGATCCTGCAGGACTCGGGAGCCGTCGCGATAGCCGTCGAGAGCGCGGCGCAGGCCGCGGCGCTCGGACCGGAGCGCGACCGGCTGCCGGATCTGCAGCACGTTTGGGCCTTCGAGAAGGGGCATGTGGAACGCCTGGCCGAGCTGGGCCGGGAGGTGCCGGACGAGGAGGTCACCGTACGGCGCGGCATGCTCGGCCCGGACTCGCTCGCCACCCTCATCTACACCTCCGGCACCACCGGCCGCCCCAAGGGCTGCGCCCTGACCCACGGCAACTTCTTCGCCGAGGTCGACAACGCCATCGAACTGCTGCACCCCGTCTTCAAGTCCATCAGCAAGGAACCGGCGTCCACGCTGCTCTTCCTCCCGCTGTCGCACGTCTTCGGCCGCATGGTCGCCGTCGGCTGCCTGCGGGCACGCGTACGCCTCGGCCACGCGCCGAGCATCCAGACCGAGGACCTGCTCGCGGACCTCGCCGGTTTCCGCCCGACGTTCCTGCTCGCGATCCCGTACGTCCTGGAGAAGGTCTTCAACACGGGCCGCGCCACCGCCGAACGGATGGGCCGCGCCGCGTCGTTCGACCGCGCGGCGTCCATAGCGCGGCGGTACGGCGAGGCGGTCGAGGCCCAGCAGCACGGCACCGGGCCGGGCCCCGGCCGCGCCCTGCGGGCGGCGCGGGCGCTGTACGACCCGCTCGTGTACCGCCGTATCCGGGCGGCGCTCGGCGGCAAGGTCCGGTACGCGATCTGCGGCGGCTCCCCGCTCGGCCGACGGCTCGCGGCCTTCTACGCGGGCGCCGGAATCGAGATCTTCGAGGGCTACGGTCTGACCGAGACCACCGCCGCAGCGACGGTCACCCCGCCGCTGAAACCCCGCCTCGGCACGGTGGGCTGGCCCCTGCCCGGTACGAAGGTGCGCATCGCGGGGGACGGCGAGGTCATGCTCCGCGGCGGACAGCTCTTCCGCGGCTATTGGGACCCGCAGGCCGGCGGAGTGACACCCGCGAGCACGGACGGCTGGTTCCCGACCGGTGACATCGGCCGGCTCGACGCCGACGGCTACCTCAGCATCACCGGCCGCAAGAAGGACATCCTCATCACCACCGGCGGCAAGAACGTCGCCCCGGCCCCGCTGGAGGACTGGCTCCGCGCCCATCCGCTCGTCGGCCAGTGCATGGTCGTCGGCGACGATCGCCCATACATCACCGCGCTGATCACCCTCGAACCGGACGGCATCGCCCACTGGTGCCGGATGAAGGGGAAGGAGCACCTGCCGGTCACCGAGCTGGTCGACGACCCCGAACTGCTCGAGACCCTCCAGCGCGCCGTCGACGAGGCCAACAAGCTGGTCTCCCGCGCCGAGTCCATCCGCCGCTTCACCGTCCTCCCGATCGACTTCACGGAGGAGGCGGGCCATCTGACGCCGTCGCTGAAGCTGCGCCGGGAGGCGATCGCACGGGACTTCGGCCAGGAGATCGAGGAGCTGTACGCCAAGCCGCGCTCCTGACGACAGACCGGCTGGCCGAGTGATCCCAGGCCTACGCCACACCGCCCACAGCAGCATGGGGATGCTGTGGGCGTCGGCGGTCCGTGCGGCTGCTCAGTCCCCGCGGCCCATCAGCTCTTGCGGCCCGCCTTGGGTGACAGCAACTGCTCGCGCAGAGCGTTGAGTTGGTGCGACGTGTCCACGGCTCGCGTCTCGTCCAGGGTCGTGAGCGCCAGGAGCAGCGCGTCCGCCACGACCAGGGCCGTGAGCGCCTCCGCGGTGATGCCGGTCGGGGTGTGCGGCGCCGTGAGGACCGCGTCCACACGCGTGCCGAACCGCTCTCCGAGCTCGTCGGTGACCAGCACGATGCGGGCGCCGACCGCCCGCGCCCGCTCGATCAGCACCGTCAGTTCGGTCAGGGCGCGGCCGGGCTGGAAGATCACAGCTGCGTCGCCCTGGCGCAGGGCGAGGAGATGGTCGGCGAGTGCGAATCCCGTCGCGCCCACGAAGCGTGCCCGGCGGCCGATGCGGCCCAGGGCCAGCGCCAGATGGCGGGCGGCCGGTTCGGAGGCGGCGATCCCGTAGCAGTGGATCTCACCGGCTTCGGCGAGTGCCGTCACCGCGGTGCGCAGGGTGTCCTGCTCGGTGAGGCGCCGGGCGTGCTCGATGCGTTCCTGCGCTTCGTCGAACACGTCGTCCCAGATGCTGCCGAGATCCCGGCCGACGTGCGCGATGCGCTGCTTCAGCCGTACCTCGGGTGCCACGGCCGATGTGAAGTCGGAGGCCAGCTCGCGCTTCAGGGCGGGCAGGCCGGCGTACCCGAGGCGCTGCAGTGCGCGGACGACCGTGGCGTTGCTGGTGCCGCTCGCCGTGCCCAACTCCTGGGCGCTGGCGAAGAGAAGGTGCTCGACAGGGGCGCTCGCCAGATATTGGGCGACCGCGCGCTCGGACGTGGACAGCGTCTCCCACTGGTCGCGTACGGCCGTGCGGAGGCGGGCCACGCCCACCTCCTCGTCTGAAATTTCCATTACAGCGATTGACTTTCGTGTGATGGTCGTTACTCTCCTGGGCAACGCATTCCAGAAGGAGCGCTTCTCGTAACCGACGTTACAGGACGTCGGTGACACGGGAGCCTCCGTCGCGAGGAGAAGAATGGCATCCCGCACCCTGCCCCTCATCGAGATCTCCGGCACTCCCGCCGACCGCGGCCGCCAGTACGGCGAGGCCGTACGCCGCCAGCTGGGCGCCGCGCTCGCCTACTACGAGGAGGCCTTCGGCCGGTCCGCGGGCCTGACCTGGGACCAGGTCACCGCCCGGGCCGCCCGCTGGCAGGAGCCGGTGCGCTCGTATGCGCCGCATCTGCTGGAGGAGATGCAGGGCATCGCCGACGGGGCGGGGGTGGGGCTCCTGGACGTCCTCGCTCTCAACGCCCGAGGCGAGGTGATCTACGACCGCTCGTTCGCGGACATGGCCGACTCGGCGACGGTGGCCGAGGAGGAGCCGGCCGAGGGCTGCACGTCGTTCGCCGTGTACGGCGAGGCCAGCGGCGACGGACACGTCTGGGCCGGGCAGAACTGGGACTGGCGCGCCGGTGTCGCGGACACCGTCGTGATGCTGCGCATCGTCCAGCCGCCGGCGCCCACCCTGATCATGCAGGTCGAGGCCGGGCAGATCGGCCGTCAGGGCGCCAACTCGGCGGGTATCGCGCTCAACGCCAACGGCCTCGGCGGCCGTTTCAGCGACGCGGTCGGCCTCCCGCAGACCGTCGTACGGCGCAGCGTCCTGGACCAGCACACCATCACCGACGCGCTCGACGTGCTGTGCCGCACGCGCGCGCACATCGCCTCCAACGCGCTGCTGACCTGCCGCGAAGGGTTCGCCGTCGACCTGGAGACCACCCCCGCCGGGCATGGCTGGCTGTATCCGGAGGACGGCCTGCTCGTGCACGGCAACCACTACCAGGCGGGCATTCCCGCCGCGATAGCCGCCGACTACCGGCCGCTGTCATCGGACTCGCTCGTACGCGTGCCCCGCGCCCAGCAGGGGCTGCGCGCCCTGCGCTCCTCCACCGGCCCGGACGAGTCGCGCAAGCTGATCAAGCAGGCGATGTCCGACCACCTCGGCCTGCCCGAGTCGCTCTGCACCCACCCCGACACCCGCAAGCCCGCACTGGAGCACTGGGCCACGCTCGTCTCCTCCTGCGTGGACCTGACCAGCGGCGACTACCACGTGACCGCGGGCACCCCCTGCGACCGCGACTACCAGCACCTGCCCTGGAACCTCTACGACGGCCCGGGCGCCGACGTCCCCACCGACTGTCCCAGCTGACACAGGAGTTCATCCGATGACGACGACGAACAAGCGGATGGCGGCGGCCGCCGGCCTGGTCGCCGCGACCGTGCTCACCACGGCGGGCTGCAGCGGCGCCGACACGGCGGCCACCACCGGCAAGCCCGCCGATGCCGCGAAGCTCGCGCTGACCCCCACCACGCCCACCGCCAAGGGCCAGGTCACCAAGGTGAACTGGCTGCTGGAGGACGAACCGGACTCCCTCGACCTCGACTCGCAGGGCACCAGCGCCGGACGCGTCGTCCTCACCAACGTCTGCGAACGGCTCTACCAGCTGCAGCCCGACATGACGGTCAAGCCCTTCCTCGCCGAGAAGGCCGCGACCCCCGACGACAAGACCCTCGTCCTGACCGTCCGCGACGGCGTCACCTTCCACGACGGCTCCGAGCTCACCGCAGACGACGTGCTGTGGAGCCTGAAGCGGCACGCCGACCCGGACATGGAGCAGAGCGACGAGTTCACCAACGTCGCCTCGATGAAGAAGACCGGCGGCGACGAGATCACCATCCGCTTCAAGGCACCCGACGCCCTGTTCACCAAGGCGCTCGCGGGCGACGCTGGCATCGTCTGGAACAAGGAGCAGGTGACGAAGGCCGGCAAGGACTTCGGCACACCCGGCCAGGGCGACGCCTGCTCCGGCCCGTACGAGCTGGGCAGCTGGAAGTCCGGCGACTCGATCACCATCCGGGCGTACGACGGGTACTGGGGCACCAAGCCGCTCACCCAGGAGGTCGTCTTCCGCTGGGCCGCCGACAGCGCGCTGGTCAACGCCCTGAAGACCGGGGCCGCCGACGGCACGTACGCCGAATCGCCCAACACCGCTTCCGCCCTGCGCGGCACCAAGGGCCTCAGCCAGTACTACGGCCCCTCGACCGCCTCACTCGTCCTCATCCCCACCGACCGCGGCGGCCTCAAGGACCCGAAGATCCGGCAGGCGCTGTCGCTCGCCATCGACCGGGCCGGTATCGCCAAGTCCGGCTACGGCGGGCTCGTGGAGCCCTGGGCGAGCCCGGTGGGATCCGGCGCCTGGGGCTACGAGAAGGCGGAGTTCGAGGCCGCGCAGAAGGAGCTGGACAAGGCGGCGCCCGCATCGCCCGACGCCGACGACATCGCCGAGGCAAAGCAGTTGGTGAAGGATGCCGGTGCGCCCACCGAGCCCATCGTCATCGGCACCGACAGCAGCCAGGGCCGCACCGTCATCGCCAACGCCGTACGAGCCGCGCTCCAGCGCATCGGCCTCAAGGGCGAGATCAAGACCGTGCCGACCGCGCAGTTCGAGGAGTTCTACAGCGACCCGGCGGCCCGCGCCGACATCGATGTGCTCGCGGGTGACTGGTACATCTCCAAGGCGGACCCGATCGGCTTCTACGACAACGGCCTGTCCGACTCGTCCAACAACTGGGTGGGATTCAAGGACTCGACGTACGACGAGAAGGTCCACCAGGCCCTCGGCACCCTCGACGACGCCGAGCGGGCGAAGCTCGTGATCGACGTGGAGCAGCGGTTCTCGGACGCCGCAGTGTGGATCCCCGTGGCGCAGGTGCCGTCCGTGCTCGTGCTCAACAGCGAGCTGACCGGCCCGCCCGCCTCGCAGGCGTACCTCTACTACCCATGGGCGGCCGCACTGGGCGCCAAGAAGGGCTGACGCACCATGCCCGCCCGGATAGCGCGACGCGTGGCCGGATTCCTGGCCACGCTGTTCGCTGCCTCGTTCGTCATCTTCGCGGCCGTGTACGCGGCGCCCGGCGACCCCGCCGTGTTCCTGGCCGGCGGCCGCGACAAGCTCACGCCCGACCGGCTCGCGGCCGTCCGCGCGCAGTACCACCTCGACGAACCGCTGGTCGTCCAGTACGGCCGGTGGCTGTGGGACTGCCTGCACTTGGACCTCGGCCGCTCCTTCAAGTACGGAGACCAGGTGGCCGACCTGGTCGGGGCGCGCATGCCGACGACGCTGCAGCTCGTCGCCTACGCGACGCTGCTGTTCGTGGTGTTCGGCGTCGGCGCGGGCATCCTCGCCGCGGTCAGGCAGTCCAGCTGGGTGGACTCGGCGGTGGTCGGCGGTACGACGCTCGCCGCGTCCGTACCGTCCTTCGTCGCGGCGATCGCGCTCGTCTCGCTCTTCGGTGTGCAGCTCGGCTGGTTCCCGGTGACGGGCACCGGCGAGGGCTTCGCCGGGACGCTGCACCACCTCACGCTGCCCGCGCTGTCGCTGGCGCTCGGCGCCCTCGCCATCATCAGCCGGGTTACCCGGCAGGCCATGGCGGACGCCGCCGCCTCCGACCATGTCGAGGCGGCACGTGCCTCCGGTGTCCCGGAGCGCGAGATCGTCCGCCGGCACGTCCTGCGCAACGCGCTCGGCCCGATCATCACCATGTGCGGCCTGGTCATGGCCGGAATGCTCGCAGGCACCGTCGTCGTGGAGACCGCCTTCGGCATCAGCGGGATCGGCTCCCTGCTCGTCGGCGCGATCAACACCCATGACTTCCCCGTCGCCCAGGCCGTCCTGCTGCTCATGGTCACCGGCTATATCGCGGTCACCACCCTGGTCGACCTGGTGCACCCGCTCCTCGACCCGCGCGTGAGGGAGGCCCGCACCGCATGACCGCACTCACCCTCACCCCGGTCCGCATACGGACCCGCCGCCCCGTCGGCGTATCGATCGCCGCCGGATTCCTGGCCCTGGTGGTCCTCGCCGCGGCGCTGGCACCCGTCCTCGCGCCGTACGCCCCCGACGCGATCGACCTGTCCGCCTCGCTCGCCGGCACCAGCGCCGACCATCTGCTGGGCACCGACTCCTCCGGCCAGGACCTGCTCTCGCGCGTCCTGTACGGGGCCCGCTCCAGCCTGGTCGCGCCGCTGCTGCTGCTCGCGGTGGCCGCACTGCTCGGTGTCACCCTCGGCGTGCTCGCCGCCTGGCGCGGCGGCTGGGTGGACGCTTTCGTCTCCCGGCTGACGGACGTCATGTACGCCTTCCCCGGGCTGCTGTTCACCGTCCTGATCATTGCCGTCTTCGGCACCGGCATGACCACGTCCGTGCTGGCCCTGGGCCTCGCGTACACGCCGACCGTCGCCAAGTACACCCGCTCGCTCGCCCTGTCCGAGACCCGCAAGCCGTACGTCGACGCCTACCGGGTCCAGGGCATGGGCGGCGTCCGCATCTGCGCCCTGCACCTCGTGCCCAATCTGGGCCGTGCCGTCGTCGGCTATCTCGTGGTGCTGTTCGGCGAGGCGCTGATGTCGCTCGCGACCCTGTCCTACCTGGGCTTCGGTGCCCAACCCCCCAGCTCCGACTGGGGCTTGATGGTGCAGGAAGGGCAGGCCGCCGTCGTCCAGGGCGCCATGCTGCCCGCCCTCGTCCCCGGCACCGCCATCGCCGCGGTGGTCGTGTCCTTCAACGTGGTCGGCGTCTGGGCGGCCGACCGGCTCGGGAGGGAGGGCTGATGCTGCTCACCATCGACCAGCTGACCGTGGAGGTGCCGGGCGCCGCCCGGCCGCTCCTGGACGACGTCGGCCTCCGCATCGGGGAGGGCGAGGTCGTCGGCCTCGTCGGCGAGTCCGGATCCGGCAAGTCGACGACGGCGAAGGCCGCGCTGGGCCTGCTGCCGAGCGGAGCCGCGGCATCCGGCACGGTACGTGTCGAGGGCGCCGACGTCCTCTCCCTCACCGGCGAGGACCTCCGCAGGCACCGCGCCCGCACCGTCGCCATGGTCCACCAGGACCCGCGCGCCGCCCTCAACCCCGTACGCCGCATCGGCGACTTCCTCCTCGAGCGCGGCGCCGACCGGAGCCAGGCCGTCGGCCTCCTCGAAGCGGTCGGACTGTCCGATCCGGAGCGCCGGATGCGCCAGCGCCCGCACGAACTGTCCGGCGGCATGCTCCAACGCGTCGTCATCGCGGGCGCCCTGGCCGCGCGACCACGGCTGCTGCTCGCCGACGAGGCGACCAGCGCCCTCGACGTCACCACGCAGGCCGAGATCCTGGTCCTGCTGCGCACCCTGCGAGCGGAGCACAGCGCCGGTCTTCTCTTCATCACCCACGATCTGCACCTGGCGGCCGCCTACTGCGACCGTGTGTACGTGATGTACGCGGGCCGCGTCGTCGAGGAACGCACCGCCCGCGCCCTGTTCTCGGACCCCGCCCACCCCTACACCCGCGGTCTGCTGTCCTGCTCGCCCACCCTGGGCGCGGCCCCACGCCGGCTGAAGCCCATCCCCGGACGTCCGCCGTCCCTTGGGGACGCCTTCACGGGCTGCCCGTTCGCGTCACGCTGCCCGGACGCGGAGCCCGCCTGCGAGACCTGGCCCCCGGCACCGGTGGCCCTGGCGGACGGCGGTACGGCCGCGTGCCGCCGTATACCCGCAGCGGTGCCCGCCACCGCGGAAAGGAGCACCGGATGACGAACGGTGTGGCGGCCGGACCGCCGGCCAAGGACGACATGGCGGACGAGCTGCTCGTCGTGGACGGCCTGGCCAAGACCTACCCCCTGCCCGGCGGCGGCCGGCTCACGGCCGCGGAGGACGTGTCGTTCCGGGTGGCACCCGGCGGATCCGTCGGCATCGTCGGGGAGTCCGGATCGGGCAAGACGACCGTGGCGCGGATGCTGGTCGGCCTGGTGCGGCCGGATTCGGGGACCGTCACCGTCGGCGGCCGCCCAAGGGCCGCGCGGACACCGCGCAGTCGGGCCGCACGACTGGCCCGTGCGCGGGAGATCCAGATGGTCTTCCAGGATCCGTACGTCTCGCTCGACCCCAGGCTCACGGCCGGCCAGTGCCTGCGGACCGCACTGCGGCTGCACGGCCGCGACGAGGCACTGGCCGGCGAACTCCTTGAGCGGGTGGGGCTCGGCGGACGGGAGGCGGGGGCGAGGCCCCGGCAGCTGTCGGGTGGCCAACGGCAGCGGCTGGCGATTGCCCGCGCCCTGGCCGTCGAGCCCCGGGTGCTCGTTCTGGACGAGGCGGTCGCCGCCCTGGACGTCTCGGTCCAGGCGCAGATCCTGGAGCTGCTCGACGACATCCGCCGGGACACCGGAGTCGCCCTGGTCTTCGTCAGTCACGACCTGGCCGTGGTCCAGCACATCACCGACGAGGTACTGGTCATGCGCCGCGGCCGGGTCGTCGAACAGGGCCCGACCCGCTGTGTCCTCACCGATCCGGCGGATCCGTACACCCGTCTGCTGCTCGCGTCCGTCCCCGGCGACGGCTGGGACCCGGACGACGCGGTCGCGGCACGTGCGGCGCTCGCCTGACATTCCCCACGACCGGCGGCGTACGCATGGGTGGGGGCGCGTACGTATGGGTGGCGGCGCGGATACGGGGGCCACGCGGAGGTGAACGCGCACGGCCCGCCGGCGAAGCGCGTCGCGCCGCTGGTCGAGAAGGCGTGAACGGCAGGGAGAAGCGAGAAAAAGGCAGGAGCCCTGCGCCGGGTCGGCGCTGGGCTCCTTGGGTACTGCTATCCGGTTCCGGATCAGATCCCGAGTGTCCTCGGGACCCCGACTACATCGGGGTGACGTTCTCCGCCTGCGGGCCCTTCGGACCCTGCGTGACGTCGAAGCTCACGGCCTGGTTCTCCTCGAGGGAACGGAACCCGGACGCGTTGATCGCGGAGTAGTGGACGAAGACGTCGGGGCCCCCGCCTTCCTGGGCGATGAATCCAAAGCCCTTTTCGGCGTTGAACCACTTAACGGTTCCGGTAGCCATAAGCCCTCCTTGGGCCAAAGGGTTGCCCTGCTCCAGAACCTGCCTTGTTAAACAATGCAAAAGTCTGAATACGACGAGAGCCCGCGGTCACATGCTCCGCAGGCTCTGTACTGCAAGGGAAACCAAACTGCAACTTGCGGCGAGCGTAGCACGCAGGCCACCGAAAGCAATAGTGGGCAAGATCACGTCACCCATATGTTTGAGTGATGCAAATAAGGTTGACGCTGCTCCCTAAAAGTGCCAGATGGGGGACCCCGCGTCCTGCACCGTACTCCATGGGTCTAATCTCGCGATGTGGACAACTCACCCGCGGACTCACAGGACTCACCCACCGGGCCGGGCTTCAGCACCGGCCCTCGTCGCTCCCGGCCGCGTGTCGGCCACATCCAGTTCCTGAACTGCCTGCCCCTGTACTGGGGGCTTGCGCGGACCGGAACGCTCCTCGACTTCGAGCTCACCAAGGACACCCCTGAAAAGCTCAGCGAGCGACTGGTGCAGGGCGAACTCGACATCGGGCCCATCACCCTCGTGGAATTCCTCAGGAACGCCGACCGGCTCGTCGCCTTCCCCGATATCGCGGTCGGCTGCGACGGTCCTGTCATGTCCTGCGTGATCGTCACGCAGGTGCCGCTCGAGCAGCTCGACGGCGCCCGCGTCGCCCTCGGCTCGACCTCGCGTACGTCCGTGCGCCTCGCCCAGCTGCTGCTGGCCGAGCGCTACGGCGTGCAGCCGGACTACTACACGTGCCCGCCCGACCTCGGCGTGATGATGCAGGAGGCGGAGGCCGCCGTGCTCATCGGGGATGCCGCGCTGCGCGCCAATCTGCACGACGCCCCGCGCCTGGGCCTGAAGGTGCACGATCTGGGCGCCATGTGGAAGGAGTGGACGGGCCTGCCGTTCGTCTTCGCCGTATGGGCGGCCCGGCGCGACTACCTGGAGCGCGAGCCCGTCATCGTGAGCAAGGTCCACGAGGCGTTCCTCGCCTCCCGCGACCTCTCGCTGGAGGAGGTCACCAAGGTCGCGGAGCAGGCGGCCCGCTGGGAGGCCTTCGACGAGAGCGTGCTGGAGCGCTACTTCACGACGCTCGACTTCCGCCTCGGCGACGCCCAGCTGAAGGGCGTCTCGGAGTTCGCCCGCCGGGTCGGACCGACGACGGGCTTCCCGGCGGACGTACGGGTGGAGCTGCTGCAGGCGTAGGCCCAGCCGGTCACGTCATTCGGGCTTCCACTGGGTGGCCTCGAAGACGTATGTCCGGAGGTTGTCGTTCTGGTCCTTGTTCACCTTGGTGATCCGCAGGTGGATGACGGGTCCGTCGCTGGACTCGATGCACAGACCGGTGCCGGTCTTGAGCAGCGAGTCGTTCCTGATCTTGCTCAGCGGGATCGGGTTGGGGACGCTCGCCTCGCGCGCGGTGGCGCGGCATTCGCTGGGCGTGGGGCGGCGTTCGGTGGTGATGCCGATGGCGCCGCTCTCGTCGGCGAGGCGGATGCCGTTGTAGGCGATGGGGTCGGGGCAGTCCGTGTAGGTGAGCCACTGGCCGGAACTCGGGACGTAACCGTCGTTGAGTTCGACCGTGAGCTTGTTGATGTCGAGCGTCGTGACGTCGGAGGGGTCGCACAGCGTGCCCGAGCCGACGTCCTTGGCGTTCGGGTAGTACTTGGGGGCGCGCAGCACCAGGACCTTGTTCTGGGCGCTGACCTGCCACCCGGGCTCCGTCTTCGGCGCGTCCTCGTCCGCCGACGGACTGGCGTCCGCGTCGGCGGCATTGCCGCTCGTGTCGTCCGCTGCCTTGGAATCCGAACCGGATTTCCCGGAGGCCGTGGTGTTCCCGGCGTTGTCCGCCATCAGCTGGTATGCGGCGACCGAGCCGCCGCCGACGGCCAGCACGCCCACGACCGCGATCGCCGCGATCAGCCCTGTGCGACGGCGGCCGGCTGCCGGAGCGGACTGAGCCGACGCAACAGTCGGAGCCGATGCGGGCGCAAGCGGCGGCTGGTTCGGGGACTGGTACGGCGGCTGATACGAGGGCTGTGCGGACGAGTGCCCGGACAGCGGCTGATACGTCGGCGCGGTGGGTGCGGCCGCGAAGGAGCCCTCCGGAGAGTGCGCGGGCTGTGTCGGGGCGGCGGCCGCGAAGGCGGTCGCCGGGGAGTGGGCGGGCTGCGTCGGAATCGGAGACGCCTGAGGGGTCCCCGGCATCTGGTTCTGGTACGCGGCTTGGGGCGGCTGAGGCGTGGGGGCCGCCACCGGCGTCGCGGGGGCGGCACTGGAGAGGTGCAGGCGCAACGTCTGTTCCTGCTGGGCTATCTGCTGCGCCACGGCCGGCGGCAGCCACCAGCCCTCGTGGCGTACCAGTCCCTCCGCCCCGGCGAGCGCATGACAAGCCTCGATGATCTGGGCGGGAGTGGGCCGGTCGGCGGGGTTCTTGGCGAGGCAGGCGGCGATGATGCCGTGCAGCTCGGCTGGGCACGTGGTGAGGTCCGGGTCGGCGGAGACGATCCGGTACAGCAGCGCGTGCGAGGAGCCCTCTCCGTACGGATGGCTGCGGGTCGCGGCGAAGTGGGCGACGAGGCCGAGCGCGAAGACGTCCAGGGCTGGGGTGACCTCGCCGCCCATGGCCTGCTCCGGCGCCATGTAGCCGGGTGTGCCGAGCCGTACGTCCGTGCCGGTCAGGGCGGTGGTGTCGGCGGCGCGGGCGATGCCGAAGTCGATGACGCGCGGTCCGTCGGAGGCGAGCAGCACATTGGAGGGCTTGAGGTCGCGGTGGATGACCCCTGCCGCGTGGATGGTCCCCAGGGCCTCCGCGATGCCCGCCGTCAACTGCAGCACGGTCCGCAGGGGGAGCGGCCCGTGCTGGTACACGGCGGACGAAAGCGACGGCCCCGGAACGTAGCTGACGGCGAGCCAGGGCTCGGGTCCCTCGGTGAAGCTGTCCAACACGGGCGCGGTGTACGGGCCCTGTACCCGGCGCGCGGCCGTGACCTCCTGGGTGAAGCGCCGCCGGAACTCCGGGTCCTGCGCGTACTCGCGCCGGACCACCTTCAGCGCCACCGGCTGACCGCCACGGGTGTGCGACAGATACACCATCCCCATGCCGCCCTCGCCCAGCCGGGCTCGCAGCGGGTAACCGGCTATCTCATGGGCGTCGTCCGGCGCCAGCGCTTCCATGGGTGAGTCCTCCCCCGGTCGTTGGAGTGGCCATGGTACGGAAGGGGGCTTTGGGGTGGTTGTGGCCCATGGATTCGGCGGCTTCCGGGGGCGCGGCGCGGGGTGGAGGCAGTAATAGCCGGGCAAGCGGCCGGGCGGCGGGCCAGTGGTGCGCGTACCCGGCTCGTACCGGGCCTGACCTCGGCGGACATGCGGTCGTACCTGGCCTGACGTCAGCCGCCCGAAGGCGCTGGCGTACGCTGGATCGGTCCGTCCAGAGCCCCAGAGGGCCTCACGAAAGCCCCAGAGGCCTTACGAACCCTACGAAGGGGAGCCCGGTGACCGAGAAGGCCGACCTCACCTCAACTGATGTCACAGCCGTGCTCGACCGTGCTGCCTCGGGCGGACGGATCACTCCCGAAGAGGCGCTCGTCCTCTACCGCGACGCGCCGCTGCACGCACTGGGCGCCGCCGCCGACGCCGTACGCCGCCGCCGGTACGCGGGCACCGAGCACATCGCGACGTACATCATCGAGCGCAACATCAACTACACGAACGTGTGCGTCACGGCGTGCAAGTTCTGCGCCTTCTACGCCGCGCCCAAGGACACCGCCAAGGGCTGGACGCGCGACCTCGACGACATCCTGCGGCGCTGCGCCGAGACCGTCGAGCTCGGCGGGACGCAGATCATGTTCCAGGGCGGCCACCACCCGGACTTCGGCGTCGAGTACTACGAGAAGCACTTCGCCGCCATCAAGAAGGAGTTCCCGCAGCTCGTCATCCACAGCCTGGGGGCGAGCGAGGTCGAGCACATGGCCCGGATCTCGAAGGTGTCGGTCGAGGAGGCCATCACCCGTATCCACGAGGCCGGGCTCGACTCCTTCGCCGGTGCCGGTGCGGAACTGCTCCCCGCGCGTCCACGCAAGGCCATCGCGCCGCTCAAGGAGTCCGGCGAGCGCTGGCTGGAGATCATGGAGGCGGCGCACAACCTCGGTGTCGAGTCCACCTCCACCATGCTCATGGGCACGGGCGAGACCAACGCCGAGCGCATCGAGCACCTGCGGATGATCCGCGACGTACAGGACCGGACGGGCGGCTTCCGGGCCTTCATCCCGTACACCTACCAGCCCGAGAACAACCACCTGAAGGGCCGCACGCAGGCCACGATCTTCGAGTACCTGCGGATGATCGCGATCGCGCGGCTCTTCCTCGACAACGTCGCCCACATCCAGGGCTCGTGGCTGACCACCGGCAAGGAGATCGGACAGCTCTCGCTGCACTACGGTGCGGACGACCTGGGGTCGATCATGCTGGAGGAGAACGTGGTCTCGTCGGCCGGCGCCAAGCACCGGTCCAACCGGCTCGAGATCATCGACCTGATCAGGAAGGCAGGGCGCGTCCCCGCTCAGCGGAGCACGACCTACGAGCACCTCGTCGTGCACGACGACCCGGCGAACGACCCCGCCGACGACCGCGTCGTCTCGCACATCTCGTCCACCGCGATCGAGGGCGGCACGGCGCATCCGGAGCTGAAGCTCCTCGCCTCCAACTAGTCCGAGCCTCAGTTCCGACAGGGTCCCTGTGCTGACCATTCACGCCGCCGACGAGCTCCGCCCGAGCTGGGATTCGGAGCCCGTCAAGGGCGGTGCCGTCGCCGTGCGCGGCGACCGGGTCGCCGCTGTCGGCCCGCTCGAGGAGCTGCGCGCGCGGTTTCCGGACGCCCGGGTGCGGCAGTGGCCCGGAGTGCTCGGTCCCGCGCTCGTCCACGAGGGGCCGCTGCCCGACGCGCCGTCGCCGCGTGAACGGGTGCACGCGGTACTGAAGTCGGGCGCGACCGCGGTCCTGGAGCAGTACGCCGGCACGGGCGAGCTGCGGGCTGCCGCCGCGCGGAGCGATGTCGCTGTGCTGCCGGGTGCGCGGAAGACCGCGATCACCGGCGGCGGGCGCGCCGACCTCGCGGTCTTCGACGCGGACAGGGTGTGCGTCGCCACGGTGTGTGCGGGCCGGTTGGTGCACCGGCGCCGGTAGCCCCCGCTCTCGGGCCGACTCTCAGCCGGATTCTCGGCCCGACTCTCGGCCGGATTCTCAGCCCCGGCTCTCAGCCCGGTTCTCAGCCCGACAAGGCCTCCGCGAACGCCCCGGCGGCCTGCGTCACGCCACTGCAGTCGGTCGCCGCGTCGTCCGACGACGAGTCATCGTCGTCGCACTGCTGGTCGCGGAACGTGGCCCACATGGAGAGCCAGGCGATGCTCTTCTCCTCGGCGAACGACCGGAGTTGGGCGGCGTCGGCGAGCGTGAAGGTCTCGCCGACGATGTCGTTGTCGCCGATCATCGACGTGAGGGCGAGCCCCTTCCAGGCGTTCGCGTCCGAGAGGCCGAAGACGTCCTCCAGCTGGTCGTGGGCCGCCTTGGCCGACGTGATGGCGTAGTCGCCCATGTCGCCGCCGTACGACTCGCCGTAGTTCATCGTCATGATGTTGACCGTGGAGACCTTCACGCCGTGGTCGTTGGCGGACTCCAGCAGCGCCAGGCCCTCGTCGTCGAGGCCCGAGGGCATCACGGGCAGTGTGAACGAGACCTGCAGATCGCGCTTCTTCTGCAGCAGCGCGATGGCTTCGGAGCGCAGGGCGACGGAGTCGGAGTCGGTGAGTTCGTCGCCCTCGATGTCGAAGTCCGCCTGTGTCGCACCGGCGGCGTCGAGCGCCTTCGCGTAGGCGTCGGCGAGTTCGGACGCGCTGTCGCAGGTAGAGGCGAGCTCCTTGCCGGACGCGCCGCCG
This sequence comes from Streptomyces sp. NPDC002896, assembly GCF_040295225.1. Taxonomy (NCBI): domain Bacteria; kingdom Bacillati; phylum Actinomycetota; class Actinomycetes; order Kitasatosporales; family Streptomycetaceae; genus Streptomyces; species Streptomyces sp. NPDC002896. The sequence continues at coordinate 355,251 of NZ_JBEOVA010000007.1, read as the reverse complement.
AAGGAGACCCGTATGTCGCCGCCGCCCGAAGAGGTCAGCTCCGAAATCCGGGACGCCACGGCCGAGTTGTCGATGTCCGTCGTCCCGCCCCACACGGGAGTGCAATCGCTGCCGTCCGCGATCACGAACGCGAGGTTGTACGTCGACGGTGAGCCGGAGGTGTCCGTGTCCGATGCGGTTGTGGCGCTGACGTAGGGCTCGTACCCGGTGGTCGATGTCCCCGACTCCGACGGCGACTGCGTTTGCTCAGGCGATGTGCCGGCCGCCGGCGCCTTGCCGGCAGCCGCATCCGAAGACCCGTTTCCGCCCGAGGAGCACCCGGCACAGGCCAGAGCCACCAGGCAGACGAGCCCGGCAACCGGCTTCAGGAAACTCCTCATCGCGTACGCACCCGCTCTCGTGATTTGTGTCGCAGAACGGAAACAAACTGTGCTTCCGGAGTGAGAACTTCTCACATTCGGGCGGCCTCGACGAAGGCGGGAAGGTTTTGTGGAATTCACAGGGGAGGCCCTTCAATCGGTACCAATCGGACGTACAAATCGGGACACAAAATCTGTTAGCAGGTCAAAAATGCCCGCGCCCGGTGGGGTTGAATCTCTCAGCGAAAATACAGGTTAAGACGCTTCTCATGGGCCTCGCACAGCGAAATGAGGGTTTTCGCCGAATAAAGAAGTCCTAACATCGGGGAATGCATTCTGAGCCTGCCATCGAAAACCGCGCGTCGCGCGGCCGCCGCCGTAAGCGCGGCAACGGGTCCGAAGCGGGGCCCGTGTTCGTTGACAACTCCGGGCGCAGGGCACGTCTGCTGCGCCGTATCGGCCTTCTCGTCGGTGTCGTTTGCATCGGCTACGCGGCCGTACTCGGCATGGCGTTCATGGGGTGGGGCACCTCGCTCACCCCGTCGGCGCTCCTGCCCTTCGGTGGCGCCGCCGGCTCCAATGTCCCCGGAGCCGGGCCCCAGGGCGGCATCGCGCCCACCGGCACTCCCCCCGCGCAGCCCACCGGTACCCCGCCCTCGGGCCTTCCCACCGGCGCCGCGCCCACCTCCGCCCCCTCCGCCGCCGCGTCCGCCTCCGCAGGCGCCAACTGACCGGAACGCACTCAGACTCATGACCCCCCACACGACGACGCCCCAGCGCGGTCGGCGGCGCGCCCCCACCCGGATCGAGTGGGCCGGCCGCAAGGCCGCGGCCCTGCAGAAACCGCGCGTGATCCTCGCCGCGCTGCTTCTCCTGGCGCTCACCAGCGTGATGCTGCTCGACGGGTATCTGCGCGCCGAGGTCGGAGGCGACCAGCGGGTACGCACCGGAGCCAGCTCCAGCAAGGTCCCCGACGACGTCCTCGACGGCGGACCGATCCTGACCTTCCGGGGCGGTCAGGCGCAGACCCGGTCCGTGCCGGAGAAGACCATCGCGCTCACCTTCGACGACGGCCCGAACCCCACGTGGACACCGCAAGTCCTCAAGGTGCTCGAGGAGAACGACGTACCGGGCACGTTCTTCTTGGTCGGCTCGATGGTCTCGCGCTATCCGGGCATCGTGAAGGACCTCGTGGAGCAGGGCAACGAGGTGGGCATCCACACCTTCACGCACGTCGACCTCTCGTACCAGAGCAGTGCGCGGATCACGCGCGAGATGCAGCAGACGCAGCTGGCGCTGGCGGGTGCCGCGGGTATCACGACCACCCTGTTCCGCGCGCCGTACTCCTCGGAGACGGACGCCATCGACAACTTCAGCTGGCCCGTCTACAAGGAGCTCGGCGCCCAGGGCTACACCAGCGTCTTCGTCGACACCGACAGCGACGACTGGAAGAAGCCTGGCGTCTCGAAGATCATCAAGTGGGCCACGCCGGAGGACGGCGAGGGCGCGTCGGTCCTCTTCCACGACGCGGGCGGCGACCGCTCCCAGACCGTCAAGGCGCTCGGCACGTACATCAAGAAGATGAAGGCGAAGGGCTACACCTTCACCACCATCAGCGGCGCCATGCAAGAGCAGAACGCCGACCGGCAGAACGACGGTCAGCAGGCCGGTGATCAGCAGGCCGCGGGGCAGCAGGCGGCAGGTCAACTGCCCACCGGCCAGCAGGGGAGCGGGCAGCAGGCGAACGGGCAGCAGAGCGACGGCCGGCAGAGCGACGGCCGGCAGGGCAACGCCTCGTCCCTCACGGCCGCCCACCGCACCGCCACCGGCGCCACCCTCTGGGAGGGCAGGGCGCTCCTCTGGGCCGTCGCCGTCGCGGAGTGGACGGTGCCGGGGCTCGCGACCGGGCTCGCCGTGGTCGGCGTCGCCGTCATGGGCCGGTTCGGGATGATGCTGATCCTCGCCCGCCGCCACTACAGACAGCGCAACAGACGCCGCTTCAACTGGGGGCCCGGGGTCACCCGCCCGGTGAGCGTGATCGTGCCCGCGTACAACGAGAAGGAGTGCATCGCCAACACCCTCAACTCGCTCGCGCAGAGCACCCATCCGATCGAGATCATCGTCGTCGACGACGGCTCCACGGACGGCACCTCGGACATCGCCGAGTCCCTCGGCCTGCCCAACGTCCGCGTCATCCGCCAGGAGAACGCGGGCAAGCCCGCCGCCCTCAACAACGGCGTACGCAACGCCTCGTACGACATCGTCGTGATGATGGACGGCGACACGGTCTTCGAGCCGGACACCGTGCACCGGCTCGTGCAGCCCTTCGCCGATCCGGAGGTCGGCGCCGTGGCGGGCAACGCCAAGGTCGGCAACCGCAGGACCGTGATCGGGGCCTGGCAGCACATCGAGTACGTCATGGGCTTCAACCTCGACCGCCGCATGTACGACCTGCTGCGCTGCATGCCCACCATCCCGGGCGCGATCGGCGCGTTCCGCCGCGACGCGGTGCTCGCCGTGGGCGGCATGAGCGAGGACACGCTCGCCGAGGACACGGACATCACCATCGCCCTGCACCGCGAGGGCTGGCGGGTCGTCTACGAGGAGCACGCACGGGCCTGGACCGAGGCGCCCGGTTCCCTGAAGCAGCTGTGGAGCCAGCGCTACCGCTGGAGCTACGGCACGATGCAGGCGCTGTGGAAGCACCGCAAGTCGCTCACGGACAAGGGCCCTTCGGGTCGCTTCGGCCGCGTCGGCATGCCGCTCGTGGTGCTCTTCCAGATCGTCACGCCGGTGTTCGCCCCGTTGATCGACATGTTCACCGTCTACTCGATGATCTTCGTGGACTTCAAGGCGTCGCTGCTCGCCTGGCTCGCTGTCCTGGCCGTCCAACTCGTCTGCGCGGCCTACGCGTTCCGGCTCGACCGCGAGCAGTACCGCTATCTGCTGATGCTCCCGCTGCAGCAGCTCGCGTACCGCCAGATGATGTACCTCGTCCTCATCCACTCCTGCGTCACCGCCCTCACAGGCGGCCGCCTGCGCTGGCAGAAACTCAAGCGCACGGGCGAGGTCGGCACCCCGGCGGGGGTGAGCTGAGTGGGGACACACAGGCGAGGGGTGGCGCTGCCGCCCGCTACCGCTGCGGGCAGTGGCACCAGTACCGCCGAAGGCAGCAGCGCCGCTACCGCTGTGCCCACGACGGCGGGTGCGCCCGACAACGGCGCCCACCCCGACGTAGGGGGCTCGCAGGGCGCGCCCAAACAAGAGGGCGCCCCCAAAACCCGAGACCGCTACTTCGACGCGCTACGCGCAATCGCGCTGATAAGAGTCGTCGCGTACCACACCTTCGAATGGCCCTGGGCCGGCCTCGTCTTCCCCTCCATGGGCGTGATGTTCGCCCTCGCCGGCACCCTGATGGCCAGATCCCTGGAGCGCCCCGCACTCAAGGTGATCAGAAGCCGCATGCGCAGGCTCCTGATCCCCCTGTGGGTCTTCGGCTTCTTCATCGTGATCGCGATGATGATCCACGGCTGGATCCCGCGCGCGAACATCCTCTACTGGGTGGTCCCGCTCGGCGACCCCCCGGGCAACGCGTGGGGCGAACAGGCCTGGGCGGTGCTCTGGTACCTCCGCACCTACCTCTGGTTCGTGCTGCTCTCCCCGGTACTGCTCAGAGTGTTCCGCCTGGCACCCGTACCGGTCCTGCTGCTGTCCCTCGTCCCCGTCGTCGTCTTCGAGACGGTGTGGACCCCGCCGGACGGCCGCCTCGGCAGCGCGCTCACGGACCTCGCCACCTTCCTGTTCTGCTGGCTGCTCGGCTTCGCGCACCGCGACGGCGTGCTCCAGCGCTGGAAGCCGGGCCCGGTGGTCGCCGGCTCGCTGTTGCTGCTCGCGATCGGCGGCTGGTGGGCCTTCAGCCACCAGGGGGAGTACGGCACGTACGACCTGGACGACATCCCGCTCGCCCAGGCCCTGTGGTCGGCGGGCTTCGTGACGCTGCTGATGTACTCCAAGTCGTACTTCCACATGGACTTCGCGTGGCTGGCCCGCTTCAAGCGGCTGGACCGGATCGTGACGGTCTTCAACAGCCGTGCCGTCACGCTCTACCTCTGGCACGAGGTGGCGCTGATCCTGGCCGTTCCGCTGATCGACCAGTTCTGGAACGTCCCCGCGTTCGAGAAATATCTGCCGCTGGAGAGCCAGTGGTTCATGTTCGGCATCGGCTGGGTGCTGATCGGCGTGGCGATCGTGCTGTTCGGCTGGGTCGAGGACGTCGCGGCGAAGCGGAGGCCGCGGCTGCTGCCCTGAGCCGACCGGACCCGACCCAATCCGATCCGATCCGATCCGACCCGACCGGAGGAGGCCGTACGGGCCGGGCGCCTGAGGGCTGCCCGGCCCGTACTGCCACAATGGGCCCGTGACCCGCGCATCCCTGGACAAGCAGCCGCACGAAGTCGCTTCGATGTTCGACGTCGTGGCGGAACGGTACGACCTCACCAACGACGTGCTGTCCCTGGGCCAGGCCCGGCTGTGGCGCAAGGAGGTCGCGAAGGCCGTCGACGCCCGGCCCGCGCAGAAGATCCTGGACCTGGCCGCCGGTACGGCGACGTCCTCGCTGCCGTTCGCGCAGACCGGCGCGTACGTCGTGCCGTGCGACTTCTCGCTCGGCATGCTCCAGGTCGGCAAGCGGCGCCACCCCTGGATGCCGTTCACGGCGGGCGACGCGACGAAGCTGCCGTTCCGGGACGACACCTTCGACGCGGTGACGATCTCCTTCGGTCTGCGCAACGTCCAGGACACGGACGCCGCGCTGAGCGAGCTGTACCGCGTGACGAAGCCGGGCGGGCGGGTCGTGATCTGCGAGTTCTCGCACCCGACCTGGGCGCCGTTCCGCACCGTCTACACCGAGTACCTGATGCGCGCCCTGCCGCCCGTGGCGCGCGCCGTGTCGTCCAACCCCGACGCGTACGTCTATCTCGCCGAGTCCATCCGCGACTGGCCCGACCAGCCCGCGCTCGCGCAGCGGCTGCAGAAGGCGGGCTGGTCGAAGGTGGCGTGGCGCAACCTGACGGGCGGGATCGTGGCCCTGCACCGCGGCGTCAAGTAGGCGCAAGCCGGCCCCGCAGCAGCCGGAAACCGAAGCCGGCCCCGCAGCAGCCGGAAACCGAGCGAGCACCTCGGCACCGGCATCTACGCCGCAGCCCGGAATCACGCAGGCCAGAGCGCCTCGAACGCCTCGCCCGGCTCGTCGAGCTCCCGGTACAGCCCGCCCATCGGGGGCCCGGGACGGCGCGGCTCGCGCACTCCCGCACCGCCGCCGCCCTCACCGTCGCCGAGGTCGAACCACACGGTGACGACGGCGCCGAGGGGCACCTCGACGCCCGGCAGCGGGTACTGCCGCACCACGTAGTCGACGACGGTCAGATGGAAGTCGGGCCGGTCAGGAGCCGCCAGCAGCACACCGCCGGCCTCGGCTCTCTCGCGCGCGTCCACGGCCATCAGGCCGACCAGCCGCGGTACGCGCACTTCCGGTGTCTTCGGTGTAAGGCGCACGGACGTCACCCCCAGCGGTACCGGAAGGGTAGACCCCAAACCGGGCATCCCGGAACAGCCGGGGGTGGCCGTCCACGTGATTCGTCGCGCCCGCCGTCAGAGCTCCAGCCGGAAGCAGTACCCCTGCTGCTTCGACACGGGCGTCATGAACGTCTCGGCGAGCTCCATGCCGAGCCGCCGCGTCACCGCGACGGAGCGCTCGTTGCGCGCGTTGACCATCGCGACGACGCTGGGGACGCCCGCCGCCCGCAGTCGTTCCAGCGTCGCCTGCGCGGCCGCCGTCGCGTACCCCATGCCCCAGTACGACCGGGCGAGCCGCCAGCCGATCTCGATCTCACCCTTCGGCCCCCACTCGTGCGGCCACGGCTGGGCGCCCGTGAAGCCGAGCACCTCGCCGGGGAAGCGCTCCTCGTCGAGCATGGTCCAGAAGCAGAAGCCGTGCTCCGCATCGTGCTTGCGCTGCCGGGCTGTCAACTCCTCGTACACAGACAGCTCGGCGGACCGACCGCCGTGGAACTCCATCACGTCCGGGTGGTCGAAGACCCGGTGCCAGGCGAAGGCGTCCTCGTCGGTCGGGACGCGCAGCTGTACGGCGGGGAGAGCTCGGTTCACGGGCGGCCCTTCGGCTGGGTGATCAGTGCTGCTGAATAGACTGCCCGTATCCGGTGCCACCCAGCACACAGATTTCGAGTCTTGGGGAGATCCCGCTGTGACCGAGCCCGTCACCGAACACACCGCTGATGTGATCGTCGTCGGGGCCGGGCCAGCCGGTTCCACCACCGCGTACTACCTGGCGAAGGCCGGACTCGACGTCCTCCTGCTGGAGAAGACCTCGTTCCCGCGCGAAAAGGTGTGCGGTGACGGGCTGACCCCGCGCGCCACCAAGCAGCTCGTGTCGATGGGCATCGACATCTCCGAAGAGGCCGGCTGGCTGCGTAACAAGGGTCTGCGCATCATCGGCGGCGGCGTCCGGCTGCAGCTGGACTGGCCGGATCTCGCCTCCTACCCGGACTACGGGCTCGTGAGGAAGCGGGACGACTTCGACGAGCAGCTGGCGCGGCAGGCGCAGAAGGCCGGCGCGCGGCTGTACGAGCAGTGCAATGTCGGCGCGCCGATCGTGGACGAGCGCACCGGCCACATCACCGGAGTGCGGGCCAAGCTCGGCGACGAGAAGCGGGACGTCACCTTCCACGCGCCGCTCGTCGTCGCCGCGGACGGCAACTCCACGCGGCTGTCCCTCGCCATGGGGCTGCACCGCCGCGAGGACCGCCCGATGGGTGTCGCGGTGCGGACGTACTTCACCTCGCCCCGCCACGACGACGACTACCTGGAGTCCTGGCTGGAGCTGTGGGACCGGCGCGGCCCGGGCGAGGACCGGCTGCTGCCCGGCTACGGCTGGATCTTCGGCATGGGCGACGGCACGTCGAACGTCGGCCTCGGCGTCCTCAACACCTCCGCCTCCTTCAAGGAGCTCGACTGGCGCGAGGTGCTCAAGGCCTGGTGCGCGTCGATGCCCGAGGAGTGGGGCTACGTACCGGAGAACATGACCGGCCCGATCCGCGGCGCCGCCCTCCCGATGGCCTTCAACCGCCAGCCGCACTACACCAAGGGCCTGCTGCTCGTCGGTGACGCGGGCGGCCTCGTGAACCCGTTCAACGGCGAGGGCATCGCGTACGCCATGGAGTCCGGCCAGATCGCCGCCGACGTCATCGTCCAGGCACACGCCCGCGCCACCCCGGCCCAGCGCGAGCTCGCCCTGCACAACTACCCCAAGATCCTCAAGGAGACCTACGGGGGCTACTACACGCTGGGCCGCGCCTTCGTGAAGCTCATCGGCAACCCGAAGGTCATGAAGATCGCGGCGCAGCGCGGTCTGACGCACCCGGTGCTGATGAAGTTCACGCTGAAGCTGCTGGCCAACCTGACGGACCCGACGGGCGGCGACGCGATGGACCGGATCATCAACGGGCTGAGCAAGGTGGCGCCGAAGGCGTAACCCCCGCGTCCGGCTCCGTTACGTGGCTGGGCGAACACGGTGTGAGGATGCTGTGGGCGCCCGGCCGGTCTTCTTCCGGGTCGTGGCGGCCCTCCCTACCCTGACGGACCCATGACAACAGAGCCCATGGGGTCCGCGGGGGAACCCGGCCCCACACGCAGACGCTTCCTGGCGGGCGCCGGGGCGCCGGGGCGGCGGTGGGCGGCGCGGCCGGCGCCGCCGCGTTATGGCCGGCCGGCACCGCGGCCGCCGCATCCGGATGGGGGCACCTCCCTGCTCGAACGAAGTTGAGAGCTTGGGGGAGCGTCGCCGTCCTCGGTGGCGGCGTCTCCGGCCTCAGTGCCGCCCACGAACTCGCCGAGCGCGGCTACGCGGTCACCGTCTACGAGTACTACGACGTGCTCGGCGGCAAGGCGCGCTCGATGGACGTCCCCGGCACGGGTGAGGGCGGCCGCAAGCCGCTGCCCGGCGAGCACGGCTTCCGATTCATCCCCGGCTTCTACCGCAATCTGCCGGACACCCTGCGCCGTATCCCGTTCCCGGGCAACGAGAACGGCGTCCACGACAACCTGCGCAGCGGCACCGAGACCCTGTTCGCCCGCGCAGGCGGCCGCGCCGACCTTCACTTCCCCCTGCGCCGCGTCACCACGCCCCCGCGGCCGCAGGACATCACCCCGGCCTGGATCCGTGACCAACTGCTCTCCGTCCTGCAGCTGGCCACGAACATGCCTGCGTACGAACTCGGCTACTTCGTGAACCGGCTTCTGGTCTATCTCACCAGCTGCGAGGCGCGCCGCGACGAGCAGTGGGAGACGGTGCCGTGGTGGAAGTTCATCCGTGCCGAGGACTTCAGCGAGGAGTACCGGCGATTCTTCGGCATCGGCCAGAGCCGCAACCTCACTGCGACCAAGGCGGAGGAGTCCTCCACACGCACGGTCGCCGGTGTCTACATGGAGAACTTCCTCGTCTTCGGGCTCCTGGGTCTGGGGCACGACGGCGACATCGACCGTGTGCTCAACGGTCCGACCAACGAGGCGTGGCTCGACGCCTGGGTCGCCCACCTGCGCTCGCTAGGCGTGGAGTTCGCACTCTCCACCCACGTACGGGAGGTGCTGTACGGGGACGGCAGGATAACCGGCGTACGGGTGAGCGCACCCGATGGCTCGGGCGCCCACGTCATCACAGCGGACCACTACGTCTCCGCGTTGCCCGTCGAGCACGCCCGGCCGACCTGGGGGCAGGCGCTCCGGGCCGCCGATCCGCAGCTGGCGCGGTGTGACGCCCTGCGCACCGACTGGATGGTGGGCGTGCAGTTCTACATGAGCAAGCCCAGCCCCATGGTGCACGGCCACGTCAACTGTCTGGACTCACCCTGGTCGGTGACGGCGGTAGGACAGGCGCAGTTCTGGGATGCGCACGACTTTCCGGCCGAGTACGGCGATGGGCGCGCCGTCGACTGTGTGTCGGCCATCGCCTCCGAGTGGGACAAGCCCGGCATTCTGTATGGGAAGACTGCAAAGCAGTGCACGCGCGAGGAGTTCGTGGCCGAGGTCTGGGCCCAACTCAAGGATGCGGTCGGCGTCGCCGGTGCCCCCGTACTGAGAGACGAGGACCGCCTTGGCTGGTTCCTGGACCCGGCCGTGACGGGCATGGGGAGCCCGAACCCGCAGAATCGCGAGCAGCTGCTCATCCACCCGGTCGGCTCGCTCTACGACCGTCCCTCGGCGAAGACCGTGGTGCCCAACTTCTTCCTGGCGGGCGACTACATCCGTACCGGTATGAACCTGGCGTCCATGGAGGGCGCCAACGAGGCGGCCCGCCACGCCGTCAACGCGCTGCTGGACGCGGACGGTTCCAGCGCCCAGCAGTGCACCACGTGGGGGCACTACCAGCCGCCGGAGCTGGAGCCCCTCAAGCGGGTGGACGAACTCCGCTTCAAGCTGGGGCTGCCGAACACGTTCGACCTGGGGTGACGGCCCCACGGCAGATATGCCGGAGGGCTGCCGCTCCCGAGAGGGGAGCGGCAGCCCCGCGAACTGCTCAGCGTGCCTGAGACTCAGAGCACGCGCACCGCACCGCTCGCCGGGTAACCCGACAGATCCTGGATGACGACGCCCTTGGAGGGGTTGGCGGCGTCCAGGTACTGGCCGTTGCCGATGTAGACGCCCACGTGGTACGCGGATCCGGCGCCGCCCCAGTACAGGATGTCGCCGACCTGGACGCTGGAGAGCGAGACCGGGGTGCCGGCCGTCGACTGCGCCTGGGAGGTGCGCGGCAGGCTCACACCGGCCTGCTTGAACGCGGCCTGGACGAGGCCGGAGCAGTCCCAGGAGTTGGGGCCCGTGCCGCCCATGACGTACGCGTCGCCGACCTGGGCCTTGAGGAAGCCGATGACGGACGCGACGCTGCCGCTCGCGGGCGCGGCGACGTCGGAGGAGGCCGCCAGGACGGTGCGTGCGGAGGACCGCGAGGCGCGCTCCTCGGCGGCCTTGCGCTCGGCCTCTGCCTCGGCCTTCTTCTTGGCCTCCGCCTTGCGCTTGGCCTCGGCGAGGTCCTTCTTGGCCTGCTTCGCGGCCTTCGTGGCGGCCGCGTCCTGCTCCGCCTGCAGCTCGTACTGGTCTGCTGCCTGCTTGGTGACGTCCGCGGACTGGGCAATCTGCGCGGACAGGCCTGTGGTGAGCGTGGGTAGCTCGATGGTCTCGGTCACGGGCTCGGCGGCGGTCGCCGGCCCGGACGCACCGGCCACTGCCAGGGTGCTGAGGACGCCACCGGCAACTCCGGCGCGCAGTGCGAGTTTGGACGCGCTGCGGCGGGGCTTCCGGTGGCTGGGTATGTGAGCGGTGTGGGACATGTGTAAAAGCGCTATCAGGGACTCCCCGTTACCTTCAAGAAACGTGTGGTGCGCCACAGTTGCGCATTTCGGGCACCGAATCCCGGGCGTGTCGCTCTTTATTGACGCCGTAACGGACATTGCGGGCAGGGGCGATCGGGCCTGTGATCACGGTCTTTCGCCATTACGTCCGAATTGCCCGCCACCTACCACCGGTTGGGGCCGTTGGCCAAGCCCGGTTTCTTCACACCGTCCGACCATGTGGCACAGGTCACGGAACGGTCACCGTCGAGGGTGCGTCCGGCTCGTGAACGGATGCACGCGTTCGACATCCGCCCGCCCTTGCCCCGTCCGTATCGGACCGCGCCGCAATATCAGCGGGACGCGTCCAGCACCAATTTGCTGCGGGGTCCCCTCGCTTGATAATGAGCCCGCCGCCTCCACCTGCAAAAACGGGCCAAGTCATCACCTCTGGTGATCACTCAGGCGCTTCGCGTGTGAAGATCACTGCTCATCCGACTTCATGATCCTTCGACGGGTGGTGGAGATCACAAAGTCCGTGCCGTACCCCGTGTCGCAGATCACAGACCCACAGGCATAGGATGCGTGGCAGCTGGGCTTGTGACCTGCTTCACATGTACACGATCTCCGCGGGTCCGTACGGGACTTGTGGGCCTTACGGGGCTTCCGGAGCCCCTGTGGCCATCGGGGTTCGCGGGACACGTGTGACTGAGAGGCGGGGAGCAGCTCGGCGCCGCCGAAACAGTCAGTGCCGACTGAGAGGAGCGACGAGCGATGAACGCCTATGCGCCCATCCTCGTACTGGGAGCCCTCGGGGCAGGCTTTGCGATCTTCTCCGTGGTGATGGCCACGCTTGTCGGTCCAAAGCGCTACAACCGGGCCAAGCTCGAGGCCTACGAGTGCGGTATCGAGCCGACGCCGACACCGGCGGGCGGCGGACGATTCCCGATCAAGTACTACCTCACGGCGATGCTCTTCATCGTCTTCGACATCGAGATCGTCTTTCTCTACCCCTGGGCCGTCACCTTCGACGCCCTGGGTGTTTTCGGGCTCGTGGAGATGCTGCTCTTCGTGCTCACCGTCTTCGTCGCCTACGCATACGTGTGGCGGCGTGGCGGCCTGGAATGGGACTGACACGCGCAAGGGACAAAGGGGTCTGAGGGGCCACTAATGGGACTCGAAGAGAAACTGCCGAGCGGTTTTCTGCTGACCACCGTCGAACAGGCCGCGGGCTGGGTGCGCAAGTCGTCCGTCTTCCCGGCCACCTTCGGCCTGGCCTGCTGCGCCATCGAGATGATGACGACCGGCGCGGGGCGCTACGACCTGGCCCGCTTCGGCATGGAGGTCTTCCGCGGTTCGCCGCGCCAGGCCGACCTGATGATCGTGGCCGGTCGCGTGAGCCAGAAGATGGCGCCGGTGCTGCGGCAGGTCTACGACCAGATGCCGAACCCCAAGTGGGTCATCTCCATGGGCGTCTGCGCTTCGTCCGGCGGCATGTTCAACAACTACGCGATCGTGCAGGGCGTGGACCACATCGTCCCCGTCGACATCTATCTGCCGGGCTGCCCGCCGCGGCCCGAGATGCTGATGGACGCGATCCTCAAGCTCCACCAGAAGATCCAGACCTCCAAGCTCGGCGTGAACGCCGAAGAGGCGGCCAAGGAGGCGGAGGAGGCGGCGCTCAAGGCGCTCCCCATCATCGAGATGAAGGGGCTGCTGCGATGAGCGAGCAGAACGGCGTGAACCCCGAGAAGGACCTCAACGCCTCGAATCTCCCTGGCCAGCGGGGCGACCAGGGCGAGGAGGTCCGCGTCCAGCGCGGAATGTTCGGCGCGAACAACGGCGGCGACACCTCCGGGTACGGAGGGCTCGTCCGCTCTGTACGGCTGCCCGGCCCGGCCGCGCGTCCGTACGGCGGCTGGTTCGACGAGGTCGCCGACGAGCTCGAGGGCGCCCTGGAGGAGCAGGGCCTCGTCCCCGAGAACGCCATCGAGAAGACCGTCGTCGACCGCGGCGAGATCACGTTCCACATCGCCCGCGAGTACCTGCTCCGCGTCGCCCAGACCCTGCGCGACGACCCGGCGCTCCGCTTCGAGCTCTGCACCGGCGTCTCCGGGGTGCACTACCTCGGCGACAAGGGCCGCGAGCTGCACGCCGTCTACCACCTGCGGTCGATCACCCACAACCGGCTGATCCGCATCGAGACCAGCGCCCCCGACGCCGATCCGCACGTCCCGTCGCTCGTGTCCGTCTATCCGACGAACGACTGGCACGAGCGCGAGACGTACGACTTCTTCGGGCTGGTCTTCGACGGCCATCCGGCGCTGACGCGGATCATGATGCCGGACGACTGGCAGGGCTTCCCGCAGCGCAAGGACTACCCGCTCGGCGGCATCCCCGTCGAGTACAAGGGCGCCCAGATCCCGGCTCCGGACCAGCGGAGGTCGTACTCATGAGCACGCAGTCAGCTTCAGCCCGTGAGACCACCGAAGGCACCGTATATACGGTCACCGGCGGCGACTGGGACGAGGTCGTCCAGACCGCGGCCAAGGCCGACGACGAGCGCCTCATCGTCAACATGGGTCCGCAGCATCCGTCCACCCATGGTGTGCTCCGGCTCATCCTGGAGATCGAGGGCGAGACCGTCACCGAGGCCCGCTGCGGCATCGGTTATCTGCACACGGGCATCGAGAAGAACCTCGAGTACCGCACGTGGACCCAGGGCACCACGTTCGTGACGCGCATGGACTATCTGACGCCGTTCTTCAACGAGACGGCGTACTGCCTCGCGGTCGAGAATCTCCTCGGTATCGAGGACGACATCCCCGACCGGGCGACGATCATCCGGGTGCTCCTGATGGAGCTGAACCGGTTGTCCTCGCACCTGGTGTGCATCGCGACCGGCGGCATGGAGCTCGGCGCGACCACGATCATGATCTATGGCTTCCGTGATCGTGAACTGATTCTCGACATCTACGAGCTGATCACCGGCCTGCGGATGAACCACGCGTACATCCGGCCCGGCGGACTCGCCCAGGACCTGCCGCCCGGCGCGGTGGACCAGATCCGCGAGTTCGTGAAGAAGATGAACAAGAACCTTCCCGAGTACGACAAGCTCGCCACCGGGAACCCCATCTTCAAGGCCCGCATGCAGGACATCGGCTACCTCGATCTCGCCGGCTGTATGGCGCTCGGCGCCACAGGACCGATCCTGCGCTCGGCCGGCCTCCCGCACGACCTGCGCAAGGCGCAGCCGTACTGCGGCTACGAGACGTACGACTTCGACGTCCCGACCGCCGACAGCTGCGACGCCTACGGCCGCTTCCTCGTCCGACTCGAGGAGATGCGACAGTCGCTGCGGATCGTCGAGCAGTGCCTGGACCGCCTGGAGCCCGGTCCTGTCATGGTCGCCGACAAGAAGATCGCCTGGCCCGCGCAGCTCGCCCTCGGCCCGGACGGTCTCGGCAACTCGCTCGACCACATCAAGAAGATCATGGGCACCTCCATGGAGGCCCTGATCCACCACTTCAAGCTGGTGACGGAAGGTTTCCGGGTCCCGCCCGGGCAGGCCTACGCCGCGGTCGAGTCCCCCAAGGGCGAGCTCGGGGTGCACGTCGTGTCCGACGGCGGCACCCGCCCGTACCGGGTCCACTTCCGCGACCCGTCCTTCACCAACCTGCAGTCCATGGCGGCGATGTGCGAGGGCGGCCAGGTCGCCGACGTCATCGTCGCCGTCGCGTCCATCGACCCCGTGATGGGAGGCGTCGACCGGTGACCACCACCCCTTCCGAACAGGGCGTCAGCCTGGGCATGCCGCAGCTGCCCGCGCCCGAGTACCCGGACGACGTCCGAGCCCGGCTCGAAGCGGACGCGCGCGAGATCATCGGCCGCTACCCGGACTCCCGGTCCGCGCTGCTCCCGCTGCTGCACCTGGTGCAGTCCGAGGAGGGGTACGTCACGCGCACCGGGATGCAGTTCTGCGCGGACATGCTCGGCCTGACCACGGCCGAGGTCACGGCGGTCGCGACCTTCTACACCATGTACCGGCGGAAGCCGAGCGGTGACTACCAGGTGGGTGTCTGCACCAACACGCTGTGCGCGGTCATGGGCGGCGACGCCATCTTCTCCGCGCTCCAGGAGCACCTGGGCGTCGGCAACGGCGAGACCACCGGCGACGGCAAGGTCACCCTGGAGCACATCGAGTGCAACGCGGCCTGCGACTTCGCCCCCGTGGTGATGGTCAACTGGGAGTTCTTCGACAACCAGACCGTCGAGAGCGCCAAGCGGCTCGTCGACGATCTGCGCGCGGGCTCCGAGGTCCGGCCCACCCGCGGCGCGCCCCTGTGCACGTACAAGGAGACCGCCCGCATCCTCGCCGGATTCCCCGACTCCCGGCCCGGCGCCGTCGACGCGAGCGGCAGTGCGGGACCGGCCTCGCTGATCGGACTGCGCCTCGCCAAGGGCGAGCAGCCCGAGCCGCGCATCGTGCACCCGCGCGGCGAGGAGCGCAGGGACCCGGCGCCCCAGGACGAGCCGCACGCCGAGCACCTCAGCGCCCACGACGCGCCGCAGAAGACATCGGCATCCGACCCCGCGCACCCCGCGGGCCCGGTCACCGAGGAGGGGGAGTGATGACCGTGTCCACCGAATTCGGGGGGACCTCCCGGCCGGATGCCGGCGGGGAGTCGAGCCCGGAGAAGCTGCTCGCCCCCGTCCTGTCGGCGCACTGGGACGAGGACGGGTCCTGGACGCTCGACGTCTACCGGCGGCACGAGGGGTACGAGGGTCTGCGCAAGGCGCTCGCCATGTCGCCGGACGACGTCATCGCCTACGTCAAGGACGCGGGCCTGCGCGGCCGCGGCGGCGCGGGCTTCCCCACGGGCATGAAGTGGCAGTTCATCCCGCAGGGCGACGGCAAGCCTCACTATCTGGTTGTCAACGCCGACGAGTCGGAGCCGGGAACCTGCAAGGACATCCCGCTCCTCTTCGCGAACCCGCATGCCCTCATCGAGGGGATCGTGATCGCCTGTTACGCGATCAGGTCGTCGCATGCCTTCATCTATCTGCGCGGCGAAGTCGTGCCTGTCCTGCGCAGGCTGCACGAGGCCGTCCGCGAGGCGTATGCGGCGGGCTACCTCGGCAAGAACGTGCTGGGCAGCGGCAGCGACCTCGAACTCACCGTGCACGCGGGCGCGGGCGCGTACATCTGCGGTGAGGAGACCGCGCTGCTCGACTCGCTCGAAGGCCGCCGCGGTCAGCCGCGACTGCGTCCCCCCTTCCCTGCTGTCGCCGGCCTCTACGCGTGCCCCACTGTCGTGAACAACGTGGAGTCCATCGCGTCGGTTCCCGCGATTCTGCACAAGGGCAAGGAATGGTTCAGGTCGATGGGCAGCGAGAAGTCCCCGGGCTTCACGCTCTACTCGCTCAGCGGCCATGTCGCCAACCCCGGCCAGTACGAGGCTCCGCTCGGCATCACGCTGCGTCAGCTGCTCGAGATGAGCGGCGGGATCAGGCCGGGACACCGGCTGAAGTTCTGGACACCGGGCGGCTCGTCGACCCCGATGCTGACCGAGGAGCACCTCGACGTCCCCCTCGACTACGAGGGCGTGGGCGCCGCCGGCTCCATGCTCGGCACCAAGGCGCTGCAGTGCTTCGACGAGACGACCTGCGTCGTGCGGGCCGTCACCCGATGGACCGAGTTCTACGCCCACGAGTCCTGCGGCAAGTGCACCCCGTGCCGTGAAGGAACGTACTGGCTGGTGCAGTTGCTGCGCGACATCGAGGCCGGCAAGGGCGCGATGAGCGACCTCGACAAGCTCGCGGACATCGCCGACAACATCAACGGCAAGTCCTTCTGCGCCCTCGGCGACGGCGCCGCCTCGCCGATCTTCTCCTCGCTCAAGTACTTCCGCGAGGAGTACGAGCAGCACATCACGGGCGGGGGCTGCCCCTTCGACCCGGCCAAGTCCACCGCTTGGGCCGATCACCGTACGGAGGTGAACGCATGACCATCGCCACAAGCGCTCCCTCCGGGGGCGGCGAGGCAGCGGTGCCGCGCGAGGACCTCGTGACGCTGACGATCGACGGCATCGAGATCAGCGTGCCCAAGGGCACCCTGGTCATCCGGGCCGCCGAGATGCTCGGCATCGAGATCCCCCGGTTCTGCGACCACCCGCTGCTCGACCCGGCCGGTGCCTGCCGCCAGTGCATCGTCGAGGTCGAGGGCCAGCGCAAGCCCATGGCGTCCTGCACGATCACGTGTACGGACGGGATGGTCGTGAACACGCAGCTCACCTCGCCCGTCGCCGAGAAGGCGCAGCGCGGTGTGATGGAGCTGCTGCTCATCAACCACCCGCTGGACTGCCCGGTCTGCGACAAGGGCGGCGAGTGCCCCCTGCAGAACCAGGCGATGTCGGTCGGCGACCCGGAGAGCCGTTTCGAGGGCAAGAAGCGGACGTTCGAGAAGCCCGTGCCGATCTCGACGCAGGTGCTGCTCGACCGCGAACGGTGCGTGCTGTGCGCGCGCTGCACCCGCTTCTCCAACCAGATCGCCGGCGACCCGATGATCGAGCTGCTCGAGCGGGGAGCGCTCCAGCAGGTCGGCACGGGAGAGGGCGACCCCTTCGAGTCGTACTTCTCCGGGAACACCATCCAGATCTGCCCGGTGGGGGCGCTCACCTCGGCGGCGTACCGCTTCCGCGCCCGCCCCTTCGACCTCGTCTCCAGCCCGTCCGTGTGCGAGCACTGCGCGGGCGGCTGCGCGACACGTACCGACCACCGGCGCGGCAAGGTCATGCGGCGGCTCGCCGCCTACGACCCCGAGGTCAACGAGGAGTGGGTCTGCGACAAGGGCCGGTTCGGATTCCGCTACGCGCAGCTGCCGGACCGGATCGAACACCCCCTCGTCCGGAACGCGGAGAGCGGTGAGCTGGAGCCGGCCAGCTGGCCGGAGGCCCTGGAGGCGGCGGCCCGCGGGCTGACCGCGGCACGCGGCAGGACCGGCGTGCTGACCGGTGGCCGGCTGACCGTCGAGGACGCCTACGCCTACAGCAAGTTCGCGCGCGTGGCGCTCGACACGAACGACATCGACTTCCGCGCGCGTGTGCACAGCAGCGAGGAGGCCGACTTCCTGGCCTCGCAGGTCGCGGGCCGCGGCAAGGACCTCGACGGAGCGGGGGTCACCTACTCCGCGCTGGAGAAGGCGCCCGCCGTGCTGCTCGCGGGAATCGAGGCGGAGGAGGAGGCGCCCGGCGTCTTCCTGCGGCTGCGCAAGGCGTGGCGGAAGCACGGGCAGCGCACCTTCGCGCTCGCCGCGTATGCCACGCGCGGCTTGGAGAAGGCCGGCGGAACGCTGCTTCCTGCGGCCCCCGGCACCGAGACCGAGTGGCTGGACGCGCTTGCGGGCGGCGTCGGTCTGGAGGGCGACGGGGCGCGGGCCGGCGAGGCGCTGCGCGCCGAGGGCTCCGTCATCGTCGTCGGCGAGCGGCTCGCCGCCGTGGCGGGCGGGCTGACCGCCGCCGTACGGGCCGCGACGGCGACCGGCGCACGGCTGGTGTGGATCCCGCGCCGGGCCGGTGAGCGCGGCGCCATCGAGGCGGGTGCGCTGCCGTCGCTGCTGCCCGGCGGGCGTCCGGCGACCGACCCGCGCGCGCGGGACGAGGTCGCCGCCGCCTGGGGGCTCGCGGAGCTTCCGCACCGCTACGGCCGCGACACCGGACAGATCGTCGAGGCGGCCGCCACGGGCGAGCTCGGTGCGCTGCTCGTCGCGGGCGTCGAGGTCGCCGATCTTCCGAACCCGGCACGCGCGCGTGAAGCCCTTCACGAGGTGGGCTTCCTCGTCTCGCTGGAGCAGCGCCCGAGCGAGGTGACGGAGCGGGCCGACGTCGTCCTGCCGGTAGCCGCGGTCGCCGAGAAGGCGGGCACTTTCCTCAACTGGGAAGGCAGGGCAAGGCCGTTCGAGGCCGCGCTCAAGCCGGACCACATGACGCGTCGCCTGGCGCCCACCGACGCGCGCGTGCTGCAGATGCTGGCGGACGCGATGGACGTCCATCTGGGCTTGCCGGATCTGCGTACCGCACGTGGCGAGCTGGACCGGCTCGGCCCCTGGGACGGGCCGCGGGCGACCGAGCCCCTCGAGACGGCGGTGCCGCTGCCGAGGCCGGGCGCCGGAGAGGCCGTACTGGCCGGCCACCGGCTGCTGCTCGACCTGGGCCGCCTCCAGGACGGCGACGAGGCGCTCGCCGGAACCCGGCACGCGGCCGTGGCCCGGCTCTCCGCGGCCACCGCGGTCGAAGCGGGCGTCAAGGACGGCGACGTCCTCGCCATCACCGGCCCCGCGGGCGCCACGCGACTCCCGCTGCAGATCACGGAGATGCCGGACCGCGTGGTGTGGCTCCCGCTGAACTCCACCGGGACAGGCGTCGCCTCGGACACCGGGGCACGGCCCGGCGAACTCGTCCGTATCGGCCCGGCGGTGGAGCCGAAGGCCTCGTCTGTCACGGAGGTGACGTCATGACGCCGCAGGCCCTGGCGCCAGGGGCGCTGACGCCGCTCGCGGTGGAGGACCTGTCGATGTTCGGCACCGATCCCTGGTGGCTGGTCGCGATCAAGGCGGTCTTCTGCTTTGCCTTCCTGATGGTGACGGTGCTCTTCTCCATCGTGTGGGAGCGCAAGGTCGTCGCCTGGATGCAGCTGCGCATCGGCCCCAACCGGCACGGCCCCTGGGGCATGCTCCAGTCGCTCGCCGACGGCATCAAGCTGATGCTCAAGGAAGACGTGATCGTCAAGCGCGCGGACAAGGCCGTCTACATCCTTGCCCCGATCGTCGCGGCGATCCCGGCCTTCATGGCGATCGCGGTGATCCCCTTCGGACCGGCCGGCAACGAGGTATCGATCTTCGGGCAGCGCACCGCGCTGCAGCTCACCGACCTGCCGATCGCGATGCTCTACATCCTCGCGGTCGCCTCCGTCGGCATCTACGGCATCGTGCTCGCGGGCTGGAGCTCCGGATCGACGTACCCGCTGCTCGGCGGGCTGCGTTCCTGCGCGCAGATGATCTCCTACGAGATCGCGATGGGCGCCGCCTTCGCCTCGGTGTTCCTGTACTCCGGGTCGATGTCGACCTCGGCGATCGTCGAGTCGCAGCAGGACCGCTGGTACATCCTGCTCCTGCCGGTGTCGTTCGTGGTCTACATCGTCACGATGGTCGGCGAGACCAACCGCGCGCCGTTCGACATGCCGGAGTCCGAGGGCGACCTGGTGGGCGGCTTCAACACCGAGTACTCGTCGATCAAGTTTGCGATGTTCATGCTCGCCGAGTACGTGAACATGGTGACGGTCTCGGCCGTGTCGGCGACGCTCTTCCTCGGCGGCTGGCGGGCCCCCTGGCCGATCAGCACCTTCTGGGAGGGCGCGAACCACGGCTGGTGGCCGATGCTCTGGTTCGTCATCAAGGTCCAGCTGCTGCTTTTCTTCTTCATCTGGCTGCGCGGCACCCTGCCCCGCGTCCGCTACGACCAGCTGATGAAGCTCGGCTGGAAGGTCCTCATCCCCGTCTCGGTGGTGTGGCTGATGCTCGTGGCGACCGTCAGGGCGCTGCGGAACGAGAACTACGCCGTCGGCGACATCGCGCTCTACGTCGCCGGAGGCGTCCTCGCCGTCCTGCTGCTGTCGTTCGTCGCCGACATGTTCCGCGCCAGGCAGCCCGCCGAGGAGGCGTCGCAGGAGAAACCCGCGGCCTTCGACCCGATGGCGGGCGGATTCCCCGTGCCGCCGCTGCCGGGGCAGACCCTGCCGCCGGTGCCGAGGCGGCGCTCGCGGCGGGAGCGGGAGCTCATTGTCAGTGGCGGCCCGGATACTCCAAGTGACGGACCTGCGGATGGAAAGGAGGCGTCCGATGGCTGAGCAGTCCAAGGAGCCCAGGAAGTCCGGCGAGACCGACCAGGGGTTCCAGAACCCGGTGGCCGGCTTCGGCGTGACCTTCAAGGCCATGTTCAAGAAGCGGCTCACCGAGCAGTACCCGGAGCAGAAGAAGACCACCGCTCCCCGCTTCCACGGACGGCACCAGCTCAACCGCCATCCGGACGGCCTGGAGAAGTGCATCGGCTGCGAGCTCTGCGCCTGGGCCTGTCCCGCGGACGCGATCTATGTGGAGGGCGCGGACAACACCGACGAGGAGCGCTACTCGCCCGGCGAGCGGTACGGCCGCGTCTACCAGATCAACTACGCCCGCTGCATCCTCTGCGGCCTGTGCATCGAGGCGTGCCCCACGCGCGCGCTGACGATGACCAACGAGTTCGAACTGGCCGACTCCAGCCGCGAGAACCTCATCTACACCAAGGAGCAGCTGCTCGCCGGCCTCACGGACGGCATGGTCGACACGCCGCACGCGATCTACCCCGGCACGGACGAGCAGGACTACTACCGGGGCCTGGTGACGGAGGCGGCACCGGGGACGGTCCAGCAGGTCGCGGTCTCCAAGGGAGAGCTGCATCAAATGGCAGGCCCTTCGGGCGCGGCAGAAGAGGAAGGGGCGGACACATGAGCCAGCTCGCCGCCTACACCACCTCGACCGGCGAGGCCCTGCAGTTCTGGGTGCTCGGCACGGTCGCCGTGATCGGCGCCCTGTGCACCGTGTTCATGAAGAAGGCCGTGCACAGCGCGCTGTGCCTCGCCGGGACCATGATCGTCCTGGCGGTCTTCTACCTGACCAACGGTGCGTACTTCCTCGGCATCGTGCAGATCGTCGTCTACACCGGCGCGATCATGATGCTGTTCCTCTTCGTGGTCATGCTCGTCGGCGTCACGGCCGCGGACTCGCTGAAGGAGACCATCAAGGGCCAGCGCTGGCTGGCCGCCCTGTGCGGGCTCGGCTTCGCGGTGCTGCTGGTCGGCGGCATCGGCAACGCCTCGCTGAAGGAGTTCAACGGCCTCGGACAGGCCAACTCCGGTGGGAACGTGCAGGGCCTGGCGCAGCTCATGTTCACCAAGTACGTCTTCGCCTTCGAGCTGACCGGCGCGCTGCTGATCACCGCCGCGGTCGGCGCGATGGTGCTCACGCACCGC
The DNA here is from genome assembly GCF_040295225.1 of Streptomyces sp. NPDC002896. Taxonomy (NCBI): domain Bacteria; kingdom Bacillati; phylum Actinomycetota; class Actinomycetes; order Kitasatosporales; family Streptomycetaceae; genus Streptomyces; species Streptomyces sp. NPDC002896. The sequence continues at coordinate 333,428 of NZ_JBEOVA010000007.1, read as the reverse complement.
GAGCGCACCGAGCGCGCCAGGACCCAGCGCGAGCTGTCCGAGCAGCGCGTACGCGAGGGCAAGAACGTGCCGCCGCTGCCCGCCCCCGGCGTCTACGCCCGGCACAACGCGGTGGACGTCGCGGGCCTCCTCCCGGACGGCACCCCCTCCGAGCTCACCGTCAACAAGACGCTGCGCTCGCGGGGCCAGATCCGCGACGTGTCCAGTGAGGCGCTGAACGATCTGAAGGCGCTCGAGCAGCGCGCGGAGGACCGCCTTGAACGGCCGCGGCCCGAGGAGGCATCGAAGTGAACCCGGTCAATTACCTCTATCTCGCCGCCCTGTTGTTCGCCATCGGCGCGACCGGCGTGCTCATCAGACGGAACGCGATCGTCGTGTTCATGTGCATCGAGCTCATGCTCAACGCCTGCAACCTCGCGTTCGTCGCCTTCTCCCGCATGCACGGCAATCTCGACGGCCAGATCATCGCCTTCTTCACGATGGTCGTCGCCGCCGCGGAGGTCGTGGTCGGGCTCGCGATCATCGTGTCGCTGTTCCGTTCCCGCCACTCGGCCTCGGTCGACGACGCCAGCCTGATGAAGCTGTAAGGGGTCGCTGAATCGTGGAGAACCTGATTGCGCTGCTGGTAGCGGCGCCACTGCTCGGAGCGGCCGTCCTGCTGTGCGGCGGCCGTCGGCTCGACCGTGCGGGCCACTGGATCGGCACCGTGCTCGCGGCCCTCTCCTTCGTCATCGGAGTCGTGCTCTTCGCCGACATGCTGGGCAAGGGAGCCGAGGAGCGGACGCTCACCCAGCACCTGTTCAGCTGGATCCCGGTCGAGGGCTTCCAGGCGGATGTCGCCTTCCAGCTCGATCAGCTGTCGATGACGTTCGTCCTGCTGATCACCGGCGTCGGCTCGCTGATCCACCTGTACTCGGTCGGGTACATGGAGCACGACGAGCGGCGCCGCCGCTTCTTCGGCTATCTGAACCTGTTCCTCGCGGCGATGCTGCTGCTGGTCCTCGCCGACAACTACCTGCTGCTGTACGTCGGCTGGGAGGGCGTCGGTCTCGCCTCGTACCTGCTGATCGGCTTCTGGCAGCACAAGCCCAGCGCCGCCACCGCCGCGAAGAAGGCCTTCCTGGTCAACCGCGTCGGCGACATGGGCCTGTCCATCGCGATCATGCTGATGTTCACCACCTTCGGCACCTTCGCCTTCGGCCCGGTCCTCGAGTCCACCGACAAGACCAGTGAGGGCATGCTCACCGCGATCGCGCTGATGCTGCTGCTCGCCGCGTGCGGCAAGTCCGCGCAGGTGCCGCTGCAGTCCTGGCTCGGGGACGCGATGGAGGGCCCGACTCCGGTCTCGGCCCTGATCCACGCGGCCACCATGGTGACGGCCGGCGTGTACCTGATCACCCGGTCCGGCGCGATCTTCAACGGCGCCCCCGACGCGCAGCTCGCGGTCGTGGTGGTCGGCGCGGTCACGCTCCTCTTCGGTGCGATCGTCGGTTGCGCGAAGGACGACATCAAGAAGGCCCTGGCCGGATCGACGATGTCGCAGATCGGCTACATGATCCTGGCCGCCGGCCTCGGCCCGGTCGGCTACGCCTTCGCGATCATGCACCTGGTGACGCACGGCTTCTTCAAGGCCGGGCTGTTCCTCGGCGCCGGCTCGGTCATGCACGGCATGAACGACGAAGTCGACATGAGGAAATACGGCGGCCTGCGGAAGTACATGCCGGTCACCTTCGTGACCTTCGGTCTCGGCTATCTCGCGATCATCGGACTGCCGCCGTTCTCCGGCTTCTGGTCGAAGGACAAGATCATCGAGGCGGCCTTCGCGCAGCAGAGCGATCTGCGGTCCTGGATCTTCGGTGGCGTCGCGCTGCTGGGCGCGGGCATCACCGCGTACTACATGACGCGGGTGATGATCCTGACCTTCTTCGGTGAGAAGCGCTGGCAGTCGGCGCCCGACCCGGATACGGCGCCCAGCGTCGAGCCCGGCATCGAGGTGCACCCCGGCGAGATGCCGCACCCGCACGAGGCGCCCAGGTCCATGACGATCCCGATGATCGTGCTGGCCTTCGGGTCGGTCTTCGCGGGCGCGTACTTCGGCATCGGCGAGCGGTTCGTGCACTGGCTGGAGCCGGTGACGTCCTTCGAACACCCGCACCCGGTGGTCGGCGTGCCGGTCATCACGACCGCCACGATGGTGATGCTGCTGCTCGGCGTGGGCCTCGCCTACCTGCAGTACGGGCGCCGTCCGGTTCCCGTCGTCGCCCCGCGCGGCTCGCTCCTCACCCGGGCGGCCCGGCGCGATCTCCTCCAGGACGACTTCAACCACGTCGTGCTGGTTCGCGGCGGCGAGCACCTCACGCGCTCCCTGGTGTACCTCGACCACTCGCTGGTCGACGGAGTCGTCAACGGCACGGCGGCCTCGGTCGGCGGGCTGTCCGGGCGGCTGCGCAGGCTGCAGAACGGCTACGCCCGCTCGTATGCGGTCTCGATGTTCGGCGGTGCGGCGGTCCTGGTCGCCGCGACCCTGCTGATGAGGGCGGTGTGACCACGATGTCGCAAGTAGTGAACGCAGGGTTCCCCCTCCTGACGGCGACGGCTGTGCTCCCGGCGGTCGGTGCGATCGTCACGGCCGCCGTCCCGGCCGCCCGGCGGACCGCCGCCAAATGGCTGGCGCTGCTGGTCTCGCTGGCCACGCTCGTGCTGGCCATGGTCGTGCTCGTGCGCTTCGACCCCGGCGGCGACCGCTACCAGATGGCCGAATCGCACGCCTGGATCAAGGACTTCGGGGTGCGGTACGAGCTGGGCGTGGACGGCATCGCGGTGGCGCTGATCGCGCTGACCGCCGTACTGATCCCGTTCATCATCCTGGCGGGATGGCACGACGCCGATCCGCTGGAGACCAAGTCGAAGAGGTGGCGGCCGACGCAGGGCTTCTTCGCCCTGATCCTCGCTGTCGAGGCGATGGTGATCCTCTCCTTCGAGGCCACCGACGTCTTCCTCTTCTACATCTTCTTCGAAGCCATGCTCATCCCGATGTACTTCCTCATCGGCGGCTTCGGGGACCGGGCCCACACGCACGGCGACGAGGCCGCGGCCACCCAACGCTCGTACGCCGCGGTGAAGTTCCTCCTCTACAACCTGGTCGGCGGCCTGATCATGCTGGCCGCGGTGATCGGGCTGTACGTGGTGGCGGGGAACTTCTCGCTCCAGGAGATCGCAGCGGCCCGGGCGAACGGTTCGCTGGACATGGCGACCAGCACCGAGCGGCTGCTCTTCCTCGGCTTCTTCTTCGCCTTCGCGGTGAAGGCGCCCCTGTGGCCGCTGCACACCTGGCTGCCGAACGCCATGGGTGAGGCCACCGCACCGGTCGCCGTTCTGATCACGGCGGTCGTCGACAAGGTCGGCACCTTCGCGATGCTCCGCTTCTGCCTCCAGCTCTTCCCGGAGGCCAGCAAGTGGGCGACGCCCGCGATCCTCGTCCTCGCCCTGATCAGCATCATCTACGGGGCGCTGCTCGCCGTCGGCCAGCGCGACATCAAGCGCCTGGTGGCGTACGCGTCGATCTCGCACTTCGGCTTCATCATCATGGGCATCTTCGCGATGACCAGCCAGGGTCAGTCCGGCGCGACGCTCTACATGGTCAACCACGGGATCTCGACCGCCGCGCTGATGCTGGTGGCCGGCTTCCTGATCTCGCGGCGCGGCTCGCGGCTCATCGCCGACTACGGAGGAGTGCAGAAGGTCGCCCCGGTGCTCGCCGGCACCTTCCTGATCGGCGGCCTGGCGACCCTGTCCCTGCCGGGACTCGCCCCCTTCGTGAGTGAGTTCCTCGTCCTGGTCGGCACGTTCACCCGCTACCCGGTGATCGGCATCATCGCCACCTTCGGCATCGTGCTCGCCGCGCTCTACACCCTCGTCCTCTACCAGCGGACGATGACCGGCCCGGTGAAGCCGGAGGTCTCGGCGATGCCCGACCTCAGGGTGCGCGAACTCGTCGTCGTCGCCCCGCTGATCGCACTGCTGATCTTCCTCGGCGTCTATCCGAAGCCGGTCACCGACATCGTCAACCCTGCCGTCGGGCACACCCTGTCCGACGTACAGAAGCAGGACCCCAAGCCCGAGGTGGAGGCGGCCAAGTGAGCGCATCAGCCGTCCACAGCCTGTGGACAACCGCGGCGGAGCCGATCACGAAGATCGACGCGCCGAAGATCGAGTACGGGCAGCTGTCGCCCACCCTGATCGTCCTGGGCGCGGCGATCGTCGGGGTGCTCGTCGAGGCCTTCGTGCCCCGCAAGCAGCGCTACTACGTCCAGGTGTTCACGTCCGTCGTCGCGCTCGCCGCCGCCTTCGCCGCCGTCGTCGGGCTGGCGGCCGGCGGATACGGCACCACGAAGGCGCGGATCTCGGCGATGGGCGCGATCGCCGTCGACGGGCCCGCACTGTTCCTGCAGGGCACCATTCTCCTGGCGGGCCTGGTCGCGGTGTTCACCTTCGCCGAGCGGCGGCTCGATCCGGCGGCGGGCGCCCACCGTGTCGACTCGTTCGCCGCGCAGGCCGCGTCCGTACCGGGCAGCGACAGCGAAAAGGCCGCGGTGAAGGCGGGGTTCACCACCACCGAGGTGTTCCCGCTGGTCCTGTTCGCCATCGGCGGCATGCTGATCTTCCCCGCGGCGAACGACCTGCTGACGCTGTTCGTCGCCCTCGAAGTCTTCTCCCTGCCGCTTTACCTCCTGTGCGCCCTGGCCCGCCGCAAGCGGCTCGTGTCGCAGGAGGCCGCCGTCAAGTACTTCCTGCTGGGCGCCTTCGCCTCCGCGTTCACGCTGTTCGGCATCGCCCTGCTCTACGGCTACGCGGGCTCCGTGTCGTACGCGACGATCGCGCAGGTCGTGGACGGCAGCATCCAGAACGTCAGCCCCGCGCTCGCCGACACCATGGGCAACGACGCGCTGCTGCTCATCGGCGCGGCGCTGCTGGTGATGGGCCTGCTGTTCAAGGTGGGCGCGGTGCCGTTCCACATGTGGACCCCGGACGTGTACCAGGGAGCGCCGACACCGGTCACAGGCTTCATGGCGGCCGCGACCAAGGTGGCCGCGTTCGGTGCGCTGCTGCGGGTGCTCTACGTCGTCCTGCCGGGTCTTCGCTGGGACTGGCGGCCGGTGATGTGGGCTGTCGCCATCGTCACGATGCTGGGCGGCGCGATCGTCGCGATCACCCAGACCGACATGAAGCGGCTCCTGGCGTACTCGTCGATCGCGCATGCGGGCTTCATCCTGGCGGGTGTCATCGCCATGACCCCGGACGGCATCTCCTCCGTGCTGTTCTATCTGGCCGCGTACTCGTTCGTGACGATCGGCGCGTTCGCGGTCGTCACGCTGGTGCGGGACGCGGGCGGCGAGGCCACGCATCTGTCCAAGTGGGCGGGCCTCGGACGGCGGTCGCCGCTGGTCGCGGCGGTCTTCGCGGTGTTCCTGCTGGCCTTCGCGGGCATTCCGCTGACGTCCGGCTTCGCCGGGAAGTTCGCCGTGTTCAAGGCGGCGGCGGAGGGCGGGGCGGCACCGCTGGTCGTGATCGGTGTGATCTCGTCGGCTGTCGCGGCCTTCTTCTACATCCGCGTGATCGTCCTGATGTTCTTCAGCGAGCCGAAGCCGGAGGGCCCGACGGTCGCAGTCCCGTCGCCGCTGACGATGACGGCGATCGGGCTGGGAGTGGTGGTCACGCTGGTACTGGGTGTGGCGCCGCAGTACTTCCTGGAGCTGGCGGGGCAGGCGGGGGTGTTTGTGCGCTGAGGTTGTGGGCTCTGGAACGCCGGACGGGCTGAGGCACTCAGCCCGTCCGGCGTTTGAGGACGAGCCCGAAGGGCGATCTCGGGGGTCTGGGGGCGGAGCCCCCAGCTTCGGGAAGGGGCGGGATTGGGGGAAAGCCCCGCAGGGCGCCCCACCCCACCCAGCCTCCACCCAGCCTGTGGATAACTCTCCCGGTGTCAGCGCTGACCCCTATGGTGGCTGTGGTGGTCGAGGGACGACCTACGGGGGGCACGGCAATGATTGCGATGGGCGGAACAGGCATGATGGCCGAAGCGGAGACGGGCGCGGAGCCGAGCACGGGCCCCGGCGCTGGCCCGGGCACGGAGCTCGGCACGGGGCCGGAGGACGGCTTCGCGCCGCCGGAGGACGGCCACGCGGAGCCTGTGCGTGCGGGCGGCGGTGCCGCGGGACTGACCGAGAGCGACGCGCTGGGCACACTCCGCCGCGTCTTCGGCTACGAAGCATTCCGCGGCGAACAGCAGGCGATCATCGACCACGTGGTGGCGGGCGGCGACGCAGTCGTGCTCATGCCGACGGGCGGCGGAAAGTCCCTCTGCTACCAGATCCCGGCACTGGTCCGCCCCGGCACCGGAATCGTCGTATCCCCGCTGATCGCACTCATGCAGGACCAGGTCGACGCCCTCCGGGCCCTCGGCGTGCGGGCCGGGTTCATCAATTCCACGCAGGACTTCGACGAGCGGCGCATGGTCGAGGCGGAGTTCATCGCGGGGGAGCTGGACCTGCTCTATCTGGCTCCGGAGCGGCTGCGCCTGGACGCCACCCTCGAACTGCTCTCCCGCACCAAGATCTCCGTCTTCGCGATCGACGAGGCGCACTGCGTGGCGCAGTGGGGGCACGACTTCCGGCCGGACTACCTGGCGCTGTCGGTGCTGGGCGAGCGCTGGCCGGACGTGCCGCGGATCGCCCTGACGGCCACGGCGACGCGGGCCACGCACCAGGAGATCACCCAGCGCCTCGACATGCGGAACGCCCGCCACTTCGAGGCGAGCTTCGACCGGCCCAACATCCAGTACCGCATCGTGCCGAAGGACGACCCGAAGCGGCAGTTGCTGGCCTTCCTGCGCGAGGAGCACACGGGAGACGCCGGCATCGTCTACTGCCTCTCGCGTAACTCGGTGGAGAAGACGGCCGAGTTCCTGTGCCGCAACGGGATCGAAGCGGTGCCGTACCACGCGGGCCTGGACGCGGGCACCCGCGCCACCCACCAGTCCCGCTTCCTGCGCGAAGAGGGCCTCGTGGTGGTGGCGACGATCGCCTTCGGCATGGGCATCGACAAGCCGGACGTCCGGTTCGTCGCCCATCTCGACCTGCCGAAGTCCGTCGAGGGCTACTACCAGGAGACGGGCCGCGCGGGCCGCGACGGCCTGCCGTCGACGGCCTGGATGGCATACGGACTGCAGGACGTCGTCCAGCAGCGCAAGCTGATCCAGAGCGGCGAGGGCGACGAGTCCTTCAGGAGGCGGGCGGCCTCCCACCTGGACGCGATGCTCGCGCTGTGCGAGTCCGCCCACTGCCGGCGCGGCCAGCTGCTGACGTACTTCGGCCAGGAGCCCGGCGCCCCGGCGTGCGGCAACTGCGACACCTGCCTCACACCGCCCGAGACCTGGGACGGCACGGTCCCGGCGCAGAAGGTGCTCTCCACGGTGGTGCGGCTGCAGCGGGAGCGCGGCCAGAAGTTCGGCACGGGGCAGATCGTCGACATCGTGCTGGGCCGCCGGACCGCCAAGGTCATCCAGTTCGACCACGACCAACTGTCCGTCTTCGGCATCGGCGAGGAACTGTCGGAGGCCGAATGGCGCGGCGTGGTACGGCAGTTGCTGGCTCAGGGCCTGCTGGCCGTCGAGGGTGAGTACGGGACGCTGGTGCTGACCGACACGAGCGGGACGGTGCTGCGGCGCGAGCGCGAAGTGCCGCTGCGCAAGGAGCCGAAGAAGCCGGCCGCGTCCCGGTCGTCGGCGTCCGCGAAGGGGGAACGCAAGGCCAAGACGGCCGCGGCGGACCTGTCCGAGGAGCACGTGCCCGTATTCGAGGCCCTGCGCTCCTGGCGCGCCGAACAAGCCCGTGAGCAGGGCGTCCCGGCCTACGTCATCTTCCACGACGCCACACTCAGGGAGATCGCCACGGCCCACCCCCGCTCGGTGGCCGACCTGGGCGGCATCAGCGGGGTGGGCGAGAAGAAGCTGGCGACGTACGGAGAGGGCGTACTGGGGGTGCTTGCTTCCCTGGACGCGGCTGCCGGGCAGGACGCTCCGGATCCCGGCACCGCCGAGACATCGGCACCGGACCCCGACTGGCCCGAGCTGGACGCCGAGCCCGAGCCGGACGACTGGATATAGCGCTACCACCAGTGCGGCAGTGCCGTACCAGGACTCCCGCGGCGCGTCGGCAGGCCCGTGTCAGGCCCTGGGTGCGACTCGTCCGGTCACATCCCCCAGGCCCACCTTCGTTCCGCCTGGTCCCGGCGCCCACGCCGACAGGGTCACCACGTCGCCGTCCTCGAGGAAGGTCCGCTTGCCCTCAGGGAGGTCGAGGGCATCGCGGCCGTTCCAGGTGAGTTCGAGCAGGGAACCGCGCTCGCGCTCACCGGGGCCGCTGACGGTGCCGGAGGCGTAGAGGTCGCCCGTGCGCAGCGAGGCGCCGTTGACGGTCATATGGGCCAGCTGTTGGGCCGCCGTCCAGTACATCGTGGAGAAGGGAGGCCGGGAGACCACATGGCCGTTGATCGCGACGGAGATCCGCAGGTCGTAGCCGCCGGGTTCGTCCGCGGCGGACTCCGCCGAGTCGTCGAGATAGGGAAGGAGCTGGTGTGTGCGTTCCGGGGGTGGCACGCGCGCCGCGTCCAGCGCCTCCAGGGGCGTGATCCATGCCGAGACCGACGTGGCGAAGGACTTGCCCAGGAAAGGCCCGAGCGGGACGGTCTCCCAGGCCTGCAGATCCCGGGCCGACCAGTCGTTGAGCAGGCACAGCCCGAAGACGTGCTCCCGGAAGTCCGACAGCGCCACTGATGTGCCCATGTCCGACGGCGCGCCGACCACGAAGCCGACCTCGGCCTCGATGTCCAGGCGCACCGAGGGTCCGAAGACCGGTGCGGGATCCGCCGGAGCCCTCCGCTGGCCGGAGGGCCGTACCACGTCAGTCCCGGACACCACAACGGTGCCGGACCGGCCGTGGTAACCGATCGGCAGATGCTTCCAGTTGGGGGTGAGCGGGTCCGCGGCGTCGGGGCGGAAGATCCGGCCGGCGTTACGGGCGTGGTTCTCGGAGGAGTAGAAGTCGACGTAGTCCGCCACCTCGAAGGGGAGGTGCAGCGTGACCTCGGACAGCGGGTGCAGGAGCGGCTCGATCACGTCCCGGTGGGCGGGCACCGTCACCCAGGCGGTGAGCGCGCGCCGCACGTCGCTCCAGGCGGTGCGGCCCGCCGCCAGCAACGGATTGAGGGTCGGCTGCGCGAGCAGCGAGACATACGGCGAGCCGAGCGCGGCGGCCACCGCACCCGCGTCCAGCACGAACTCGCCGAGCCGTACGCCGACCCGCCGCTCCGGAGATCCCTGCCCGGGACGGGAGAACACGCCGTAGGGGAGGTTGTGCGGACCGAAGGGATCGCCCTCGGTGAGGTCGAGGGGGCTGGACGGCCCGACGGGGTCGGTCGGGTCGGTCTGGTCGAGAGCGTCGCGCGGGTCGAGAGGATGGAGCGGGCCGAGAGGATCGAGCGGGTTCTGCTCGGGCATCTGTTCCTGCCTCGCTTTCCGTGTGGTTGTGCCTCACGTTACGGGGGAGTTGCGGGTGATGGGCAGTGTCTAAAGAGTTCGCAATGTCCGGATAGTTATTGCCTGGAGTGTTCAATTCCGGCTTAGCGTCCTTTGGGGGACACGGACTGGGTGGGGGTCCGGTCCGTAGGGGGGACACGTGGGGGGACCCGTGGCCAGGAGCGCCAGCGGCGTGCCGTTCGCCGCCGACCGGGAAGTGCCGGGCCTGATAGTGAAGTTCGGCCACTATCCGCTGCACCACGGCGGGGTGGGAGCGATACGCAGCCTGGGGCGCCTCGGCGTGCCGATGTATGCGATCACGGAGGACCGTTACACGCCCGCGGCGGCCTCCCGCTATCTGCGCCGCGCCTTCGTCTGGCCGACCACCGGAACGGAGGAGCCGGAGCGGCTCGTCGAGGGACTGCTGCGCATCGGCCGCCGTATCGGCCGGCCGACCGTGCTCATCCCGACCGACGAAGAAGCGGCGGTGCTCATCGCCGAGCATCAGGAAGAGCTCGGCGGCGGCGGAGGAGGACCCGCGAGACCCGGGGCGTCGGGCGGGTTATCGCGACCGGGTGGGTTCGGAGGGTTTCTCTTCCCGCGCGTGGACCCCGCCCTGCCGCGGCGCCTCGCCAGTAAGCAGGGGCTGCACGAGCTGTGCGTCGAGCACGGCATCCCGAGCCCCGCGGCCGCGTTCCCCGAATCGCAGACGGACATCGAGAAGTTCGCCGCCGAGGCACGCTTCCCGGTGGTCGCCAAGAACCGCGAGGCCTTCGTACGCCGTAGACGGCCGGCGGTGAACGGCACCACGCGCGTCGCCAGCCGCGAGGCGCTGCTCGCGCTTGCCCGCGACTGGGGAGAGCGGCCGGGAGTGATCCTTCAGGAGTATCTGCCGAGAGAGGAGGCCGAGGACTGGATCGTCCACGCGTACTTCGACGCGGACTCGACACCGCTCGCGATGTTCACCGGCGTCAAGGTTCGCTCCTGGCCGCCGCACGCGGGTATGACCGCGCAGGCCTTCGTGGTCGACAACTCGGAACTCGCGGACATCGCCGCGCGTTTCGTCAAGCAGGTCGGCTTCACCGGCATCGTGGACCTTGATCTGCGGTTCGACCGCCGCGACGGGCAGTACAAGCTGCTCGACTTCAACCCGCGCATGGGCGCCCAGTTCCGGCTCTTCGAGAACGAGTCGGGCATCGACGTCGTCCGTGCCATGCATCTGCACCTGACCGGCCGGGCCGTTCCGGAGGGGGAACAGCGCGCCGGCCACCGCTACCTCGTGGAGAACATCGACCTGCCCGCGCTCATCGCGTACCGCCGCAGCGGGTACACGACGCCGCACGCCCCCGCCCGCGCGAGCGGCACGGAGCTGGCGTGGCTCGCTGGGGACGACATGCGTCCGTTCTTCACGATGCTGGGCCGGTTCGTGGGGCCGGGCGCCAGGCATCTGTACCAGCTGTGGCGGACCGGCCGCCGCTCCGGCACCACCGCGCCGTAACAGGAGCGGTGACCGGTCGGGAGACGCGACGAACGGCGAGCGGATCAACGAAGTAGGCGTGACGCGAAGCAAGTGACGTCCTGGGGAGGGGACTTCGTGAACGTGAACCATCCGGTAGCAGTCATCGGAGCAGGACCTTTCGGCCTGTCCACCGCCGCCCATCTGCGGGCGCGCGGCATTCCGGTGCGGGCCTTCGGCGAGCCCATGGTGAGCTGGCGTGCGCACATGCCCGCGGGGATGCTGCTCAAGTCGACCCCCGCGGCCTCGAACATCGACGCACCGCAGCGCGGCCACACCCTCGGCGACTACTGCGCCGCGGCCGGGATACGGCGCCTGGTCACCGACGAGGACATCATCCCGGTCGAGACGTTCGTGGCGTACGGGGAGTGGTTCCAGCAGAAGCTCGTGCCGGATCTGGAGCGGGTGCGGGTCGTCTCGGTCGACCGCCGCGGCGCCGGGGGGTTCGAGCTGAAGCTGGACTCGGGCGAGCAGTTCACGGCACGCGCGGTGGTCGTCGCGACCGGCCTGTCCGGCCTCTCGTACCTGCCGCAGGAGCTCGCCGCGGCCGCGCCCGACGGACCCGCGCCGACGGCCGCGGTCTCGCACAGCTCGCAGCACCACGACCTGACGCGGTTCGCGGGCAAGGATCTGATCGTCGTCGGCGCCGGTCAGTCCGCCCTCGAGACGGCGGCGCTCGCCGCGGAGGCCGGGGCCCGGGTGCGGGTGGTGGCGCGTGGCAGGGGCGCGGTGGCGTTCGGGGCGCCGCCGTGGGAGCAGCCGAGGCTGCGCCCCGAGTCGCCGTTCGGCCGGGCCTGGTCGCTGTACGCGATCAGCTACTACCCCCACCCGTACCGCTATCTGCCCGCGGCGGCACGCCACTTCCTGGTGCGCCGCATCCTCGGGCCGCTCGGTGCGTGGTGGCTGCGCGACCGGTTCGAGGGCGCGGTGAAGGTGCGCGAGGTGAGCCGGATCGTACGGGCGGGGGCGCCGGGCGGCCGCCCGATGCTGGCCGTCCAGACGCTCGGCGGCCGTACCGAGGAGCTGTCCGCGGACCATGTGATAGCCGCGACGGGCTACCGCGTCGACATCGCCGCCATGGACTTCCTCGGGCACGAACTGCGTACGCAGCTGGCGGTGAGCCGCGGCACCCCGAAGCTGGGCGCGGGGTACCGGTCCTCGGTGCCGGGCCTGTACTTCACGGGGCTTCCGGCGGCGGCGTCGTACGGGCCGGTGATGCGGTTCGTGTGCGGGACGGAGTTCGCGTCGCCGCGGCTGGCCAGGCACTTGGCGGCGGCGCACGGCTGAATTCGGGGCCGAGGCGGGGCGGAGGCCGAGCCCGGCTCGCCCCGCCCCGCGCGTACGGCTTAGTCGCGGCTCTTGAAGGCCTCCCGGCTCAGAAACACCAGCTGCGCCCGCTTCTCCGGCAGGTCGATCTGGGGCCCGCGTGCGAAGCCCTGTCGGACCAGGCGCGCGATGGCCTTGTCGTTGCGGGCGTCGGGTTCGGCCACGATCCGCTGCCGGCCCGGGACCGAGAGCACGAAGGTGAGGAAGACGGAAAGGAGGGTGCCGGTGAAGCCGGGCTCCGGGGCAGCGCCCGGAGGACCCACCATCAGATGTATGCCGAAGTCGCCGGGCTGGACGTCGTAGCACTCGCCGACCGGGTCGGACTCCGGTTCGTACGTCTGGAAGAGGGCGACCGGCTTGTCGTCCCGGTGGATCAGGTACGCGTGGTGCGTGGCGAGGGAGTCCAGGTACTCGTAGATCTCCAGGACGCGCTCCCGGCCGACCTCGCGCATGCCCCAGAAACGGGCGCGCTCCTCGGAGACCCAGTCGTGGATCAGGTCGATGTCGCCGGCCGGATCCACCGGGACGACGCGGACCGTTCCGAAGCCGTCGACCGTCTGCTCGTACACGGCTTCCCGGGGAGGAGCCGGGGACTCGACAGCGCAGGGGGCAGGGGACTCAACGCGGGTCTCAGCAGGGGTCTCAGAGGTCATGACTTCTCCTCGGTCAGAAGGTTCCAGTCGGTGGTCACGGGGGCGAGTTCGCCTTGGAGCCACAGAGGCAGCTGGTCGCGGTGGTGGGCGTCACCGGGTACGCCGGAGGCCCCGAACGGGACCACCCAGAGGCTGTCCTCGCGGCGCCCGAGGTCCCAGACGTAGCGCGCGGCGGGCCCGCGTGCGCTGTGGTCCGTGACACCCGGAACGCTCGAGGTGGACAGCACGCAGTCGTGATCGCCGGACAGTCCCGGCCACTGCTCGTCCGTCGCGTCGGGCAGGGCCTGCCAGGGTGCGAGCCGGTGCACCTCGCCCCATGGCACCGGTTCCCCTCCGTCCGCGGCCACGTCCTCCAGGGCCGATCTGACGAGGTCGGCCCTCAGGCGATCGGTCGTCCCGTCGACACCGGGGATCTGGCGGGACGTCAGCAGTGCTTCCAGCGCGTAGGCGACCCGCGGCACCAGCGCGAGCCATGGCTGGAAGATCGCGGGATACGGCGGGGGCTCGCTCAGGCCGGACAGGGCCGGATGAGCCGCCAGCCGCCGCACGACCGCCGCCCGGACGGCCGCGTATGCCGTCGCGTCGGTGCTCCCGGCATCCATCCCGCGGTCCCAGCGCAGCAGCCGCTCCCGCAGCCGCACGGCCTCCGGGCTGAGCCCCTCGAGCCCTTCCGGCCCCTCCAGCCCGCCCATCCTCTCCAGTAGCTCGATGAGGGGCCGTGCGGAAGCCAGATGGGTGTCGGTGTGGATCGCCGCCATGCCCTTGCCGGACCAGGACGCCGGCTCGTCGAGAAGCTGCTGGATCCGCCGCTGCCGGTGCGGTGGCGCGAACTCCACGCCGAGCGGCCCGGCGATGCCCCGCTGGTTCGCCATCACGGCGACACCCTCGACGCCCTCGCGGGGCAGCTCGTGCCAGCCATGCCACTCGTGCCCGGGCTCCCAGGCAGGCACGACACGCAGCATGTTGTCCCGGTGGCGGCGCGGCACCGCACCGGCCACACGGTGCAGCAGCCCGCCCTCGGTGTCCGCGGCCTGCACGACGTTGACAGGCTCCGCCCACTGGTCGAAGGCCCGGTCCACATCGGCGACGCTCCTGGCCCTCAGCAGCGCGGGGAGCGCGGAGAACCCGAGGTCCTCGCGTACGCGCGGCGGGTAGCGGAGGCTGATGGCCACCGATTCGTCCGGGCCGCCGATCACGACCGGACCGCGCTCGGTCTCGATCACCTCGACCTCGACGGGATCGGCGCCCGCGACCTCGATCGTCTCGACGTGAGCTGAGGCGGGACGCCAGCCGTCGGGCCCGAGCGCCTCGACATCCCGCCCGAGCGCGTCCCCGCCGTGCCGGCGGTCTCCACGGCGCCGGAGCCGTTCCCGGTAGAGGTCCTGGTAGTCGGCCATGGCATTGGTGATCGCCCAGGCCACCTGCCCGGTGTGCCCGAAATGACCGATGCCCGGGACGCCCGGTACGGCCAGCCCCACCACGTCGAACTCCGGGCAGGCAAGACGGATCTGCTGGTAGACACCCGGATCCTCGATGAACCGGTGCGGGTCGCCCGCTATGAGGGCGGCCCCGGTGGTGGTGCGGTCGCCCGCGACGAGCCACCCGTTGCTGCCCGACGTGCCGGGCCCGTCGGTGGCGAACAGCTCGATCGCCTCGGCGCCGAGCCTGCGGACGACCTCCTCGCGCCACAGCTTGGTGGGGAAGCCCGCGAACAGGATGTGCGTGGACAGCCAGACACCCAGCGGAGTCCACGGCTGCCACTGGCCGGGCGTCAGCCCCGTTGCCTCGAACTGGGGCGCCCGTCGCGCGCCGTCGCCCAGACCGTCGTTGACCCCGTCGACGTAACTCCTGATCCAGGCGGCGGTGTCCGCATCGAGCCTGGCGAGCCTGTCGAAGCAGCGCCGGGCGGTGTCGTCCAGCCGCGCCTGCCGGGCGAACCGGTCCCAGCCGACGGCGTCGGCGCCCAGGAAGGCGGCCGTCGTGCCCTGCGACCGGTGCCGCTCGACCTCGATTTGCCAGGCCCGGTCCTGGGCGGCGTTCCGCCCCTGGGCGTAGGCGAGTTCGAGCGCGCTGCCGGCGCGCAGATGGGGGATCCCCCACGGGTCCCGGTAGACCTGGATTCTCACACCACTTCTCCATCCCTTTCGGCCTCTTGGCGAGGCTGACCGTCGTACGGCAGAGCCGGGTGGATGTGGTCCTTCGAGCCGTGTGGGGCCGGCGAGCAGGCGCCGCCCACCGCGTTTACTTCGGTTAGGTTAACCTAACTTCGCACGGCGTCCAGTGGCCCCTTGGTCGGCCGGGCGAACCAGAGTCAGCCGTATCAGAGTCGGACGAATCAGAAGAGAAGACGCTGCCATGTATCGAGCCCGAAGCGCAGACCTGCTCCGACGCGGCCCGATCGGCACCGAGCTGTGACCGCGGCCGCCGACCGGTCCAGCGCGGCCGCCGACGGGGCCGCAGCCGCAGACGGGTCCACCGCCGCCGCCGACACTGCCGCCGAAGCGTCCACCGCGGCCCCGGCGGCTGCCCGGCTTCCCACGCGGTGGCTGATCCTCGCCGTGATCTGCCTCGCCCAGCTCACGGTGGTGCTCGACAACACGGTCCTGAACGTCGCGATCCCCACCCTCAGCAGGGATCTCGACGCGACCACCGCCGACATCCAGTGGGTCATCAACGCGTACTCCCTCGTCCAGGCCGGCCTGCTGCTCGCCGCGGGCAGCGCCTCCGACCGGTACGGCCGCAAGAGGCTGCTGCTCGCCGGGCTCGCCCTGTTCGGCGTCGGCTCGCTGGCGGCCGGACTCTCCCAGTCCAGCGGTCAGTTGATCGCCGCGCGGGCGGGCATGGGCGTCGGCGGCGCGCTGCTGCTGACGACCACGCTCGCCGTCGCTATACAGATATTCGACGCCGAAGAGCGCCCCAAGGCCATCGGTATCTGGGCCGCGGTGAACGCCCTCGGCTTCGCGGCCGGGCCCCCGATCGGCGGTCTGATGCTCGCCCACTTCTGGTGGGGCGCGATCTTCCTGATCAACATCCCGGTCGTCGTGCTCGCGCTCGTCGCCGTCCGGGCCCTCGTACCCGAGTCCAGGAACGCCGGCGGTCACCGCCCCGACCTGCCCGGCGCGCTGCTGTCCACCGTCGGCATGGCCGCGGTCGTCTACGCCATCATCTCGGGGCCCGAGCATGGCTGGAGCTCCGGCCGGGTGCTGCTCACGGCCGCAGTGGGCGTCCTCGTACTCGGCGCGTTCGCGCTGTGGGAGCGCCGTGTCCCATACCCCATGCTGGACATGCAGTTCTTCCGCGACCGGCGCTTCGTCGGGGCGGTCGCGGGCGTGGTCCTCATCACCTTCGGCAGTGGCGGGACGCTCTATCTGCTCACGCAGCAGCTGCAGTTCGTACGCGGGTACGCGCCCCTGGAGGCGGGCCTGCGCATCGCGCCCTTCGCGCTGACCGTCGTCGCTCTCAACTCCGTGGGAGTCTCCGCGCGGTTGATGCGCCGCCTCGGTCTGCCGCTGTCCATAGTCGTCGGCATGGCCCTGCTGGCGGCCGGGTTCATCGTCGCCGCCCTGCCGTCCGCCGACGGCTACGGTGTGCTGCTGCTCGGCCTCGTCCTCATGGGCGCGGGCTGTGCGCTCGCCAACCCGGCCATCGTCGAGGCGGTCATGGGAGCCATCCCGCCGGAGAAGGCGGGGGCGGGCGCCGGGGTGGACGGCACCATGTCCGAACTCGGCACCAGCCTGGGCGTCGCCGTCCTGGGCGCCGTCATGAACGCCCGGTTCACCGCCCTCCTGCCGGCCGCCGTCGCCGGCGCGGGCTCCCTGCCGGCCGCCCTCGCCGCCGCCGGAACGGACGCCGAACGCGGCGCCGTCATGGACGCCTTCACCTCCGGCATCGAGACCAGCCAGCTGGCCGGGGCCGCGGCGGTCCTCGTCGGCGGTTGCGTGGCGGCGCTGTTGCTGCGGAGGGCGGAACGGCCGGGGGCGGACGCCGGGACGAAGGCGGAATGAGGCATACGCGGCGAGCTGTCCTCGCGGTGCGCATGTGATGGAACCGAACCTCTGCATCCCGTGGGGCTGATGAGCCGATGGTCCGTATTCTCAGGATCATGGCCGCACCCACCGCACCCCTCGCATATTCGCTTATCGCCACAGACCTGGACGGAACGCTGCTCCGCGGTGACGACACACTCTCCGACCGGTCACGGGACGCGCTGGCGGAGGCGGTCGCCGCCGGCGCCCGGCATCTCGTGGTGACAGGACGCCCGGCGCCGCGCGTGCGGCCACTGCTCGACGACCTCGGCTGCCGTGGGCTGGCCGTGTGCGGCCAGGGAGCCCAGCTGTACGACGCGGGAGCGGACCGCATGGTCTGGTCCGTGACGCTGGACCGCGAACTGGCGGAGACGGCGCTCGGCAAGATCGAGGCGGAGGTCGGCGAGGTCTACGCGGCCGTGGACCAGGACGGGGTGGACGGCCTCACGCTCATCGAGCCCGGTTACCGCATGCCGCACCCCCTGCTCCCGGCGGTACGGGTGGACCGGCGCGACGACCTGTGGTCCGAGCCCATCAGCAAGGTGCTGCTGCGCCACCCGTGGCTGACGGACGACGAGTTGGCGGCGGCGGCCCGGGAGGCCGTGGGCTCAATGGCCGCGGTGACGATGTCCGGTCCCGGCACCGTCGAGCTCCAGCCGTGCGGAATAAACAAGGCGACCGGCCTGGCGCTGGCGGCCGATCGCCTGGGCCTGGCCCCGTCCGGCACGGTCGCGTTCGGTGACATGCCCAACGACATCCCCATGTTCCGCTGGGCCGCCCGCGGCGTCGCCATGGCCAACGCACACCCCGACCTCAAGGCGGTGGCCGACGAGGTGACCCTGTCGAACGAGGAGGACGGGATCGCGGTGGTCCTTGAGCGGTTGTTCGGTTGACTTATTGGGCAATGTCGCTCGCGTGACCTGCAGACAAGTTCGTCGAGCGCCAGTACCCGCGATATCCGTCCGCTCCCGCCGAGGCCGTCACCGAAGCGGGTGCAGAAACGTTACCCTTTCGCAGGGTCGTTGGACTTCCCCAGGGGTGGACCGGTGACGGTGGGTGCCCAGGACGGCATTGACGGATGCGGGCCGGACGAGGCCGGGACCGCCGAAGCGGCGCGTTGGCACGCGGCGTTGCGGCAGCGGGAAGCCCTCATGCGGATCGCCCGTCCACGCACGGCCACCGCGGAGGACGCCGAAGACGTGGTGCAGGAGGCGATGGTCCGCGCCGCCGAGTCCTACCGCGGTGACGCGGAAGGGCTCGCGCCCTGGCTCATGCGTGTGACGGTGCGGCTGTGCGCGGACACGCATCGGCAGCGTGTCCGCGAGCATCGCAGGTGGTCCCGCCTCCCCGTTTCCCTGGATCCGGCGTCCTTCGACGAGCGGGTGTGCGATCAGGCGGAGGCCGCGTGGGCGGCGGCGGCCATGTCGCGACTGCCTGCGCGTCAGGCCAGGGCTCTGCGGCTGCGAGCGGAGGGGCTCACCGTCTTACAAGTGGCCCGGCAGCTCGAGGTCAGCTACCGGACCGCCGAGTCATTGCTGGCCCGTGCGAGAAGCACGCTGAAAGCGGTGCTGGCGGCGACACTGGGACTGGCCGTCGTGTGGTGGAGATGGGCGGCGGACGCGGCCCGGCTCGCCCCCGCATACCCGGCCGTCGCCGCCACGACGGCCGCGACCGCGGTGGCCGTGACGATCGTCATCGCGCCCGTGCCTGCGACGGTTGACCCGACGCAGCACCATCGCCGGCCGAGCGTACTGCCTGCGGAAACAGCCGCCGATGTGCGCTCGACCCCCTCTCCGTTTCCGTTTCCGTCCGTGTCCCCGTCCCTCTCCCCGTCCGTGTCGTCATCACCGGCGTCGGTGCCGTCGGCCTCGGCGACGCCGACGGCGGCCGCGGGTCGCGGGAAGGCTGCGGGCAAGGGCAAGTCCGCGGATAAAGGCAAGTCAGCGGGCAAGGGCAAGTCCGCGGATAAAGGCAAGTCAGGGGACAAGAGCAAGTCCGGGGACATGGGCAAGTCCGGGGACAAGGGCAAGCCCGCGGACCGAGGAAAGCCCGCGGACCCCGGAAAGCTCCCCGTCGCCCCCGGGCTGACCATCCGTCCGATCCCAGGAGCCGACGGAGGAGCCGTACCACCAAACGCGCTGCCTTCGCTGCCCGGGAAGGCGCCGGCGCCGGCCGATCCCGGCCGCACCGGGTCCGCGGATCGGCAACCCCGTCGACACCAGCACGCCGCCCTCGGCAGCGGGGCAGGCATGCCGGTGTTGATCGATACGGCCTGGTCCCGCCCCTGTTGAACGACGCGGTCTCGGGCCCATAACGGTCGCGATGCCGAAATGTGAGGCTGTCTCACAAAAAAAGCGGGAGTGTCTACCGGCGGACGCGCCGTCCCGCTGCGTGAAGGAGACGACACGGCACCCGTCGTGTCCTCGTTCATCGCAGCCCGGCAGGAGAGCATGCGCAGAGCCCGGTCCTCGGAGACGTCGATGCCCACTTCCCCTTCGCCCCACCAGACCGTATGGGCCAGAACCCGTGTCGACCACGGCTGTTTCCTCCTCTACGATCCCCCGGCCTGCCACCAGGACGACGATCTGCGGCTGTGGCAGGACGACGACTACCGCAGAATGCTGGTCTGCACGCCCTCCGGCGTGGTCGCGCGCAGCGCCGTCACGGATATTCGCTATGCGTCCGTGAGCCTCGAGGTCTACGACGCCGAACCCGTATTCGCCGCAGAGTGGGCGCACGACGCCATGGAATGCGATTTCGCGCTGGGGGACAGCCTGGAACTCCAGTTGCAGAACATCATGGGAGACAACGTGGCCACCGTCTGGCTAGGTCGACGAGGGGCCTGGCGACTGCGCGCCCATCGACGGTCGCCCGAGCACCCGGGCGCCGTCGATCACCAGGAAGAGTGGCTGTTCCAGCTGTGGCCCAGGCCCGAATCGCCGGCCGGCCCGGGGGACGAAGCCATGGAAGTGCGGCTGTGCCGGGTGCTTTCTTCAAGCCGTCGTTAGCCCCTTCACCGACACCGGCTGTTTCGTGACGGGTCGCCGGACGCTGCGGCGACCCTGACGGCTCCGAGGCCGCGGATCAGCCCGCCGTCCGCGGGATACGGCGTTCCCACGTCCGGTGGAACACCACCTCGTCCCCCTCCCGGCACACGACCTCGTCCGACGTGGTGAAGGACGTCGCGTCGCACGTGATCTCCGAACGCGTCTCGATCCGCACGTCCCAGTGCAGCTCAGGCCGGTGCAGCCGGATCGACCAGTCCGAGCGGGTACGGGCCGAGAGCGGGTCGGAGTCGTTGATCGTGTACGTGTCGACGGCGTCCTCCGAGTATTCGAGGCCGTCGGGGTAGACGCGGGTGCCGCCGATGGGGGTCCCCCCGCTCGAGCGAAGTCGAGAGTGGGGGAGCGAGGCCACCTCCAGGCGCCACTCGCCCGCGGCGACATCGCGGACGACGAGGCGTTCCGGGCGCTGGTCGTTCAGCGTCAGGGGGATGACGACGCCGAGTGGCTCGGACTGCTCCGGTTCAGCGAAGGCGAAGGCGAAGGTGACGTCGTCGGCGGTGACCGCGCGGACCGGGAGTTCGAGCGTGCTGCCCGCCGGGTCCAGCGCGCAGCCCGCCTCGGAGCCGGGCTGCGGCCAGATCCAGGGCCAGTACGCGGACGAGACGGCGAGCCGGACGCGGTGGCCGGGCGGAAAGGCATGGCCGATGCCGTTCAGTTCGAAGTCGACGTCCTCGGTCGCGCCCGGCGTCCACTCGACCGCCTTGTCCCGGCCGCGCCGTGCCGAGAAATTCAGCGCACCGCGGGTGACCAGCGTCGACGCGCCGTCCGGCGCCACGTCGCAGAGCCGGGCGATCACCTGTCCCCGGGGCGTCGGCGATGTCAGCCGCAGCCGCACCCGCGGCCGGCCCAGGACCCACGTCTCCTGCTCGACCGCGAAGTCGAAGCACACCGACTTCCCGTCCTCCTCGCGCTGGTCCGGCGGCAGATCCGCGTCGTTGCCGGAGGGGCGGAAGCGGCCGGCGTCCAGGCCGGTGTGCATCGGCGACCGTACGAGGACGGGGGCGCCGGCCTGGACAGACCCCGGCGGGCGCCCGGCCCCTCCGGATGCCCCGGCGCGCGCGTCCTCCAGCCCGTACGACACGAAGCCGACGTTCGGCGACGGCCACGACGGGTCGCCCACCCAGCGGCCCGGCAGCTCCTCGTACACCGTCGCCGGTGGATGGGAGTCGCTGATCCAGGAGCGGAGCCTCGGCTCCGCAGACACACCAGACGCACCAGTGTCGATGCTCTTCAGATGCCGGTCCCACCAGCGGAGCGTCTCCTGCAGGAAGCCGATCGCCGGCCCCGGCGGGAGCCCCCGGTCCGGATACTGGTGCGACCAGGGGCCGATCAGCCCCCCTACCCGGTCGTCCGGAAGGTGCCGGAGGTTCTCCACCAGCCGCAGGACCGTGTCGCGGTACGGGTCGTGCCAGCCGCCGACCGCGAGGACGGCGGCCCTGATCGCGCCGTAGTCCTCGCAGACGCTGCCGTGCCGCCAGTAGGCGTCCCGTGTCTGGTGGCTCAGCCAGGTGTGGATCAAGGGCTCGACGGCCTCCAGGCGCCACAGCCACATGTCGCGCCACGCATCGCCCACGTACAGCGGATCGGGTGGACGCGCCACGGACGCGAGCATCGCCGCGGCGCGTGCGTGCATGTCCACGGCGAGGACGGAGCCGCCCATGTAGTGCACGTCGTTGTCGTAGCGGTCGTCGGAGGAGCAGACGGTGACGACGGCCTTGAGCGGCTCGGGTGCGAGGGCCGCGATCTGGAGGGCGTTGCAGCCGCCCCAGGAGATGCCGAACATGCCGACCCTGCCGCTGCACCACGGCTGGGCGGCCAGCCACTCGATCACCTCGACCCCGTCGCCCAGCTCGGCGGGCGAGTACGCGTCGCCCGGCATGCCCTCCGAGTTGCCGTGCCCGCGCACGTCCACCCGCACGGACGCGTACCCGTGCCCCGCGTACCAGGGATGCCGCTGCCAGTCGCGGGGCGCGGTCCAGTCGGTCAGGCGGTGCGGGAGGTACTCGAGCAGCGCCGGTACGGGCTCACCGGTCATCGGGCGCCACACGCGCGCGTACAGCCGAGTTCCGTCCGACAGTGGAATCCGGACGTCCTGGCGGGTCGTCTCGTACGGAAAGGAGGTGCGGATCTTCATGGGCGGGACCGCGGTGCTGGAACTCCGGCGGCCACTTCTGCGTATGACGTGTGAGGCGTGGGACCCGGGTGAGGTGTCCGGGGGCGCTTCAAAGGTGTACAGCGGATTTTTGCGGCATATGGGGACGTATGGGGATGATCACGAACATACCGGGGGAGGTCGCACAGCGCCCGGCTTGGACAGGCGGGCGCTCACTGTGATCGAAAGGCGACCGGATACGCTGACTCGAGTGATGGCAGCGACAGATCGACAAACACAGCGAAAAACCGTGTCATCGCCCATGTGACCGACCTTGTGATCGTCAGCAGACAGGAGATCCCTCGTGACCGTCGTCGGGCCGTTCGGGCTGAGCGTGCGGGACCAGGCTCTCGAAGCCGATGTCCAGGCCGGATTGGCGGCTGTCGAGGAGGGCCTCCTCGAGGCCACCAAGAGTGAGGTCCCGTTCATCACGGAGGCCGCGCAGCATCTGGTCCGCGCGGGCGGGAAGCGGTTTCGCCCGCTGCTCGTGATGCTCGCCGCGCAGTTCGGCGACCCGTATGCGCCGGGCATCGTGCCCTCCGCCGTGGTCGTCGAGCTCACGCACCTGGCGACCCTCTACCACGACGACGTCATGGACGAGGCCGAGGTGCGCCGCGGCGTCGAGAGCGCCAACAGCCGCTGGGGCAACTCCGTCGCGGTCCTGACCGGCGACTTCCTCTTCGCCCGCGCCTCGCACATCCTGGCCGACCTCGGCCCGGAGGCCGTCCGCATCCAGGCCGAGGCCTTCGAGCGCCTCGTCACGGGACAGATCCTGGAGACCGCGGGTCCGCGCGACGGCCGCGACCCCGTCGAGCACTACCTGGACGTGATCGGCGGCAAGACCGGCTCGCTGATCGCTGTAGCGGGTCGTTTCGGCGCGATGATGTCGGGCGCCGACGAGACGGTCGTGGACGTGCTGACCCAGTACGGCGAGCGGCTCGGCGTCGCCTTCCAGCTGGCCGACGACGTCCTGGACATCGCCTCCGAAACGCGCGAGTCCGGCAAGACCCCGGGCACGGATCTGCGCGAGGGCATTCCGACACTGCCGGTGCTGCGGCTGCGCGAGCGCGTGGAGCGGCTCGGCCTGCCCGAGGACATCGCCCTGAGTGAGCTCCTCGACTCCGACCTCACCGACGACGCGCGCCACGCGGAGGCGCTGGCCAAGCTCCGCGTCCACCCGGCGCTGGAGCAGGCCCGCCGGGACACCGTGCGGTACGCGCAGGAGGCGCGGGCCGCGCTCGCGCCCCTGCCCGAGTGCGATGCGAAGGCGGCGCTGGTGGAGCTGTGCGACGCGGTGGTGCACCGGGCGGGCTGAGTCCGCTTCCCCTGTTGACCGGCGCTGACGGCCTCTCACCCCGCCCATCGAGCGGCTCTGATGGCCCTCAACCCACGGACCGAATGCACGGCGGCGCCTCCCCCTACGGGTTGGGGGAGGCGCCGCCGCCGCATGTCATACCGCAGGAGTACGTGGAGTTGGGTCCGGGGTCTGACGATTCCTCATGGCGGATTTGGTCAGATGGACCACACCACTTCACAGCAATTCGGGTGAGAATGGCGGCGCGGAGTGGACGAGTACAGGGACAGGGCAGGCCGCCGCCGAACCACGGAGGTAGGGCACAGATGGCACCGTACGAATCCGGCAAGACGTCAGCGGAAGGGGCCGCCGCGGAGGCCGATGACCTGCGCGCGGGCCGCCGCAGGGCGGCGCGCTACGCGGTCCCGGTGGCGGTCGTGGGGGTGGCCGCGGCGACCATCGGGCTCGTCCCGGCGCTCGCCGACTCCGGTGACCCCGATCTGCCGAAGATCAGCGCGCAGGAACTCATCGAGAAGATCGCCGCGTCGGATGTGCAGCAGCTCTCCGGCACGGTGAAGATCAGCACCGATCTCGGGCTCCCCTCGCTGGGCGGCGCCGCGGGGAGCTTCGCCCCGGGCGGTGGCGCGAGCGGCGACGGCAGCGGTTCGTCCGCCGATCCGCAGGCCAAGTTGACGGAGCTCGCGTCCGGTACGCACACGCTGCGCGTGGCGGCCGACGGCCCCGACAAGCAGAAGCTGTCGGTCCTCGACGACGCGTCCGAGTACAGCGTGATCCACAACGGCGACGAGGTGTGGGCGTACGACAGCGCGTCGAACGAGGCGTACCACTCGACGGGCGCGGACCACGCAGAGAAGGGCGACAAGGGCGACAAGAGCGCGCCTGAGGACGTCCCGGCCACGCCCAAGGAGCTTGCCGATGAGGCGCTGAAGGCGGTCGACGACACGACGTCGGTGACGGTCGACGGCACCGCGCAGGTCGCGGGCCGCGACGCCTACAAGCTGCTCATCAAGCCGAAGCAGTCCGGCTCGACCATCGGCGCGATCTCGGTGGCGGTGGACGCCAAGACCGGCACGCCGCTCAAGTTCACGCTGACTCCGGCCAGTGGCGGAGCCGCCGTCGTCGACGCGGGCTTCACCAAGGTCGACTTCGGCAAGCCGGCCGCGTCCACGTTCGACTTCAGCCCGCCCAAGGGCACAAAGGTCACCGAGGGCGACGAGTCGGCGGCCCAGGAGTCCCACGACAAGGCGCCCAAGTCGGGCGAGGGTCTCGAGGACGGGATGAGCGGGCTGAGCGGCCTGAAGGTCATCGGTGAGGGCTGGGCCTCCATCGCCGAGTTCGAGATGCCGGGCGGCAAGGGTCTGCCGTCGGCCGGCTCGGGCGATGTCGCGCCGGAGGCACAGCAACTCCTCGACGCGCTGGGCGACAAGGTGTCCGGGAAGTTCGGCTCCGGCACGGTCTTCTCGACCCGCCTGGTCAACGCCCTCGTCACGGACGACGGCAAGGTCTACGCGGGCGCGGTGACGAAGGACGCGCTGGTGAAGGCGGCCAACGCGGCGAAGTAGCCCGGCGTCGGGAACGGTACGGCAACGGCAGGTTGGGAGAGCCATGGAGGAACTGTCCGCCGCGGAAAGCGACACGGGCGCGGTGATCGCCACCCGTGCGCTCACCAAGCGCTACCGCGGCGGGCAGCTCGCCGTGGACGGGCTCGACCTGACCGTCCCGGAGGGCAGCGTCTTCGGGTTCCTCGGGCCGAACGGCTCGGGCAAGACCACCACCATCCGGATGCTGATGGGACTGATCGCGCCGACTTCGGGCTCGGCCCGGGTCCTCGGCCGCCCCATGCCCCGCTCCACCCGCGACGTGCTCCCGCACGTGGGCGCGCTCATCGAGGGCCCGGCGCTCTACGGCTTCCTGTCCGGCCGCGACAACCTGCTGCGGTACGACGCGGCCGACCCGACCGCCGACCCGCGCACCCGCCGGACGCGTGTCGCCACCGCCCTGGACCGGGTGGGCCTCACGGCCGCCGCCGGCAAGAAGGCGAGGGCGTACTCGCTCGGCATGAAGCAGCGGTTGGGGCTGGCGGCCGCCCTGCTGCAGCCGAGGCGACTGCTCGTCCTCGACGAGCCGACCAACGGCCTCGACCCGCAGGGCATGCGCGAAATTCGCGCGCTGGTGAGGGAGTTGGCCTCGGACGGCACGACCGTCTTTCTCTCCTCGCACCTCCTGGACGAGATCGAGCAGGTGTGCACCCACGCGGCCGTGATGGCCCGCGGCCGCCTGATCACCCAGGGCCCGGTCGCCGAGCTCGCCGCGGGCGCGCGCGGCCGTCTCGTCGTGACGACCCCGGACCCGGGCGACGCGGCCCGCGTACTGAAGGAGCAGGGCGTGACGGACGTCGTCGTCGCGGACGACCGGGTGACGGGCGAGCCGCCCGACCCGGGCCGCGACCTCGCGGAGGTGAACGCGGCGCTCGTCACGGCCGGTGTGCGGGTGCGCGGTTTCGGTCTGGAGCGGGCCTCGCTGGAGGACGCGTTCGTGGCGCTGACGGGGGAGGGCTTCGATGTCGCAGGCTGAGGACACCTCCGTACGCGCCGAGAAGACCGCGCAGACCAGGGCGACCGCGGCGACCGCACTCTCCGTACGACGGATGTGGACCCTCGGCCTGTTCCGCAGCGAGCTGACGACCACGTTCCGCCGCTGGCGCACCCTGGCCCTCCTCGGCGTGCTCGCGGCCGTGCCCGTGCTCGTCGGTATCGCGGTGAAGATCGAGACGAGCGACGGCGGCGGCATGGGCGGCGGCGGGGGCGGCGGTGGAGCAGGCCCGGCGTTCATCGCGCAGATCACCAACAACGGCCTGTTCCTGGTGTTCACCTCGCTGGCCGCGACGCTGCCGTTCTTCCTGCCGATGGCGATCGGCGTCATCGCGGGCGACGCGATAGCGGGCGAGGCGAACGCGGGCACGCTGCGCTATCTGCTGGTGGCCCCGGCGGGCCGTACGCGGCTGCTGCTCACCAAGTACGCGACCACGATGGCGTTCTGCCTCGTGGCGACCCTCGTCGTGGCCGTGTCCGCCCTGACCGTGGGCGCGCTGCTGTTCCCGCTCGGCGAGCTCACCACGATCTCCGGCACACGCATCGGGATGGGCGACGGGCTGCTGCGCGCCCTGCTGATCGCGCTGGTGGTCGCCGCGTCACTGACCGGAATCGCGGCGCTCGGCCTCTTCGTCTCGACGCTGACGAACAGCGGCATCGCGGCGATGGCCACGACCGTCGGCCTGCTGATCACGGTCCAGATCCTCGACCAGATCCCCCAGCTGCACGCGATCCAGCCGTACCTCTTCTCGCACTACTGGCTGTCCTTCGCCGATCTGATGCGCGACCCGGTCTACTGGGACGACCTGACACACAACCTCGGGCTGCAGGCCCTGTACGCGGCCGTGTTCGGCTCGGCGGCGTGGGCGAGATTCACGGCGAAGGACATCACCGCGTAGCGGTCGGCGCCCGGCCTCATGAAGCAGGTGAGGGGGCCACGGGCGGCGCCTCAGTGGACGCAGAACTCGTTGCCCTCCGGGTCCTGCATGATCACCCACTCGCCCCCGGGCTCCTTCACCCGGCGCAGCACGGACGCGCCCAGCCGCTCCAGCCGTTCGACCTCGGTGTCGCGCTGCCCGGCTGGGGAGTGGACGTCGATGTGGAGGCGGTTCTTGGCGGTCTTGGGCTCCGGCACCCGCTGGAAGAGGATCCGGCGCCCGAGCCCGGTGCCGGTCTCCTCCTCGTACGGGTCGTCCGGGTGCCGAACCGCGATGAGGTCCCGCCAGGCGCGCCGGCCGCGGAACTCGAGCGTGAGGGACTCCGGGACGGCGCCGAAGCCGAGGAGTCGTTCGATCAGGGCGCTGTTGTCCTCGACCTCGTACCCGAGGGTCTCGGCCCAGAAGGCCGCTTGGGCCTGGGGGTCGGCGGCGTCGATGACGAGCTTCCAGTGGAGCGTCGGCCGGTGGTGGCTCTGCTGAGTCATACGCACCACTTATAGGCCCGTGCGCCGTGCGACGCGCCGTGTCCCGGCAAAGCCGCTGCCCACTCGTTTCCGATTTCTCGGTTCAGGCGGTCGCGCCACGCGTCGCCGGGGGTTCGGCGGCCCGCTGGGCGGTCTCCAGGCGCAGGGCCTCGGCCTCGGCCCGCGACCGGTGCGCTGTCCGCAGCGCGTCCCAGGTGAGCGTGACCAGGGCCAGCCAGACCAGCGCGAATCCCGCCCAGCGCTCGGGCGGCATGGCCTCGTGGAAGTAGAGGATGCCCAGCAGGAACTGGAAGACCGGCGCCAGGTACTGCAGCAGACCCAGCGTGGACAGCGGCACCCGGATCGCGGCCGCCCCGAAGCACACCAGGGGAGCGGCCGTCACGATGCCCGTCGCGGCCAGCAGCGCCGCGTGGCCCGTGCCCTCGGTCCCGAAAGTGAGGTCCCCCTGCGAGCCGAGCCACAGCAGATAGCCGAGCGCGGGCAGGAACTGGATCGCGGTCTCGGCAGCCAGCGACTCGAGTCCGCCGAGGTTGACCTTCTTCTTCGCCAGGCCGTAGGTCGCGAATGAGAAGGCGAGGACGAGCGAGATCCACGGCGGCCGGCCGTAGCCGATGGTGAGCACCACGACCGCCGCGAAGGCGATGCCGACCGCGGCCCACTGGGCGCGCCGCAGACGCTCCTTCAGCAGCAGGACGCCCATGGCGATGGTGACCAGCGGATTGATGAAGTAGCCGAGCGAGGTCTCGACCACGTGGCCGGCGTTCACGGCCCAGATGTAGACGCCCCAGTTGACGGTGATCACGGCCGCGGCGACCGCTATCAGTCCCAGCTTGCGCGGCTGCCGGATCAGCTCACCGGCCCAGGCCCAGCGCCGCATCACCAGCAGCGCGATGCCCACGACGCCGAGCGACCACACCATGCGGTGCGCGAGGATCTCGCCGGCCGCGGCGGGCTTGAGGAGGGGCCAGAAGAGAGGGACGAGCCCCCATGCCCCGTATGCCGCGAAGCCGTTCAGCAGACCTATCCGCTGCTCGCTCTTCGACTTCACGGGACCTCCTCCGGGCACGGCGACTCCACGAAGGTAGCGCCGGACGACCCCGCCTGTCATGTACGTATTGCCATACGGTCATGACAGGCGGGGCCCGGGGTGGCCGTGAGAGAGGCTCAGGGGCGCTCAGGCCTTGAGCGCGGCGGCGATCGACTCCGCGATCGGCGTGGTCGGGCGGCCGGTCAGGCGGGACAGGTCGCCGCTGGTGACGGCCAGCTGGCCCTGCTCGATGGACGCGTCCACGCCCGCCAGGATCGCGGCGAGCGGCTCGGGCAGCCCGGCGCCGGTCAGGATGCCGGTGAAGACCTCGACGGAGACGGGGTTGTAGACGATCTCCTTGCCCGACTGCTTGGCGACCTCCGCGGCGTACTCGGCGAAGCTCCACGCGGTGTCGCCGCTCAGCTCGTACGTCTTGTTCTCGTGGCCCTCGCCGGTCAGCACGGCGACGGCGGCGGCCGCGTAGTCCGCACGGGCGGCGGAGGCCACCTTGCCCTCACCGGCGGCCTGGACGACGGCGCCGTGCTCGAGGACGGGGGCGAGCTGCTCGGTGTAGTTCTCGTTGTACCAGCCGTTGCGCAGCAGCACGTACGGCACACCGGACTCGACGATCGCGGCCTCGGTGCCCTTGTGGTCGTCGGCCAGCGCGGCCGTCAGGGTTCCGGGGGCGCTGGTGTACGCGAAGAGCGCGACACCGGCCGCCTTGGCGGCGTCGAGGACGACCTTGTGCTGGCCGACACGGCCCTTGTCGAACTCGTTGCCGGAGATGAGCAGCGCCTTGTCACCGGCGGAGAACAGGCCGTCGAAGGTCTCGGGGGTGTTGTAGTCGGCGACCGCGATCTTCACACCGCGGGCCGCGAAGCCGGCGGCCTTCTCCTCGCTGCGGACGACGGCGGTGATCTGGTCGGCCGGGACCTTCTCCAGCAGTCCCTCGATGACGAAACGGCCGAGGTGGCCGGTGGCTCCGGTGACGACGATGCTCATGGCTGATCTCTCCTCTTGAGTGGCTCTGCGGCTAACCCTAAGAGGGGCGCTGTGGATTGGAAAGTACCCACTTTGAAGTAAGGTACTGGCATGGCCGTAAGCATCAAGGGCGTCAAGATCGACGAGGACGCCGCCATGTGTCCGTACCGGTTGGTCCTCGAGCACGTCACCAGCCGCTGGGGCGTGCTCATCCTCATCGCGCTGCAGGAGCGCTCGTACCGCTTCAGTGAGCTGCGCCGCGAGATCGGCCGCGTCAGCGAGAAGATGCTGGCCCAGACGCTGCAGACGCTGGAGCGCGACGGCCTGGTGCACCGGGACGCCAAGCCGGTGATCCCGCCGCGCGTCGACTACTCGCTCACCCCGCTCGGCAGGGAGGCCGCCGAACAGGTCCGGGCCCTGGCGAGCTGGACCGAGCAGCGCATGGGCGAGGTGCTGAAGGCCCGCCAGACGTACGACGAGGCGCGGGCCTGAAGTCTGTCGTACGAACACGGCGAGGCCCGGACCTGAAGCGTCAGGGCTTCGGGTCCGGGCCTCATGCCTTGTGTGGACTGGGTGCCGGCGGTCAGCCGACCACCGTCCAGGTGTCGCCCCCGGCGAACAGCGCGCTCAGGTCGCCCTTGCCGTTCTGCTCGATGGCGGTGTCCAGCTGGTCGGCCATCTGCGTGTCGTAGACCGGCCGGTCCACGGACCGGAAGACGCCGATCGGGGTGTTGTGCAGGGTGTCCGGGTCGGCGAGGCGGGACAGGGCGAACGCCGTCGTCGGCGAGGCGGAGTGCGCGTCGTGGACGAGGATCTGCGACTCGTTCTCGGGCGTGACCGCGACGACCTTCAGATCGCCGGTGGCCGCGTCGCGTACGACACCCTTCGAGCGCTCGTGGCCGAAGCGGATCGGCTGCCCGTGCTCCAGGCGGATCACGGCTTCCTCGGCCTGCTGCTTGTCCTTGAGGGCGTCGAAGGCGCCGTCGTTGAAGATGTTGCAGTTCTGGTAGATCTCCACCAGCGCCGTGCCCGGGTGGGCGGCCGCCTCGCGCAGCACGCTCGTGAGGTGCTGGCGGTCGGAGTCGACCGTGCGCGCCACGAACGACGCCTCCGCGCCGATCGCCAGCGAGACCGGGTTGAAGGGCGCGTCCAGCGAGCCCATCGGCGTCGACTTGGTGATCTTGCCGACCTCGGAGGTGGGCGAGTACTGGCCCTTGGTCAGGCCGTAGATCCGGTTGTTGAACAGCAGGATCTTGAGGTTGACGTTGCGGCGCAGCGCGTGGATCAGGTGGTTGCCGCCGATCGACAGCGCGTCACCGTCACCCGTGACGACCCACACCGACAGGTCGCGGCGGGAGGAGGCAAGGCCGGTCGCGATGGCCGGGGCGCGGCCGTGGATGGAGTGCATCCCGTACGTGTTCATGTAGTACGGGAAGCGGGAGGAACAGCCGATGCCCGAGACGAAGACGATGTTCTCCTTCGCCAGGCCGAGCTCGGGCATAAAGCCCTGCACGGCGGCGAGGATCGCGTAGTCACCGCAACCGGGGCACCAGCGCACTTCCTGATCGGACTTGAAGTCCTTCATGGACTGCTTGGCCTCGGCCTTGGGGACCAGCGAAAGCGCTTCGATGGTCCCTTCGGTGGTGGTCTCAGGCATCGATGGCCTCCTTGAGAGCCGTGGCGAGCTGCTCCGCCTTGAACGGCATTCCGTTGACCTGGTTGTGCGAGTGGGCGTCGACCAGGTACTTCGCCCGGATCAGGGTGGCGAGCTGACCGAGGTTCATCTCGGGAATCACCACCTTGTCGTAACGCTTCAGGACGTCGCCCAGATTCCCCGGGAACGGGTTGAGGTGGCGCAGATGGGCCTGGGCGACGCTCTCGCCGGCCTTGCGCAGCCGGCGCACGGCAGCGGTGATCGGCCCGTACGTCGAACCCCAGCCCAGGACGAGCAGCTTCGCGTCCCCGGTCGGGTCGTCGACCTCGATGTCGGGCACCTCGATGCCGTCGATCTTGGCCTGGCGGGTGCGGACCATGAAGTCGTGGTTGGCCGGGTCGTAGGAGATGTTGCCCGTGCCGTCCTGCTTCTCGATGCCGCCGATGCGGTGCTCCAGACCCGGCGTGCCCGGCACCGCCCACGGACGGGCCAGCGTCTGCGGGTCGCGCTTGTACGGCCAGAAGACCTCGGTGCCGTCGTCCAGCGTGTGGTTCGGGCCCTGCGCGAACTGCACCTGCAGATCGGGCAGCTCGTCGAGCTCCGGGATGCGCCAGGGCTCGGAGCCGTTGGCCAGGTAGCCGTCGGAGAGCAGCATCACCGGCGTGCGGTAGGTCAGCGCGATCCGGGCCGCCTCGAGCGCGGCATCGAAGCAGTCGGCCGGGGTCTGCGGGGCGATCACCGGGACCGGCGCCTCGCCGTTGCGCCCGTACATCGCCTGCAGCAGGTCCGCCTGCTCGGTCTTGGTCGGCAGACCGGTGGACGGGCCGCCGCGCTGAATGTCGATGACCAGCAGCGGCAGCTCGAGAGAGACCGCGAGACCGATCGTCTCCGACTTCAGCGCCACACCCGGACCGGACGTCGTCGTCACCGCAAGCGAGCCGCCGAAGGCCGCGCCCAGCGCCGCGCCGATGCCCGCGATCTCGTCCTCGGCCTGAAACGTGCGCACGCCGAAGTTCTTGTGCTTGCTCAGCTCGTGCAGGATGTCCGACGCCGGGGTGATCGGGTACGAGCCCAGGTACAGCGGCAGGTCCGCCTGGCGAGACGCGGCGACCAGTCCGTAGGACAGCGCCAGGTTCCCGGAGATGTTGCGGTACGTGCCGGCGGGGAAGGCCTTCGTGGCCGGGCCGACCTCGTAGGAGACCGCGAAGTCCTCGGTCGTCTCGCCGAAGTTCCAGCCCGCGCGGAACGCGGCGATGTTCGCCTCGGCGATGTCCGGCTTCTTGGCGAACTTGGACCGCAGGAACTTCTCGGTGCCCTCGGTCGGGCGGTGGTACATCCAGCTCAGCAGGCCCAGCGCGAACATGTTCTTGCTACGGCCGGCGTCCTTGCGCGAAAGGTCGAACTCCTTCAGCGCCTCCACCGTCAGCGTGGTCAGCGGCACCGGGTGCACGCTGTAGCCGTCCAGCGAGCCGTCCTCCAGCGGGGACGTCTCGTAGCCGACCTTCTGCATCGCACGCTTGGTGAACTCGTCCGTGTTGACGATGATCTCCGCGCCGCGCGGCACGTCCCCGATGTTCGCCTTCAGTGCTGCGGGGTTCATCGCGACCAGCACGTTGGGCGCGTCGCCCGGCGTGAGGATGTCGTGGTCGGCGAAGTGCAGCTGGAACGACGACACACCCGGCAGGGTGCCTGCAGGGGCGCGGATCTCGGCGGGGAAGTTCGGCAGCGTCGACAGGTCGTTGCCGAAGGATGCCGTCTCCGAGGTGAAGCGGTCGCCCGTGAGCTGCATACCGTCGCCGGAGTCGCCCGCGAAGCGGATGATCACACGGTCGAGACGGCGTACTTCCTTGTCGCCCGTCGCCCCCGCCTCGGACAGCGGCATGCGCTGCTCGCCGACCACGGTGCCGTCGGTCTGCTCGGCTGGGCTACTGACCTGGCTGGTCACTGAACTGGACCTCCCTCGAGGCGGCTCGTACGAGGTGGCCGGCCCACCGACCTCCCCATAGCCCACCCTACGTCGGTAAGGGTGTCCTTCCCTGGACCGTTCGCATGGTGGACGCACTTTTGAGATGATCTACTGTCCCGGTTTGACATATTCTGCACGCCCCTGACCCTTCCTGTAGAAGACGCCGGCCGCTCATCCCTTGGTTCTAGGGCTCACGCCTGATGTGGCTCGCCTTCGCCTCGTCCGTAACTCGTCGCAGGTAGTGACTGATGTCTGACAGCGTGTCAGTCGGCTACGAGTTCAGATAGGTCAGGACCGCCAGAACACGCCGGTGATCCCCGTCACTCTGGGACAGGCCGAGCTTCAGGAAGATGTTGCTTACGTGCTTCTCGACCGCGCCGTCGCTCACCACGAGCTGTCTGGCGATCGCCGAGTTCGTCCGGCCCTCGGCCATCAGACCGAGGACCTCCCGCTCGCGGGGTGTGAGGCCCGCGAGCACATCCTGCTTGCGGCTGCGGCCCAGCAGCTGCGCCACGACCTCCGGGTCGAGCGCCGTTCCGCCCCCGGCCACACGCACCACGGCGTCCACGAACTCGCGTACTTCGGCCACCCGGTCCTTCAGCAGGTACCCGACGCCGCGGCTGGAGCCCGCGAGCAGTTCCGTCGCGTACCGCTCCTCCACGTACTGCGACAGCACCAGCACGCCGAGATCGGGATGGAGCGCCCGCAGCTGCACCGCGGCCCGTACGCCCTCGTCCGTGTGCGTCGGCGGCATCCGCACGTCGGCGACCACCACGTCGGGCAGCGAGCCCTCGCCGGCGAGCTCGGTGATGGTCTTGATCAGCGCGTCCGCGTCGCCCACGCCCGCGACGACCTCGTGCCCGCGGTCGGTCAGCAACCGGGTCAGGCCCTCCCTGAGCAGCACTGAATCCTCGGCGATGACCACCCGCACCCTGTCCTCCACGATTCTCCGGCCCCCCATAGCCTCTCTCGGCTCGCCCGGCTCGGTCCCCGCCCGGCTCTGCTGGTACGTCTCTGCCGTACGGCCCCGTGGGTTCGTACGGCAGAGACCAGCATCCCAGCATTCGGGACGGAGAGGGCCTGAGGCACGGGAATCGGGGGTGTGACTCCGGTGCGGTCTGCCCTTCGGGCGAGCGGGAGGGAGTCTCAGCCGCGCCAGGGCAGCTCGGCCGTGACGCGGGTCGGGCCTCCGGGCGGGGAGTCGACGAGGAGGATGCCGTCGACGGCGTCCATCCGCTCGGCGAGGCCCGCGAGGCCGGAGCCCCTCGCGCCCGCGGCGGAACCGCTGCCGGGTGCCGTCGCGCCGCCCGTGCCGTCGTCCGTGACCTGCAGCAGCAGCCGGTCCTCGACCCGCCACACGTCGACGGTGGCCCGGGTCGCCTGCGCGTGCTTGCTGATGTTCTGCAGCAGCTCGGAGACCGTGAAGTAGGCGATGCCCTCGATCGCGGGGGCCGGGCGGGACGGCAGGTCCACGTCGACCTGGACCGGGACCGTGCAGCGGGACGCCACCGCGGACAGGGCCGCGTCCAGGCCGCGGTCGGTGAGGACGGCCGGGTGGATGCCGCGTGCCAGGTCGCGCAGCTCCTGCAGCGCCGTCTTCACCTCGCCGTGCGCCTCGTCCACCATGCGCGCCGCGGCCTCCGGGTCCTGAGCCAGCTTCTCCTTGGCGAGCCCCAGGTCCATGGCCAGCGCCACCAGGCGGGCCTGCGCGCCGTCGTGCAGATCGCGTTCGATACGGCGCAGGTCTGCTGCGGCCGTGTCGACGACGACACCGCGGTCCGACTCCAGCTCCACCACCCGCGTGGCCAGCCGCGACGGCCCCAGCAGACCCGACACCAGCAGCCGGTCCACGGTGGTCAGGGCCCGCAGGATCCACGGCGTCGCCAGCGTGATCAGCAGCCCGACCAGCGCGGTCACGGTGATCTCGAACGGGTTGTCCAGATAGACGCTGTGCGTGCCGTCGCCGTAGAGCTGGAGGCCGCCGACGCCCACGTACATCGGGAAGACCCACTGCCACAGCGGGTACGTCAGCATCGCCCAGCCGTACGCCCAGAAGGAGATCGCCACCGAGAAGGCGAACACCGCCCACGGGAAGTGCACGATCGCGTAGACGAGATGCCGCCAGGAGGTGCCGCTCCTCAGGAGCGCGGTCACCCATGACAGCGCGCCGCGGCGTTCCGGGCGGCGGACCGGCTTCGGGTCCGCCACGTCCAGGCGCAGCAGCGCCCTGGCCCGGGCCCGCTCCAGCGCGCCGAGTCCGCGGCAGCCGGCGAGCGCCGCGGCGAGCACCGGGATGCCGAGGAAGGTGATCAGGAGGCCCGCGCCGAGGGACAACATCGTGACGGCGAAGGTGAACATAAGGATGCTGACCGGCAGGCTCAGCATCAGATAGCCGAACTCGCGCCAGGTGCGCCCCTCGAACGGTGCGCGCAGCCCCGCCGGCAGAAGGTGCCGCCGCTCCGGTTCCCCGTCGCCCGCCCCGCCGAACCCGGGCCGGCCGAGCCGCCCGTACCCCTGTTCGTACTCCGTGGCCATCGCTGTCGCCCGTCCGTTCTGCTCGGTGTTCCGCCGAATCGCTGCTCAAATGGCTGTCGTCGTACTTCAACAGTGCTGGCGGCGGAACCTGCGGACCATGCAGGCCGTCGGCGTCTTGGGGCGGGGGTTTTCCCTACCCCGGGCGGGCCGTACGGCTTCTTGGCCTGGGCGGGCGGTATGCCTTCTTGGGTCCGGGCGGGCGCTACGGCTTCTTGGGTCCGGGGTCGTCCGTCCGGTCCCGCCACGGCAGTTCCGCCGTGATCGTCGTCGGCCCGCCCGCGGGGGAGTCGATCACGAACAGTCCGTCGACCGCGCCGAGCCGCTCGGCGAGCCCTGCCATCCCCGTACCGCCGTCCAGGCGCGCACCGCCGCGCCCGTCGTCCCGTACCTGGACCAGCAGCCGCTGGTCCGCGCGCCACACGTCCACGGACGCGGAGCGCGCACCGCTGTGCTTGCTGACGTTCTGCAGCAGCTCGGAGACCGTGAAGTACGCGATGCCCTCGATGGCGGCCGCCGGGCGCGCGTCCAGGTCCGCTGTCACCTGCACCGGCACGGTGCAGCGCGACGCCACCGAGGAGAGGGCCGCGTCCAGGCCGCGGTCGGTGAGGACGGCCGGGTGGATGCCGCGCGCCAGGTCGCGCAGCTCCTGCAGGGCCAGCTTCACCTCGCCGTGCGCCTCCTCGACCATGGCCGCCGCCGCGTCGGGGTCCTCCAGGAGCTTCTCCTTGGCCAGGCCGAGGCCCATGGCGAGGTTCACCAGGCGGGCCTGCGCGCCGTCGTGCAGATCGCGTTCGATACGGCGCAGGTCTGCTGCGGCCGTGTCGACGACGACCCCCCGATCCGACTCCAGCTCGGCGATGCGGCGCTCCAGCTCGTCGGAGGGCGACAGCAGCCCGCGCACCATGGCCCGGTCGGCGTTGGTGAGCCCGCGCGCGATGTACGGCAGGACCGGCCACAGGACGAACAGCGAGGTGAACGTGACCGTGAAGGTGAGCACGCCCCACGGCAGCCGTATGAACTCGTAGAGCACGGTGCGCCAGCCGACCGGGTCCTTCAGGGCCAGCCACAGCTGCGCGAAGAAGCCGCCGCCTCCGCGCAACGGCAGGGGACTCGGCTCGTCGACCCGCACTCCGAGGAGCAGCCTGGCCCGCGCCCGCTCCAGCTTGCCGAGCTGCCGTGCGCCCATCAGCCCGGCCGCGAGCAGCGGAAACCCGATCACCGTCACGGTCAGCCAGGCGCCGGTGAAAGGCACCGTCATCACGTAGGTGAAGCCCAGCAGCGCAACCGGCAGGTTCGCGAGGAGGTGCGCGATCTCCTTCCAGGTCTGCCGGTCGAAGGCGAAGCGGGCGGGCGGCAGCCGCTCCTCGCTGCGCTCGGCGCCGTCATCCGGGGCGCCTGCGGCGGCAACTGCGGCGGCGGTGCCGGTTCGGTTGGCGGCGGTGCCTGCGCTGGAGCTGGTGCTGGTTCCTGCGGTCATGGCCGCCAGCGTGCCCGGTTGCGCGCCGTTGCGCCATGAGGTCCGCCGCCGCGGTTAACTGGGGATAACCCCACCTCGTGCGGGCCGCCGCGGGGGACCCGCCGACTGCACGCATGACGGGCCGCTTACCGTTTCTTTAGCAGGCCCTAGACTCCCGTGCGTACAGATCGTCGAACACGGCCCATCACGGGGCGCAACGAAACGCCCGTCACGGGCGCAATGAGAGAACGAGGGGCGGACGTGCCGGAACCGACCGTTCTCGCGGCAGGCCACGTCGCTGCGGGCGACGTCGCGGGGGTTCACGTCGCCGTGGCCGACATCGCAGCCGACTACTTCCAGTCGTACTCCGTCGTCGGGCTGCTCGCCGTCATCGGCGTGCTCTTCGTCGCCGTCGCCTTCGGCGCGGGACGGCTGCTGCGACCCGTCGTCCCCACGCCCGAGAAGCTGCTGACGTACGAATGCGGCGTCGACCCGGTCGGCGAGGGCTGGGCGCACACCCAGGTCCGCTACTACGTCTACGCCTTCCTCTACGTGATCTTCGCCGTGGACTCGATCTTCCTGTTCCCGTGGGCCACGGTGTTCGCCGCACCCGGATACGGAGCGACGACGCTGGTGGAGATGTTCATCTTCCTCGGCTTCCTCGCCGTAGGCCTGCTGTACGCATACAAGAAGGGCGTCCTCACATGGACGTGACCCGGCCCGATATGGACTTGGCCCAGAACGCGGACGTGATCCAGCCCGAACCCGTGCTGCTTCCCGAGCCGAAGCGGCTGGGGGCGCTGGCCCGGCTCGCCCCCGAGCCGATGAAGGTGATCCTCAACTGGGGCCGCCGCTACAGCCTGTGGGTGTTCAACTTCGGGCTCGCCTGCTGCGCGATCGAGTTCATCGCCGCGTCGATGGCCAGGCACGACTTCATCCGGCTCGGCGTGATCCCGTTCGCGCCCGGCCCGCGCCAGGCGGACCTGATGGTCGTGTCCGGCACGGTGACGGACAAGATGGCCCCGGCCGTGAAGCGGCTCTACGAGCAGATGCCCGAGCCCAAGTACGTCATCTCCTTCGGCGCCTGCAGCAACTGCGGCGGCCCGTACTGGGACTCGTACTCCGTGACGAAGGGCGTCGACCAGATCATCCCGGTGGACGTGTACGTGCCCGGGTGCCCGCCGCGCCCGGAGGCGCTGCTCCAGGGCATCCTCAAACTCCAGGAGAAGATCGCTCGGGAGTCGCTGGGGGAGCGGTACGGCTCGGGTGCTGGTGCTGGTGCTGGTGCTGGTGCGGGCGCCGGTGCGGGGCGGCCTTCGGCCGCGGCGCTGCAGAGCGGCCTGGTGAAGCCGCCTGTCCAGCCGTCTGCTGCGGGGGAGGCGTCCGAGTGACCGGTTGGCTCACCGCCCCCGTCGAGGAACTCTTCGGTGCGGACGCGACGGCCGAGGAGTCGTACGACGTGCTGACCGTCGACGTGCCCCCGTCCTCCTGGACAGCGGCTCTGGAGACGGCGCGTTCCGTGCTCGGCTGCACCTACTTCGACTGGCTGAGCGCCGTCGACGAGCCCGGCACGGGCTTCCGCGTGTCCGCGCACGTGGTGGCGCTGTCGCCGGTACGCCGCCTTCTCGTCCGTACGACCGTTCCGCACGACGCACCCGTACTGCCGTCCGCCGTCGGCGTCTACGCGGGCGCGGCATGGCACGAGCGCGAGACCCACGAGATGTTCGGCGTGGCCTTCGAGGGCCACCCGGGGCTGGCACCTCTCCTCTTGCCGGACGGTTTCGAGGGCCATCCGCTGCGCAAGGACTTCGTACTCGCGGCAAGGGTCGCCAAGGCCTGGCCGGGCGCCAAGGAGCCGGGGGAGTCCGAGCACGGCGGCCCCAAGCGCCGCCAGATGCTGCCGCCCGGTGTCCCCGACCCGAACGAGTGGGGGCCGCTGAAGGGCCAGCTTCCCGCGGCTCCGGCCCGTCCCGCGCGGGGTGCCGCGCGCGCCGCGGGCGACCGCCCGGTTCGGCGTACGCGCCCGGCGAGCGAGGGCTCGGCCAGCCAGGCGGGGGCGGCGGCTGCGGGGGCGGCCACGCCGGGCGCCGCGGCGGAGTCTGGAGCTGGTGCCGCGGCTGGGCAGGCGGGGGCGGTGACCCCGCGCCGGTCGCGCAGTGCGAGCCAGGGGTCGGCGAGCCAGCGGGCTGCGGCTGGGCAGGCTGAGGGTGCGCAGGCCGAGGGCGCGCAGGCTGCAGGGACCCCGGTTGCCGGGGCTCAGCCTGAGGCTGGGCCGGCGGGGGCAGCGGTGCCGCGCCGGGCGCGGAGCGCGAGTGAGGGTTCGACGAGCCAGCGGGCCGAGGGCGCGCAGGCTGAGGGAGCGCGGGCCGAGGGTGGCCCGGTCGCCGGGGCTGAGCCTGGGGCTGGGCCGGCGGGGGCAGCGGTGCCGCGCCGGGCGCGGAGCGCGAGTGACGGCTCTGCGAGCCAGCGGGCTGCGGCTGCGGACGCTGCGGCCACGGATGCTGGGGCTGCGGGCGGTGCGGTCACGGATGCTGGGGCTGCGCAGGCTGACGGCACGCAGGCAGAGGGTGCCCCGGCGCGCGGGGGCGCATCTCGCCCTGCCCGTAGCGCCGACGCGCCCTGGCACCATGCACGTCCCGCCTTCGACGAGCCGGACGACGAGTCCGCGCAGAAGTCGGCCGAGTCGCCGTCCGAGGCAGTAGCCGCACGGCCGTCGGCGGCCGAACCCTCGGCGGCGCCAGCAGCCACTGTGCAGGCTCAGCCATCGGCCGAGCCGTCGGCTGAGCCGGCTGACGAGGCGCCGGCTGAAGCGGCCGAAGCATCCGAATCGGAGCCCGAGCCCCCGGAGCCGGAGGGCCCCGAGCCCACCAAGACCACCGGGTCGCCCGGTACCGCCGAGAACTCCGCATCGCCGGACGGATCGCAGGACGGCACCAACCCGGAGCCCGAGTCCCCGGACAACCCCACCGAAACCACCGGCACGACGGACACCACCGACAACCGCTCAGGAGGCCAGCAGTGAACGACGCGCTCGACGTCGCTCTGCGACTCCTCGTCGTCTTCGTCGTCTTCCTCACGCTGCCCCTCGTCATCGGTCAGACCGAGCACAAGGTGATGGCGCACATGCAAGGCCGCCTCGGCCCCATGTACGCGGGCGGCTTCCACGGCTGGGCGCAGCTCGTCGCCGACGGCGTGAAGTTCGCGCAGAAGGAAGACGTCGTACCGGCCGGCGCCGACCGCCGTATCTTCCAGCTCGCCCCGGCTGTCGCCCTCCTCCCTTACCTCCTCGTCCTGGTCGCCATCCCGATCGGCCCGAGCGAGGGTGCGGTCGGCCAGATCGTCGACGCGGGCATCTTCTTCGTACTCGCCGTCATGGGCGTCGGCGTGCTCGGCTCCCTCATGGCCGGGTGGGCCTCCGCCAACAAGTTCTCCCTCCTCGGCGGCCTCCGCACCGCCGCGCAGCTCCTCGCCTACGAGCTGCCGATGCTGCTCACCGCCGCCTCGGTGGCGATGGCGGCCGGGACCGTCTCGCTCCCGGGCATCGTCAACGCCTTCGAGTGGTGGTGGCTGCCCTGGCAGATCGTGGGCGCCATCGTCTTCTTCGTCGCCGGGCTCGCCGAACTCCAGCGCCCGCCCTTCGACATGCCTGTCGCCGACTCGGAGATCATCTTCGGTGCCTACACCGAGTACACGGGCCTCCGTTTCGCTCTGTTCCTGCTCGCCGAATACGCCGGCATCGTCGTCCTGTGCGGCCTCACCACCGTCCTGTTCCTCGGCGGCTGGCACGGCCCGTGGGGCGCCGAGGGGCTCGGCTGGGTGTGGACCCTCCTCAAGACGGCCGTGCTCGCCTTCATCGTGATCTGGCTGCGCGTGACCTACCCGCGGCTGCGCGAGGACCAGCTCCAGAAGCTCTCCTGGACCTGCCTCATCCCGCTCGCCCTCGCCCAGATCGCCCTCACCGGCGTCGTCAAGGTGGTGATCCAGTAACCGTGGCCGAGTCCCTCCCGCCCACGCGGTCCCGCATTCCGGGTTCCGGCCTCGCCAAGGGCCTGGCCGTCACCCTCCGCACGATGACGAGGAAGTCCGTCACCGCGCAGTACCCGGACGTCCAGCCCGAACTCCCGCCGCGCACCCGCGGCGTCATCGGCCTGTTCGAGGAGAACTGCACCGTCTGCATGCTGTGCGCACGCGAGTGCCCGGACTGGTGCATCTACATCGACTCCCACAAGGAGACGGTCCCGGCTGCCACGCCCGGGGGGCGTGAACGCAGCCGCAACGTCCTCGACCGCTTCGCCATCGACTTCTCGCTCTGCATGTACTGCGGTATCTGCATCGAGGTGTGTCCTTTCGACGCGCTCTTCTGGTCCCCGGAGTTCGAGTACGCCGAGACCGACATCCGCGACCTCACCCACGAGCGCGACAAGCTCCGCGAGTGGATGTGGACGGTCCCGGCCCCGCCCGCCCTCGACCCCGGGGCGGAGGAGCCCAAGGAACTGGCCGGGGCCCGCAAGGCCGCGGAGAAACTGGCCGCTGCGCAGCAGGAGCCCGGCGCGCAGGAGGAGTCCGGCACTCCCCGCGCTCCCGAGGCTTCCGCCGCCGGCCCGGCTTCCGGTGGGCCCGCAACCCCTGACACTCCCGACACTCCCGGCACCGCCAGGCAGGAGGGACCCGCGTGACCCTCGCAGCGAGCAGCCACGGCTTCCTCTCCCCGACCGGCGTCGAGATCGCCTTCCTGCTGGTCGGCATCGCCACGCTCGGCGCGGCGGTCATAACCGTCACCACCAAGCAGCTGGTGCACGCCGCCCTGTGGCTGGTGGTGGCGCTCGGCGGTCTGGCCGTCGAGTACCTCCTGCTGACAGCCGAGTTCATCGCCTGGGTGCAGGTCCTCATCTATGTCGGTTCCGTCGTGGTCCTCCTCCTGTTCGGGCTGATGCTCACCAGGGCGCCCATCGGCCGCTCCCCGGACGCCGACTCCGGCAACCGGTGGGCGGCGCTGACCGTGGCCGTCGCCGCGGCAGCCGCCCTGGTCTGGGTCGTCGTCGACGCCTTCCGTACGACCTGGATCGACCTGGACGGCGCGGCAGCCGCGGCCGCCGGGTCCGGCGGGTCGACCGCCGTGACCGGCGCCAGCCTCTTCCAGAACTGGGTGCTGCCCTTCGAGGCGCTCTCGGTCCTGCTCCTCGCCGCCCTCGTCGGCGCCATCGTCCTCTCCCGCAAGGCGGCGGCCGAAGGCGAACGACCGCAGGGCTCACCGGACAAGGCGCCGTCCAACGACCAAGCGCCGTCCAAGGACAAGGCGCCGTCCAAGGACAAGGCGGCGTCCGGCAAGGAAGGGGTCCGCTGATGCACCTCGCCTATCCCGCCGTGCTCTCCGTCCTCCTTTTCTGCACCGGCCTGTACGGCGTCCTGGCCCGCCGCAACGCGATCCTGGTCCTGAT
Organism: Streptomyces sp. NPDC002896; assembly: GCF_040295225.1. Classification (NCBI taxonomy): domain Bacteria; kingdom Bacillati; phylum Actinomycetota; class Actinomycetes; order Kitasatosporales; family Streptomycetaceae; genus Streptomyces; species Streptomyces sp. NPDC002896. The sequence goes on along the minus strand of NZ_JBEOVA010000007.1, from coordinate 290,734 downwards.
GTCCGTCGAGCTCATGCTCAACGCCGTCAACCTCAACCTCGTCGCCTTCGACGTCTGGCTCAGCCAGGCCGTCCGCGACACCCTGCACTCCGGCCAGGCGCTCACCCTCTTCACCATCACCATCGCCGCCGCCGAGATCGGCATCGGCCTCGCGATCGTGCTGGCCGTCTACCGTGCCCGCGGCACTTCGGACATCGACAAGCTCCGCGACACCGCCGAGACGCGCCCCGGCCCCGGGGACGCCGGCACCGAACCGGCCGCCCCCGCCATGGCAGAGAACACAGAGGCCGCCGCGTGACCACCACCCTTGCCGTACTCGTCCCCCTCCTTCCCTTCCTGGGTGCCGCGGCCGGCCTCCTGCTCGGCCGCACCGCCCCGGGCTTCGTACGCCCCCTGGCTGTCCTGCCCACCCTGCTGTCGACGGTCCTCGCGGTGCTGGTCGCCGTTCGCCAGGGCGGCGGCCAGGCGATCAACGCGGCCACCGAGCTCACCTCCACCGGCTCGATCCCCATCGAACTCGCCCTGCACCTGGACGGCTTCGCGGTCCTCGTCGCCGTACTGGTCGGCGTGATCGCGTCCTGCGTGCAGATCTACTCCACGGGCTATCTGCGCGACGACCCGCGCTACCCCTCGTACGCGGCGCTCATCTCCCTCTTCACCTCCGCGATGCTGCTCGTCGTCTACTCCGGCGACCTGATCGTGCTGCTGGTCGGCTGGGAGATCATGGGCATCTGCTCGTACTTCCTCGTCGGCCACTACTGGGAGACGCCTGAGGCGCGGGCCGCATCCCTGAAGGCCTTCCTGGTCACCAAGCTCGGCGACGTCCCCTTCCTTTTCGGCCTGTTCGCCCTCGCCGCCGACGCCGGGTCGTTCCGCATCACGACCGTCCTCGGCGCCGTCGCGAGCGGCGGGCTCGACCACCCGACGCTGATCGCCCTGCTGCTCCTGGCGGGCGTCGCGGGCAAGTCCGCGCAGTTCCCGCTCCACACCTGGCTGCCCGACGCGATGGCCGGCCCAACGCCGGTCTCCGCGCTGATCCACGCCGCGACGATGGTCGCCGCCGGTGTCTACTTCATCGCCCGGCTCCTCCCCGTCTTCGCCGCCTCGGCGGCCGCCCTGGTAGTCCTCGCCGTCATGGCCGCCGTCACGATGACCGGCTCGGCGCTGGCCGCGCTCGCCCAGGACGACATCAAGCGCGTCCTCGCCTACTCGACCATCGGACAGCTCGGCTACATGACCGGCGCCCTGGCCGTCGGCGACCGCGGTGCCGCCGTCTTCCACCTCATCTCGCACGGCGCCTTCAAGGCGCTGCTGTTCCTCGCCGCAGGCGTGATCATCCACGCCGCCGGCACCAACTCGCTGGCCGCCATGTCCCGCATGCGGGACCTGCGCAGCCGCGTCCCCGACGCCTACTGGACGATGACCGTGGCGCTCCTCGCGCTCGCCGCGATCCCGCCCTTCGCCGGCTTCTTCTCCAAGGAGGCCGTGCTGGGTGCCGCCGAGCACGCAGCCGCCGGAGAGGCCGGGGCCATCCCGGACTCGGCGGGCTGGATCGTGCTCGTCTCGGGACTGGTCACGGCCCTGCTCACCGCCGCCTACGCCACCCGGCTGTGGCTCTTCGCCTTCCGGGGCCACGGCGCCGAGGCCCCGGACCACGGCAAGCAGCCCGTCGTCATGAACGCCGTCCTGTGGGTGCTCGCCGTGCCGTCCCTCGCCTTCGGGCTCACCGTTGGACTGCTGCCCGACTGGTTCGACGGGCACGCCCTCACCCCGACCCTCACCACCTCCGTTCTCGGCACGGGCCTGGCCCTGGTCGGCGGACTGGTCACCTACGGCGCCTGGCGGCACACCACCGCGCTGGCCGCCCGCGTCCCCCTCGGCGCGGTCGCGGCCCACCCCGAGGCGGACGCCGGCGTGGTCGAGGCGGAAGCCATCGCGAGCCATGCCCCCGCGTACGGAGACGTGGCCTACGCCCCCGACCCCGGCCGTCTGCTGCTCGGCCCGCTGCACCGCCACGCGGCCGTCGGCTTCCACCTCGACGCCGTCTATACGGCCCTGTTCGTACGCCCTGTGCGCGCCGCCGCAGAGCTGGTCCGCTTCCTCGACCGCGAGGTCGTCGAGACCTACGTACGCGGTGCGGGCACCGCCCCCCGCTGGCTCGGCACGGCCGTGCGCCGCGCCCAGACCGGCAATGTGCAGACCTACCTCAGCGTCCTGCTCGCCGGCTCGGCCGTCCTGGCGGCCGTCGCCGTCCTCGTCGCCACCAGGGGAGCGTGAGCAGCCGTGATCGATATCAGCGAATCCGTGATGCAGTTCCTTCTTGCGTTCGTCGTCGTCGGCCCGCTCATCGGCGCCGCCGCCGCTCTCCTCCCGGCCCCGCCCGGGTTGAAGGGGAAGTCGCCCGAGCAGGCCGTGCTCCGCCACGGCGTGACCGTGACCGGCGCGGTTCTCGCCGCCGCGATCGTCCTCGCGCTCGGCTTCGACCACGACCAGCCGTCGAAGATGCAGGCCACGACCGACATCAGCTGGATCCCCGCACTCGACGTGCGGATCCACCTCGGCATCGACGGCATCTCGCTCCCCCTCCTCGTCATGACAGTGCTGCTGACCTTTCTCTGCGCGCTGTACAGCTACTTCAAGATGCCCGCGGGCCCGTCCCCCAAGGCATTCGTCGCCCTGCTCCTCGTCCTCGAGTCCGGCACCCTCGCCACCTTCGCCGTCCTCGACCTGCTGCTGTTCTTCCTCGCCTTCGAGATGGTGCTCATCCCGATGTACTTCCTCATCGCCCGCTGGGGCGGTGAGGGACGGGGCCCGGCCGCCTGGAAGTTCATCCTCTTCACGCTGCTCGGCTCCGTCGTGATGCTGCTGGGCCTCCTCCTCGTCGGGCTCAATTCCGGCACGTTCGACATGCTGGCACTCGCCACTGACAACGGTCGGTCGCTCACCGCATCCGTGCAGGTCATCGCCGTTCTGGCGATCGGCATCGGGCTCGCGGTCAAGACCCCGATGTGGCCGCTGCACAGCTGGCTGCCGGACGCACACACCGCCGCGCCCACGGTCGGCTCGGTCCTGCTCGCCGGCGTCCTGCTGAAGATGGGCACGTACGGGTTCGTGCGCATCCTGCTGCCGATCACGCCCGACGGCATGCACACCTTCGCGCCCTACCTCGCCGCCTTCGCGGTCGTCGGCATCATCTACGGATCCCTCGCCTGCCTCGCCCTCGCCAAGCAGGGCGCGAAGGGCGACCTCAAGCGCCTCATCGCGTACTCCTCCGTGGGCCACATGGGCTTCGTGCTGCTCGGCATCGCCACGATGACCCCGACCGGCGTCAACGGCGCGCTGTTCGCCAACATCGCCCACGGCCTCATCACCGGCCTGCTGTTCTTCCTCGTCGGCGCCCTCAAGGACCGCACCGGCACGACGGACCTCGACAGCCTTGCGCAGGAGACCGGGGCAGCGCTTTACGGCCGCGCACCCCGCTTCGGCGGCCTGCTCGCCTTCGGCGCCGTCGCCTCGCTCGGCCTGCCGGGCCTCGCCGGGTTCTGGGGCGAGATGCTCGCCCTGTTCGGCGCGTTCCAGCCCGCCGACGGCCTCAGCCGCCCCGCGTTCCTGACCTTCATGGTGTTCGCCGGCATCGGCACGCTGCTCACCGCCGCGTACATGCTGGTCGTCGTACGCCGCGTCTGCATGGGATCCACTGAGCAGGAGTCGCGAGCGGTCATCGACGTCCAGGGCTACGAGTTCGCCGCCTGGACGCCCCTCGTCGCCCTCACCGTCCTCGCCGGACTCTGGCCCGCGGTCCTCCTCGGCCTGACCGACCCGGCCGTGCAGCAGCTCCTCGCAGGAGGCACCCGATGAGCTCCCTGGTCCAGTCCGTCGACTGGCTCGCGATCGCGCCGCCCACCATCGCCGCGGTCGTCGGACTCCTCGTGCTGGTCGCCGACCTGTTCGTACGCGACGACAGGAAGGCCCTCCTCGGCTGGGTGTCCATCGCGGGACTGGCCGCGGCCACGCTGTCGCTGCTGCCCCTGCTCGACGGCCACCGCTCCACCTTCTGCCTGCGGGGCGACGCGTCCGTGTGCAGCTACACCGCCGACCGGTTCACGCTCGTCATCCAGTTCCTCGTCCTCGGCGGAGCCCTGCTCGCGGCCCTGCTGTCGGCAAGCACACTGAAGGACGCGAAGGACTCGGGAAGGGAACTCCCCGAAGGGGAGTTCTGGTTCCTGCTGCTCTCCTCCGCGGCGGGCGCCGCCCTGCTACCCGCATCCCGCGACCTCGCGACCCTCGTCGTCGCCCTCGAGGTCGCCTCGCTGCCCGCCTTCGCCCTGGTCGGCCTCAAGAGGGGCGACAAGCGGTCCGCCGAAGCGGCGCTGAAGTTCTTCCTGTCGTCCGTCGCAGCGACCGCCGTGACGCTCATGGGCGTCAGCTTCCTCTATGCCTCGACAGGCAGCCTGTATCTGACCGAGATCGCTTCTGCACTCCAGAACGTCGACGGGCAGCTCCACACGCTCGCCCAGACCGGTGTCGTCCTCACCCTCGTCGGCTTCGCCTTCAAGACGGCCGCCGTGCCCTTCCACTTCTGGGTGCCCGACACCTACATCGGCGCGCCCCTGCCGGTCGCCGCGTATCTGTCCGTCGTCGGCAAGGCGGTCGGCTTCTCCGGTTTGATCCTCGTCACCGTCGTCGCCTTCCCCTCGTACGCGGACGTGTGGGGCCCCGCGCTCGCCGTCCTCGCCGCGCTCACCATGACGGTGGGCAATGCCGGCGCGCTGCGGCAGCAGGCCACGCGCGCGTACAGCGCTGTCCGGCTGCTCGCCTGGTCGTCCGTCGGCCAGGCCGGCTACCTGCTGGTGCCGATCGCTGCCGCCGGCTACTCCAAGGACGCGGAGAAGGCCATCGGCTCGACCGTCGCGTACGCCCTGATGTACGCCGCCGTGAACCTCGGCGCCTTCGCCGTGGCCGCTCTCGTCGCCCGCACCAAGCCGCTCAACCGCATCAGCGACTACCGCGGCCTCTACGCCGCCAGGCCGGTGTCGGCCCTGGTGCTCGCCTTCTTCCTGCTCTGCCTCGCCGGACTGCCGCCGGGCATCATCGGGCTCTTCGCCAAGGTCACGGTCTTCTCGGCTGCGGTCGACGCAGGCCTGGGCTGGCTCGCGGTGGTCATGGCCGTCAATGTCGTGATCGCGCTCTACTACTACCTGCAGTGGACCGCGCTGCTCTTCCGTGCCCCCGAGGGAGAGCCCGAGAGGCTCCGCGTCCCGGCGCCGCTGACGGCCGCGATCGCACTGACGGCCGTCCTCGGCATCGCCCTCTCCGGGGCACCTCAGCTCGTCCTGCGCTTCGCGGACACCGGGCTCTTCTGATCATCTGCGTACCCGCGTAGGACTTCACCGGCACGCGTGCGTGGTCCGTCACCCGGACGGCCCGCGCACGCCGCCGCACTCACAAGGGAACTAGTACTTCCCGCCTGGCGTTGACCCGTACGGGAGCGTCCACTGGAGAGTGGAAGCACCCCGAGCGTCAACAAAGCAGAGGGTTCCCCTGCCGCACCACCAGGAGGGCGTACCGTGCACCGCCGGCACAACGGGCTGAAGACCGCCGTACTCCTCGGGGGACTGTCCGCACTCATCCTCGTCATCGGCAGCCTCTTCGGGCGTACGGGCCTGATCGTCGCGCTCTTCGTGGCCATCGGCACGAACGCGTACGCGTACTGGAACAGCGACAAGCTCGCGCTGCGCGCCATGCGTGCGCGCCCGGTGAGCGAGTTCGAGGCACCGGCGCTGTACCGCATGGTCCGAGAACTCTCCACACAGGCGCGCCAGCCGATGCCCCGGCTGTACATCTCGCCGACCGAGGCGCCGAACGCGTTCGCCACCGGACGCAACCCGCGCAACGCCGCCGTCTGCGTCACCGAGGGCATCCTCCGGATCCTCGACGAGCGTGAGCTCCGGGCCGTTATCGGCCACGAGCTCAGCCATGTCTACAACCGCGACATCCTGATCTCCTCGGTCGCGGGCGCCCTCGCCTCCGTGATCATGTTCCTGGTCAACTTCGCCTGGCTGATCCCGATCGGCCGCTCGGACAACGACGAGGGCCCGGGCATCCTCGGCATGCTGCTGATCATGCTCTTGGGGCCGCTCGCCGCGAGCATCATCCAGCTGGCGATCAGCCGCTCCAGGGAGTTCGAGGCGGACGCCTCCGGTGCCCAGCTCACCGGCGACCCGCTCGCCCTCGCCAGTGCGCTGCGCAAACTCGACGCCGGGACCAAGCAGTTGCCGCTGCCGCCCGAGCCCCGCCTCGAGACGGCGAGCCACATGATGATCGCCAACCCGTTCGGTCCCGGCAAGGGAATGTCGAAGCTGTTCTCCACGCACCCACCGATGGCGGAGCGCATCGCCCGGCTCGAACAGATGGCAGGTCGACGCCGGTGAAGACCATCCTGAACGTCATCTGGCTTGTGCTGAGCGGCTTCTGGCTGTTCCTCGGGTACGTGCTCGCGGGCCTGATCCTCTGCATCACGATCATCGGCATCCCGTTCGGCATCGCGGCCTTCCGCATAGGCATCTACGCCCTGTGGCCCTTCGGCTATACGACAGTCGAGCGCAGGGATGTGGGCGCTCCCTCCTGCGTCGGCAACGTCCTCTGGCTGGTCCTCGCGGGCTGGTGGCTCGCGCTCGGCCACATCACCACCGGCATCGCCCTCTGCCTCACGATCATCGGCATCCCCTTGGGCATAGCCAACTTCAAGCTGATACCGGTCTCGTTGTGGCCGCTGGGCCGCGAAATCGTACGCACCGACCAGCCGTTCGCACGGACAAGCTGGTAGCGGGCGGCGCGGGGGTGCAGTCGCCGAAGTACGCCCTGGCCGCGTACGACGCCGAAAAGCCCGAACACGACCAGATCTGGGCCCTGTGCGCGGAAGCGGAGGACCTCTTCGCCGATCCACCGCCCCCTGAGCGCGTGCACTTCGAACTGCTGAGCTGCGCGCCGGAAGGACAGCTGGGCGCCGCCCTCGCCCAGGCACGGTCCGAGGGCTCCGCACCGCTCGGTCTCCTGGTCCTCGAGATCATCGACGAGGCGGGCAACCGCGTCGACGAGTTGTGCCTGGAGGACGTACGCATCCTCGGCGACCGCATCTGCGCCCGAGACCTTTCGCTGCGCGACATCACCGTGGAGGCGCGCGAGGACGACAGCCGGCGCGACTACCCGGCACGACCCCCGCTGTCCCCGGGCTACCGGCTGCTCGGCGGCCGGGACGAACTGTACGGCCGCTGCCGGGACCTGGCCCACGTCAGCGAGCCGTATCCCGAGCAGCAAGAGCCCCCGCTGCGGCTGCTCGGCTGCTCACCGCGAGGCGTCCTACGCGCCGCCCTCGATGCGGGCGACGAGGAACTCGGCCACGCCCAAGTCCTGCGTCTCGACGCCTCAGGGCGCACGCTCCAGTACGCCGTCGAGGGCGAGATCACCGCGTGGATCCCGTCGGCGCACGGACGCGGACTGGTGGACCTCACCCTCGAACCCTGGTCGCAGCGGCCCCCGCGCGCAGCACGCACGGTCTGGGATCTGTGGTGGGACGGCGTCCCCGCCGAGCCGAACCTGTGGGCGCACTGCGACACCGCGAGCCGCGACTTCTGGCTCGGCACCGCCCTGACGAGCCACGACAGCCGCAGGCCGGACGCAGCACCCGGCGCCACCTACCACCTCGACGGCCGCCACATCACCGACAGGCCCGGCTTCTACTGCGCGCTCGGCGAGGCGGTGAACGGCCCCGGCGGGTACTTCGGCCGGAACCTCGACGCCCTCGTCGACTGCCTGCGCAGCGGCTTCGGCACCCGGCGGCCCTTCACCCTCGTGTGGCACGACGCCCACGTCGCCCGCACCTGCCTCGGGGTGACCCCGCAGGCCCACGGCCGCCCGCCGACGTTCGAAGAACTGCTTTGCCGTCTGGCCGAGATGGGCGTCGAGGTGGTCCTGGCCTAGGCCGACGACGGTACGCGGGCCGGCACGCTCACTGCACCGGCCGGCGCCGCACCGCGTACGCGACCGTTCCCACCGCCAGTACCCCGATACCCGCGGCCACCGATGTGAACGGCAGGGAGAAGGCCAGCAGGAGGCAGCCCACCAGGCCGACTACGGGGAGTGCTCGCCGGGAACTCAACGTGTAGGCCGAGACGTTGGCAATGGCGTAGTAGACGAGCACTCCGAAGGAGGAGAAGCCGATGGCCCCCCGCACGTCGACCGTCGCGGCAAGCAGCGCGACCACCCCGCCCACGGCCAGCTCCGCCCGGTGCGGCACCTGGAACCGCGGATGCACGGCGGCCAGAGCGCCCGGCAGATGCCGGTCCCGCGCCATAGCGAGCGTCGTCCGCGACACGCCCAGGATCAGCGCGAGCAGCGACCCGAGCGCCGCCACCGCCGCGCCCACCCGCACCACGGGCGCCATATCCGGCACTCCCGCGGCCCGTACCGCGTCGACCAGCGGAGCGGACGCATCAGCCAGGCCGCCGGACCCCAGCACCGAGAGAGCTGCCACAGCCACGGCGGCGTATATGCAGAGCGCGATACCGAGAGCCAGCGGGATCGCGCGCGGAATCGTGCGCGCCGGATCGCGCACCTCCTCGCCCAGCGTCGCGATACGCGCGTACCCGGCGAAGGCGAAGAACAGCAGCCCGGCCGCCTGAAGCACCCCGGCAGCCGTGGCGTCGGCACCGACGTCCAGCCGCCCGAAGCCCGCCTCCCCGGCTCCCAGACAGACCACGGCGACCGCCGCCAGGACCGCCACCACCACGGCGACGATCGCCCGCGTCAGCCACGCGGACTTCTGCATACCGCCGTAGTTCACGGCGGTCAGCGCCACTACGGCGGCGACGGCGACCGCGTGCGCCTGCCCCGGCCAGACGTACGCTCCGACGGTCAGCGCCATCGCCGCGCACGAGGCGGACTTGCCGACGACGAACGACCAGCCCGCCAGATACCCCCAGAACTCGCCCAGCCGCTCCCGGCCGTACACATACGTCCCACCGGAGGCCGGATACAGCGCGGCCAGCCGCGCCGACGACATGGCGTTGCAGTACGCGACCACGGCGGCGAGCCCGAGCCCCAGCATCAGCCCCGATCCGGCCGCGCCCGCCGCCGGCGCGAGAGCCGCGAAGATTCCGGCCCCGACCATCGACCCCAGCCCGATGACCACGGCGTCGAAGACGCCCAGCGTCCTCCGCAGCTCCTGCGTCATGCGCCGCGCCCCCGTGTCATATGTCGCGCTCGTGTGTCATGTGCCGCACCCTACTGATCACCGCAACCGGGCGCTGCCCCCAGACGTCATCCCAGACAACAGCGCACGAACGCCGCGCAGGAAAGGCAGGTTCAGGGCATGAGCATCATCAGCTGGATCGTTCTGGGGTTGCTGGCCGGTGCCATCGCCAAACTTCTGTTGCCAGGGCGCGATCCGGGTGGCTTCATCGGCACGACCCTCATCGGCATCGCAGGCGCCTTCGTCGGTGGCTGGATCTCCGCCCGCTACCTCCACCGCCCGATCGTCAACGACTTCTACGACGGAGCGACCTGGGCCTCCGCGATCGGCGGCTCCCTCGTCCTGCTGATCGCCTACCGCCTCCTGTTCGGGCACTCCCGCCGCTGACCCGGGACCGCAGCCGGCAGCAGCGGAGGGCGGCACCCAACTCCGGGTGCCGCCCTCCGCTGTGGGATCAACCGCAATCATCGCGATCAACCAGGAGTGATCGAACGAACTACCGATAGTTCACAAACTGCAGCGCGAAATCGAAGTCCTTGCCCTTCAGCAGCGCGATCACGGCCTGCAGGTCGTCGCGGCTCTTCGAGCTGACGCGCAGCTCGTCGCCCTGCACCTGTGCCTTCACGCCCTTCGGGCCCTCATCGCGAATGATCTTCGCCACCTTCTTCGCGTTGTCCTGGGAGATGCCCTCCTCGATGGACGCGAAGATCTTGTACTCCTTGCCGGACAGCTGCGGCTCGCCCGCATCCAGCGCCTTCAGCGAGATCCCGCGCTTGATCAGCTTGGACTGGAAGACGTCGAGGACAGCCTTCACCCGGTCCTCGGAGTTCGCCTCCATCAGGATCTTGTCGCCGGACCAGGCGATCGACGCGCCGACGTTCTTGAAGTCGTAGCGCTGCGAGATCTCCTTGGCGGCCTGGTTGAGGGCGTTGTCGACCTCCTGCCGCTCGACCTTCGAGACGATGTCGAAACTGGAGTCGGCCATGTCCTGTGGCTCCTTGTATCGGGGTGCGTAGGGGCGGCCGCCGGTCCCATTGGCCGCATCAGCAAAGCCTAGCCACCAGCCCGCGGGCAGGTGCTGATCAATAGGGTGGCGAAGCACCCCCGTGCATCGGGTATCGTTTACGTCGTTGCCACGGAGCACAGCGAAAGCGGCTCAATGGCAGCAATCCCCCGGCGGTGTGCCCGAGCGGCCAAAGGGAGCAGACTGTAAATCTGCCGGCTCAGCCTTCCCAGGTTCGAATCCTGGCGCCGCCACGCTGAGGGAAACCCCCTCCGACTGCGACTACGCAGATCGGAGGGGGTTTCTTCATATGCCTGGGCCTGCTCGAGTCCGCGCGTCCCGTCGGGCTCGTGGCCGGTGGCCGCCGCTCACGGCTGACGTACATCCATCCTGCTCACCCGCCCGTCCGTCGTGAAGGAATAGACGTGTTCGACCGGGGCGTCGGCCCAGTGGTCGCCCGTCTCGTCGCGCATGCCGGTCCGGACTGTCCCGACGACCTTCCGGGATCCGCCCGGGGACGCCGCCGCGCCCGGCTCCTTTTCGTCGAGCCGCAGCCCCTCCAGTCGTACGAGAGGCGTTCCGGCGGCGAACTGGCGTGCCCAGTACGCGCGTACCTCCTCGTGGCCGTGGAGGCGGACGCCGTCGAGGACGTTCGGCCAGTCCACGTCCGGGGCGAGCGCGACGGCCAGGACCGCCTCGCGCTCATCGGTGCTGAACACCTCGTACATCCGATGGAGCAGGACGGCCTGCTGCGCCGGTACTTCCTGTTGCTGCCTCAGGGGATCGTCGGTGCTCATGGGCGGGCGCTCCTCGCTCGGAAAGAGGCGTGACGGACGTGTGGCGTCGAGAGGGCCGGATGCCTCAGCCAAGCACCGGCCCTCTCCGGGGCCTTCCGGGTTGCGTCCACAGCGAACGCCTTACGCCGAAGGCGAACGGAACCCTCGCCGTGCCTCAGTTCCTCGCCACCTCAGTTCCCCGCCACGGACTTGACCGCCACCGACACCGGCGCCGAGCCGCTGATCAGCTCCAGCGTCAGGCCCGCCGTCGCCGGCGTGTCGACCAGTTCCGCCAGCACCGCCGCAACGTCGTCCCGCGGGACCGGCCCACGCCCGGTGTGGGCCTCCAGGCGTACGAGACCGGTTCCGGCGTCGTTCGTCAGCATCCCGGGCCGGAGGATCGTCCAGTCCAGGTCCTTCCGCCCGCGGATGTCGGCGTCGGCCTCGCCCTTGGCCCGCAGGTACGCGTCGAAGACCTCGTCGCCCTGGTGGGCCGGATCCGCGCCCATCGACGAGACCACCAGATACCGCCGTACGCCGGCCCGTTCCGCCGCGTCCGCGAAGAGAACCGCCGCCGCGCGGTCCACCGTGTCCTTGCGCGCGGCGCCGCTGCCCGGCCCCGCGCCCGCGGCGAAGACGGCCGCGTCGGCGCCCCGCAGATGCTCCGCAACCTCCTCCACGGGAGCGGACTCGAGGTCGCACAGAACCGGTTCGGCCCCCGCGGCCTCCAGGTCGGTGGCCTGATCGGCGCTGCGGATGAGCCCCGCGACCTCGTCCCCGCGCGCGGCGAGCAACCGCTCCAGCCGCAGCGCGATCTGACCGTGCCCTCCAGCAATGACAATGCGCATGCTTCCGACCGTACGCCGGGCCGCACGAGTTCGCCGCGCGGCTCGTTCGCGCGCCCGCAGTCGCCGACTCGCCCACCCCGCCCGGCGAGTTGAGCCGGCCGGGCCGCACGACCGCCTCGCAGTCCGCCCGCCCCGGGCCGCCCGAGCACAGCCCTCACGACGCGCCCGCGCGACGCACCCTCACGGCACAGACAGCACGGATGGCACTCGGGCGGCCCTCACGGCGAATCGCAGCCCTTCGAGCGCCCCTGGCGCGGCAGGTCCAGCGCCACCGCAGCCGCCGAGTCGCAGTACTCGCGCACCGCGCTGGTCCGCGCCACCACGCGCCCCCGATGTACCACGATGCGGCTGTACGCGAGCGAGAGCGCGCCCGCGAGCTGATCTCCCCGGACAGCCAGCAACTCGGCCGGAAAACCCGCTTCCACACGCACCTCGGGCAGTCCCAGCACGGCCCGGGCCCGGGCGCTCACCGTGTCGTAGGCGTCCTCGGGTCGCAGCCCCTCCTGCGAGGCGAGCAGATACGCGGCCTCCAGTGGATCTCCGCGCCCGACCGGATTGGACACGTCCCGAAGAGCGCCGCTGCCGGCCGCGACGCGCACCCCGGCCGCCCGCAGCAGCCGTACCGGAGCCGCGCAGCCCCCCAGCACGCCACCGCCCCCGCACCCGCCCTGCGGGAGGCACACCACGGCCACTCCGGCCGTGGCGAGCTGGTCCGCGCTGCGCGACGCCGTCTGGGCGGGCAGCCGCCCGAGCCGGGTGCACGGCCCGATCGTCACTCCGGGCCGCAGCCCGCCGACCATGGCCGCGAGTCGGGAGAGCCGCGCCGGATCGCCCGCGTCGGTGTGCAGATCGACAGGGCAGCCGTGCTCGGCTGCAACCTCAAGTACCGCCTCCACGTATCCCGCCGGATCGGGGTCGAGGTCGGGACAGCCGCCGATCACGGAGGCGCCCATCTTGACCGCGTCCCGCAGCATCGCGAGCCCGTCCGCCCCGGCGACGCCCGTCAGGAGCCGAGGCACCGCCACCGTCGTCAGATCGACCAGTCCGCGCAGCGACCGGCGTGCCTGGAGCACCGCCTCCATCGGCCCGAGCCCCTGCACATCACCGATCCGCACGTGCGAGCGCAGCGCCGTCGCGCCGTGCCCGAGCTGCAACAACGCGGCCTCGGTGGTCCGCCGCTGCACGTCCTGCACGTCGTACGAGACCGGCCCTGGCGTCTCGGCCGAGAGCGCCGTGTCGCTGTGTGCGTGCGGCTCCGCGGGTGCGGGCAGCAGGAGATATCCGGCCAGGTCGACGCGGGCAGCGGGTGCGGTCAGGCTGCCCGCCGTGCCGACCGCCTCGATGCGACCTCCGCCGAGCCGCACGTCCACCGTCCGGCCATCGGTCAGGCGTGCGCCGCAGAGCAGCAGTGCCGTGCCGTCGCCGACCGCCCGATCACCTTTGCCGCTGCCCGACCGGCCCGACGAACCGGACGAGCCCGCGGATCCCGGGGAGCCCGACGGGCCCCCTGAGCCCGAGGTGCCGGAGGAGTCGGGCTGCTGCGGCTGGCTGTCGGGCATCGCGCTCCTGGGGCTCGGGGACGGCTGCAGGCGTCATGTCGAACGCGGCGACGCGCGCAAGATCACGCAGCGTGAGTCGAGCCTATGGCGAGGGCTCGTCGGCTTCGAGGAGGAGCGCAATAGTCGTACCGGCGTGGTGCGACCTCGCTGAGGCTCGTTGCGTCGTGACGCGGGTGTGAAGAGCTGCGGTGCGACGGCGGGGCCGGGCGAGGCAGGGGGGACCCGCGGCGTGGCGGCAGCGGCTGGTGAGACACCTGGGCGCAGAGAGAGTCCGCTGGTGCGGGGCCGCTGGGGGTTCGCAGGCGGCATCCTCACCGCTGCACGGCAGGGCCGGGGAAACGGATTTGGGCGATCGGCGGGCGAGCGTGTAATGTCTTCATCGCTCGCCCCAATAGCTCAGTCGGCAGAGCGTCTCCATGGTAAGGAGAAGGTCTACGGTTCGATTCCGTATTGGGGCTCTGGTGTGTAAGGCTTTTCGTCTCGACGGGAGGCCCTCCACATCACAGCGGTGTAGCTCAGTCGGTAGAGCAAGCGGCTCATAATCGCTGTGTCACCGGTTCAAGTCCGGTCACCGCTACTCTTAGTAGCCGATTGTGGGGTCGGTCCTTCGATCGGCTACTCTTTTCTGCGTTAAATGACCCATCCGTTCGTCAAGGAGCACTCACGTGGCTGCCACCGACGTCCGCCCGAAGATCACGCTGGCCTGCGTGGAGTGCAAGGAGCGGAACTACATCACCAAGAAGAACCGGCGCAACAACCCGGACCGTCTTGAGATGAAGAAGCACTGCCCGCGTTGCAATGCGCACACCGCGCATCGCGAGACGCGATAAATCAGGCTCGTACGCGAGGCCGTCCCCTCTCCGGGGACGGCCTCGCGTCGTTCCGGGGGTGGCCTCGCGTCCCCACCGGGGCATCCGTGGAACCCTGACCGGGCAGCCGGCCGGTGCGAGCCAGTGAAAGCCGTGGAAACCAGGAGGTGCCGAGCCCATGGCGCTCGACCAGTCCTTCGTCGGGCGGTCCTACCCGCCCACCGACCCCTATGAGGTCGGCCGGGAGAAGATCCGCGAGTTCGCGGAGGCGGTGGGAGACGCCAACCCCGCGTACACCGACCCGGACGCCGCCAAGGCGCTCGGCCACGCCGATGTGATCGCGCCGCCGACCTTTGTGTTCGCCATCACTTTCAAGGCCGCGGGCCAGGTCATCGCCGACCCGCAGCTCGGCCTGGACTACAGCCGCGTCGTGCACGGCGACCAGAAGTTCGCATACACGCGCCCGGTGCGTGCGGGCGACCGGCTGACGGTCACCTCAACCATCGAGGCCATCAAGTCCCTGGCGGGCAACGACATCCTGGACATCCGCGGCGAGGTCCACGACGAGGCCGGCGAGCACGTCGTGACGGCGTGGACCAAGCTCGTGGCGCGTGCGGCGGAGGAGGCATGACGGTGAGCACCGTGGCGAAGATCGCATACGACGACGCCGAGGTCGGCACGGAACTGCCGGCCCAGACCTTCCCGGTGACCCGCGCGACGCTGGTGCAGTACGCGGGCGCCTCCGGCGACTTCAACCCGATCCACTGGAACGAGAAGTTCGCCAAGGAGGTCGGGCTGCCGGACGTCATCGCGCACGGCATGTTCACCATGGCCGAGGCAATCCGTGTTGTCACCGACTGGGTGGGGGACCCGGGCGCCGTCGTCGAGTACGGCGTGCGGTTCACCAAGCCGGTCGTCGTCCCGAACGACGACGAGGGCGCGGTGATCGAGGTCAGCGGCAAGGTCGCGGCCAAGCTCGACGACAACCGCGTACGCGTCGATCTGACGGCCACCTCCGGAGGCCAGAAGGTGCTGGGCATGTCCCGGGCGGTCGTACAGCTGGCCTAGAGGAGCGGCGCGGGCTCGTGCCGTAGAGCACACAGGTGTCACCAGAGGTAAGGGGCGTCCTCCATGGCGGGGCGCCCCTTACCGGCCTCGAGCAACGGCCTCCACGCTTGGGCCGCTGCTCGCGAGCACGGCCCCGCGAACGGCCCCGCCCTGACCCGCGGGGCCGTTCTCGTACCCTGGTGCGCGTGCAGGAACTCCACGACGCCCCACTCGCCCCGCTGACCACCTTCCGTCTCGGCGGCCCCGCGAGCCGCCTGATCACGGCGACCACTGACGACGAGGTGGTCGCCGCCGTCCGCGAGGCCGATGAGGCAGGCACCCCGCTGCTGCTCATCGGCGGCGGTTCGAACCTGGTCATCAGCGACGAGGGCTTCGCCGGCACGGCCCTGCGCATCGCGACGCGCGGCTTCGCACTCGATGGCCCGGAGCTGGAACTGGCCGCCGGCGAGGTGTGGACCGACGCGGTGGCCCGTACGGTCGAGGCAGGTCTGGCGGGCATCGAGTGCCTGGCCGGAATCCCCGGTTCCGCCGGTGCGACGCCCATCCAGAACGTCGGCGCGTACGGTCAGGAGGTCTCGTCGACGATCACCGAAGTGATCGCGTACGACCGCAGGGCGCGCGAGACGGTCACGATTCCGAACGCCGAGTGCGACTTCTCGTACCGCCACAGCCGCTTCAAGGCTGATCCCGAACGGTTCGTGGTGCTGCGTGTCCGGTTCCGGCTGGAGGGCGCCGAAGGGCTCTCCGCTCCGCTCAAGTACGCCGAGACGGCCCGCGCCCTGGGTGTGGAGCCCGGCGACCGCGTACCGCTCGCCGACGCCCGCGAGACCGTGCTCAAGCTGCGCACGGGCAAGGGCATGGTGCTCGACCCCGAGGACCACGACACCTGGTCGGCCGGGTCGTTCTTCACCAACCCGATCCTCACCGCGCAGGAGCTCGCGGCCTTCCACGCGCGCGTGGCGGAGCGTCTGGGCCCGGACGTCACCGCGCCCGCCTATCCCGCGGGTGACGGCTTCACCAAGACCTCTGCCGCCTGGCTCATCGACAAGGCAGGGTTCCACAAGGGCTACGGCGACGGTCCCGCCCGGATCTCCACCAAGCACACGCTGGCGCTCACCAACCGCGGCTCCGCCACGACCGAGGACCTGCTCGCCCTCGCCCGCGAGGTCGTCGCCGGAGTACGGGACGCCTTCGGCATCACACTGGTCAACGAGCCGGTGACGGTGGGCGTCAGCCTCTGAGGGGACTTGACCCGAGACCCGCTGCTCAGGGGCCGCGGGTGAGCGGCCTCGATCAGTAAGCGACCCCGACCCCCTGCCGCACGGTCGCCGCATCGCCGGTCATCGCCAGCATCGCGTGTGCGACGTCCGCGCGCCCGATGGTCCTGCCGCTGCGCGGATTGCCGCCGACGACCGTCCTGTACGTGCCCGTCAGCGGCCTGTCCAGCAGCCTCGGCGGGCGTACCGACGTCCACTCCGTGGCGCTGTCCGCCAGCTCCTCCTCCATGATCCGCAGATCGGCGTAGACGCTGCTGAATACGACGTTCACGACGCCGACGAACGCACGGTCGATCAGCGGCTGGCCGTCCGGCATCGGTCCGAGCGGTGACGCGCTCACCACCAGCAGCCGCAGGGTCCCTTCCGCCTCCAGCGCCCGCAGCACCGAACGAGTCAGCTTCGACGTGATCCCGGCATCCGCACGCGTGCGTGCCCCGAGGCCGGAGAGGACGGCGTCCCGCCCCGCCACAGCGGCGCGCAGCGCCTCCGGGTCCGTCAGGTCCGCGCGGTGCACCTGGAGGCCGGAACCCGTGACGGTGAGCCGCGCGGGATCGCGCACCACGGCCGTCACGTGGTGGCCCGCCGCCAGCCCCTGACGGACGATCTCCTGCCCGACACCGCCGGTGGCGCCGAACACCGTGAGCCTCACTGCGCACCTCCTCGCCGGCCCAATGCGGTCAGCCGGCCAGCCACGCGTCGATCCCCGCCAGCATCTTCTCCTGTACGCCCGCGGGGGCGGCCGAGCCGCGGACCGACTGCCGTGCCAGTTCGGCCAGCTCGGCATCCGTGAAGCCGTGGTGCGTGCGCGCGATCTCGTACTGTGCGGCCAGCCGCGACCCGAAGAGCAGCGGGTCGTCGGCGCCCAGCGCCATCGGCACCCCGGCCTCGAACAGCGTCCGCAGCGGCACGTCCTCGGGCTTCTCGTACACGCCGAGGGCGACGTTCGACGCCGGACACACCTCGCAGGTCACTCCGCGGTCCGCGAGCCGCTTCAGCAGGCGCGGGTCCTCCACGGCCCGCACGCCGTGCCCGATGCGGTGCGCGTGCAGGTCGTCCAGGCAGTCACGCACGGACGCCGGGCCGGTCAGCTCCCCGCCGTGCGGCGCGGACAGCAGCCCGCCCTCGCGCGCGATGGCGAAGGCACGGTCGAAGTCACGCGCCATGCCCCGCCGCTCGTCGTTGGACAGCCCGAAGCCCACGATGCCGCGATCGGCATAGCGCACCGCGAGCCGCGCCAGCGTCCGGGCGTCCAGCGGGTGCTTCATACGGTTCGCGGCGACCAGGACGCGCATACCGAGCCCCGTCTCGCGCGAGGCGCTGTCCACGGCGTCCAGGATGATCTCCAGGGCCGGGATGAGACCGCCAAGGCGTGGCGCGTAGGACGTCGGATCGACCTGGATCTCCAGCCACTCCGAGCCGTCCTTGAGGTCCTCCTGGGCAGCCTCGCGCACCAGCCGCTGGATGTCCTCCGGCTCACGCAGACAGGCCCGCGCCGCGTCGTACAGCCGCTGGAAGCGGAACCAGCCGCGTTCGTCGGTGGCCCGCAGCTTGGGCGGTTCCCCGCCGGTCAGCGCGGATGGCAGGTGGATGCCGTACTTGTCGGCCAGTTCGAGCAGGGTGGTGGGCCGCATCGACCCGGTGAAGTGCAGATGCAGATGTGCTTTCGGCAGCTGACTCACATCACGTACTACGCGCTCCATCCAAGGATCTTGCCGCAAGCAGGTGTCGTCCGGTAGCGGCTTTCCCCGTTCGTGGCTTGCCCGAACGAAGAAACGGGCCGCCTCCCTGGAGGGAGACGGCCCGGACGCGCGCGTGGAGCGCGAAAACCGGAAGGAACGTCAGTCGCGGGCCTCGGCGAGCAGCTTCTGGATCCGCGAGACGCCCTCGACCAGGTCCTCGTCGCCCAGCGCGTAGGACAGCCGCAGATAGCCCGGCGTGCCGAACGCCTCGCCCGGCACCACCGCGACCTCGGCCTCCTCCAGGATCAGCGCGGCCAGCTCGACCGTGTCCTGCGGGCGCTTGCCGCGGATCTCCTTGCCGATCAGGGCCTTCACCGACGGGTACGCGTAGAAGGCGCCCTCCGGCTCCGGGCAGACGACGCCGTCGATCTCGTTGAGCATCCGCACGATCGTCTTGCGGCGCCGGTCGAAGGCCTCACGCATCTCCGCCACGGCCGTCAGATCGCCGGAGACGGCGGCGAGGGCCGCGGCCTGCGAGACGTTCGCGACGTTCGACGTGGCGTGCGACTGCAGGTTCGTGGCGGCCTTCACGACGTCCTTCGGGCCGATGATCCAGCCCACACGCCAGCCCGTCATCGCGTAGGTCTTCGCCACACCGTTGACCACGATGCACTTGTCGCGCAGCTCGGGCAGCAGCGCCGGCAGCGACACGGAGGACGCGCCGCCGTAGACCAGGTGCTCGTAGATCTCGTCGGTCAGCACCCACAGGCCGTGCTCGACGGCCCAGCGGCCGATCGCCTCGGTCTCGGCCTCGCTGTAGACGGCGCCGGTCGGGTTCGACGGCGACACGAACAGCACGACCTTCGTACGCTCCGTGCGCGCGGCCTCCAGCTGCTCCACGGAGACCCGGTAACCGGTCGTCTCGTCGGCGACGACCTCGACCGGCACACCGCCGGCCAGCCGGATCGACTCCGGGTAGGTCGTCCAGTACGGCGCCGGGACGATGACCTCGTCGCCCGGGTCGAGGATCGCGGCGAAGGCTTCGTAGATGGCCTGCTTGCCGCCGTTGGTGACCAGGATCTGCGACGGGTCGACCTCGTAGCCGGAGTCGCGCAGGGTCTTCGCGGCGATCGCGGCCTTCAGCTCGGGCAGGCCGCCGGCCGGCGTGTAGCGGTGGTACTTGGGGTTCTTGCAGGCTTCGACAGCCGCCTCGACGATGTAGTCCGGGGTCGGGAAGTCGGGCTCGCCCGCGCCGAAACCGATCACCGGACGGCCGGCGGCCTTGAGGGCCTTGGCCTTGGCGTCGACGGCGAGGGTCGCGGACTCGGAGATCGCGCCGATGCGGGCGGAGACCCGGCGGTCGGTGGAAGGAGTTGCAGCGCTCATACACCCCATCGTTCCAGACCGGAAACCGGCGCGGCACACGGGTTTCACACACCGGGCACTGCGGGACGGAGCGGGGCGCGCAGCGGGGGAGTGAGTGGGACCTGCCGCTTTCTGTTCGACGACCGGCTCCAGAACACGTACACTCTCTTCCCGTTGGCCTTCACCGGCCGTACTCGTCCCACGCACTCCGTGCATGTGGATGGATGCGGTACGTTGGGGGAACCAAAGGGTCGTAGCTCAATTGGTAGAGCACTGGTCTCCAAAACCAGCGGTTGGGGGTTCAAGTCCCTCCGGCCCTGCTACACACACCTTCGCCAGGATGTGTGCGCATGTACGTACTGCAATGCACCGCCGTGCGGCTCCACCGGGCGCGGCACGGCCACGACCCGGAATCAGGTGAGGACGAGTGACGGACGCCGTGGGCTCCATCGACATGCCTGATGCCCAGGACGAGGCGCCGGAGTCCAGGAAGAAGACCCGCAAGGGCGGCAAGCGCGGCAAGAAGGGCCCGCTGAAGCGGCTCGCGCTCTTCTACCGCCAGGTCATCGCGGAACTCCGCAAGGTCGTCTGGCCTACTCGCAGCCAGCTGACGACATACACCACAGTGGTGATTGTCTTCGTCGTCATCATGATCGCCCTGGTGACCGTGATTGACTATGGGTTCAACCAGGCCGTCAAGTACGTCTTCGGCTGAGCCGAGAGCGGAGGGCGCCGTACTCGGCGCCCATTTCGCGTGTTCCACCCCTATGTATCCAGGAAGAAGCAGCCACAGTGTCTGACCCGAACCTGAACGAGGCGATCGAGCCGGTCGAGTCCGCTGAGGACGAGCTCGACATCGTCGAGGCGGCGGACGCCGTGGACCCGGACCAGGCCGAGGCTGCCGACGCCGCTGCCGGAGAGCCCGCCGAAGAGGCCGCCATCCACGTCGTGGACGAGGACGAGGCCGGTGCCGAGGACGAGGCCCCCGCAGCGGGCGCCGAGGCCGAGGCCGAGGAGGAGACCGAGCCGGTCGACCCGGTCGTCGCGCTCCGCGAGGAGCTGCGCACCCTCCCCGGTGAGTGGTACGTGATCCACACCTACGCGGGCTACGAGAACCGCGTGAAGACCAACCTCGAGCAGCGAGCCGTCTCGCTGAACGTCGAGGACTACATCTTCCAGGCCGAGGTGCCGCAGGAAGAGGTCGTCCAGATCAAGAACGGCGACCGCAAGACCATCCGTCAGAACAAGCTCCCCGGCTATGTGCTGGTGCGCATGGACCTGACGAACGAGTCCTGGGGCGTCGTCCGCAACACCCCCGGCGTCACCGGCTTCGTGGGCAACGCCTACGACCCGTACCCGCTGACCCTGGACGAGATCGTCAAGATGCTCGCCCCGGAGGCCGAGGAGAAGGCCGCTCGCGAGGCCGCCGAGGCCGAGGGCAAGCCCGCTCCGCAGCGCAAGGTCGAGGTCCAGGTGCTGGACTTCGAGGTCGGCGACTCGGTCACCGTCACCGACGGCCCGTTCGCGACGCTGCAGGCGACCATCAACGAGATCAACGCCGACTCGAAGAAGGTCAAGGGCCTCGTCGAGATCTTCGGCCGCGAGACCCCGGTCGAGCTCAGCTTCGACCAGATCCAGAAGAACTAGTAGCTTCTGGAACAACTGCCTCCGACCAGGTCAGGCGAGCTGCCAAAGCTTGTCTGACCTGCTCGGTTTCAGGCCGCGCAGCCATACCCGTTATCGTTGTGCGGTATGCCTGGTGCCCGGGGCCAATCGGGCACAAGGAAGATCAGAAGAGGACAGGACCCGGAATGCCTCCCAAGAAGAAGAAGGTCACGGGGCTCATCAAGCTCCAGATCCAGGCCGGCGCAGCCAACCCGGCCCCGCCGGTCGGCCCCGCGCTGGGCCAGCACGGCGTCAACATCATGGAGTTCTGCAAGGCCTACAACGCCGCGACCGAGTCGCAGCGCGGCTGGGTCATCCCGGTGGAGATCACGGTCTACGAGGACCGTTCCTTCACCTTCATCACCAAGACTCCGCCGGCGTCGAGGATGATCCTCAAGGCCGCGGGCGTGGAGAAGGGCTCCGGCGAGCCGCACAAGACCAAGGTCGCGAAGCTGACGCGTGACCAGGTCCGCGAGATCGCCACCACCAAGATGCCCGACCTCAACGCCAACGACCTGGACGCCGCCGAGAAGATCATCGCCGGCACCGCCCGTTCCATGGGCATCACGGTCGAGGGCTGACCCCAACCTCCGTAGTAACCGTGGGAGGGCCCGCTCGGCCCACACCACGACTCCTCAGAACACACAGGAGCAGCAGTGAGCAAGCGCAGCAAGACTCTCCGCGCTGCGGACGCCAAGATCGACCGGGAGAAGCTCTACGCCCCGCTCGAGGCCGTCCGTCTCGCCAAGGAGACCTCCACCACCAAGTTCGACGGCACCGTCGAGGTGGCCTTCCGCCTGGGCGTTGACCCGCGCAAGGCCGACCAGATGGTCCGTGGCACCGTGAACCTTCCGCACGGCACCGGTAAGACCGCCCGGGTCCTGGTCTTCGCGACCGGTGACCGTGCCGAGGCCGCGCGTGCCGCGGGCGCCGACATCGTCGGCTCCGACGAACTGATCGACGAGGTCTCGAAGGGCCGTCTCGACTTCGACGCCGTCGTCGCCACCCCGGACCTCATGGGCAAGGTCGGCCGCCTCGGCCGCGTGCTCGGTCCCCGTGGTCTGATGCCGAACCCGAAGACCGGCACCGTGACCCCGGACGTCGTCAAGGCTGTCAACGACATCAAGGGCGGCAAGATCGAGTTCCGCGTCGACAAGCACTCGAACCTGCACTTCATCATCGGCAAGACCTCCTTCGAGGAGGCCAAGCTGGTGGAGAACTACGGCGCCGCGCTGGAGGAGATCCTCCGTCTGAAGCCGTCCGCCGCCAAGGGCCGCTACATCAAGAAGGCCGCCATCAGCACCACGATGGGCCCCGGCATTCCGCTCGACCCGAACCGCACCCGCAACCTCCTCGTCGAGGAGGACCCGGCCGCCGTCTGAGCCTGAAGCGCTCACGGCAGCCGCGTCGCGCACGGGCTGAAGTGGACGGGCCCCGCACCTTTCGAGGTGCGGGGCCCGTCCCCGTTTTCGCCCGTGACCTGTCTGTTTCACCTTTGGCCTGTTTCGCTCGTCCCCGTTGTGCCCGTCAGCCTGTCCGGACGCGGGTGTCAGTGGCCTGCGCTAGCGTGCGGGACCAGGAGCGTCGGAGGGGCGGGACGGATGAAGAGCACGACTGCGCGGTGCTTAGCCCTTTCGGTCGCGGTGTCCGCCGCTCTGACGACGGCAGGCTGCGACTCCTCGGGCGACTCGGACGCGGACGACAGAGCGTCCGGGCACAAGGGCCGCGGCCCGCACGTAGGCTCCGTCGCCGCGCTGCGCACCGTTGCGAGAACCACCGACCAGGCCGATTCCGCCAAGGTCGAGTCGACGACGATCATGGGCACGACGATGTCCCTGACGGCGGACGGTGCGCTCGGCTGGGCCGACGGTCTCCAGGGCACCCTGACGATCACGTACACCGGCGGACAGGTGGCCGACACGATGCGTCAGCTGGGCAGCACCTCGATGGAGGCCCGGTATCTGCACGACGCCTATTACGCGCGGATGGGCGACAGGTTCGCGGCGCGGGCGGGCGGAAAGCACTGGATCAAGTACGAGTACGAGGCCCTGGCGGATCTGGCCGGCGGCTCGGGCGCGTATCTGAAGGACCAGATGCAGAACACCACCCCGAACCAGTCAGTGAAGCTCCTGCTGGCCTCCGGGGACGTGCGGAAGGTCGGCGAGGAGAAGGTCCGAGGGTCCACGACGACGCACTACTCGGGCACGGTCGACGTCACCGAGCTGGCGGGCGGGGACTCGTACCTCGACGACGACCAGCTGGCCGACCTGAAGCGGCAGCTCGAGCAGGCCGGCATCACCACGGAGAAGGTCGACATCTGGGTCGACGACGAGGACCTGCTGGTGAAGAAGACCGAGAAGGCCGAGACGACGACCGGCACCGTGTCCTCCACGGCGTACTACAGCGACTACGGCAGCCAGGTCTCGGCCGAGGAGCCGCCTGCTGCCGACACCGCCGACTTCCGGGACCTCGTCGGTCGGGAGCAGCCGGCGAGCTGAGCGCCCGGAGCGATCCCCACGGCCACGAGGACCGGGCCGATCCCCACCATTGGGGTCGGATTTGCTCGACGGGGAGCCGTTCGCGTACTCTTCCCCAGAAGCCAAAGACCGCTGGTCGTTGCCGTGCCCTCGCAAGAGAGTGCGGTGGCCGAAGGATCCGCTGAACTGCGGACGACCCGCGCAGGTGACAGTGGAAGTGCTCCCGGATGGGATCCCTCGCGGATGTCGTTCTCGGTCGAGCTCACGCCCCGTGCGCCTGCGCCGGGGCGTTTCGTTTTAAGCCTCCTTCTGAGCGGTCCTCATCACCCGGAAGGAGGCCGACGCTCTATGGCAAGGCCCGACAAGGCTGCCGCGGTAGCCGAGCTGACGGACCAGTTCCGCAGCTCGAACGCCGCCGTGCTGACCGAGTACCGGGGTCTCACCGTGGCGCAGCTCAAGACGCTGCGTCGTTCGCTCGGTGAGAACGCCCAGTACGCCGTGGTGAAGAACACGCTGACCAAGATTGCGGCCAACGAGGCCGGGATCAACACGCTCGACGACCTGTTCAACGGTCCGACGGCGGTTGCCTTCATCACCGGTGACCCGGTGGAGTCGGCGAAGGGTCTTCGTGACTTCGCCAAGGACAACCCCAACCTCGTCATCAAGGGCGGTGTCCTTGACGGCAAGGCGCTGTCCGCCGACGAGATCAAGAAGCTTGCGGACCTCGAGTCCCGCGAGGTTCTGCTCAGCAAGCTGGCCGGTGCCATGAAGGGCAAGCAGTCCCAGGCTGCCGCGCTCTTCCAGGCGCTGCCGTCGAAGCTCGTCCGCACCGTGGACGCGCTTCGCGCCAAGCAGGCCGAGCAGGGCGGTGCCGAGTAATTCGGCTCGCACATTGACCGCCGCCTGAGGCAGTACGCCTGAGGCAACGGTCGAAGCGGGCCCAACGTACGCCCGCCGACATGTACATCCGGCACCAGCCGAATTAGTGGAAGGATCGCCCATCATGGCGAAGCTCAGCCAGGAAGACCTGCTCGCGCAGTTCGAGGAGATGACCCTCATCGAGCTCTCCGAGTTCGTGAAGGCGTTCGAGGAGAAGTTCGACGTCACCGCCGCCGCCCCGGTCGCCGTTGCCGCCGCCGGCGCCCCGGGTGCCCCGGCCGCCGAGGCCGCCGAGGAGAAGGACGAGTTCGACGTCATCCTCACCGGCGCCGGCGACAAGAAGATCCAGGTCATCAAGGTCGTGCGCGAGCTGACCTCCCTGGGCCTGAAGGAGGCCAAGGACCTCGTGGACGGCGCCCCGAAGCCCGTTCTCGAGAAGGTCGCCAAGGACGCCGCCGAGAAGGCCGCCGAGTCCCTCAAGGGCGCCGGCGCCTCCGTCGAGGTCAAGTGACCCGACGAGTCGTAGCCACGCCCCGCTAGGCGGGGACCGGCTCGGCTCAGGCGTGCGAGCGCTGTCAATGCGCTGTTGACGCATACGCACTGAAGGGCGATCACCCATCCGGGTGGTCGCCCTTCGGTGTTCCCGGCCTCCAGCGAGGGATGCCTTGCACTGTCGTCCGCGGCGAGTATGGTGATCTTCGTTGCGCCTCCGGGCGCCGGGTGACGGACTCCACGTGACAATCGCAGCACCCGGTCAGTGCTTGGAAGGCCTTGACGAACTGCACGCAGCGCGCAATTCTCAGGACGCGTCGTCACAACGATCCGTATCCGAGGCATGGATCGACGACGAAGAGGGCAGTATCGATGTGCACTGAGGGCGTGGCTTGCCGCAGGTGTTGAGAACAATGAGGGTCTCCCAAAACCCGCACTGGACATCAGTGGGCCGAGTGGCTACACTGACCCTTTGCGCTGCCTGTTAGCTGCCTCCTGCCCGTCACCAGGGGCATGCCCATGTATGAGCACAGTGGACCGAAGCGACCCCGCCTGGGGTTCTCTGTCCCTGTACCCAGCCTGGGACCGGTACGCGCGTAGTGAGTCCGAGCCCTCGGAAGGACCCCCTCTTGGCCGCCTCGCGCAACGCCTCGACCGCGAATACGAACAACGGCGCCAGCACCGCCCCGCTGCGCATCTCCTTTGCAAAGATCAAGGAGCCCCTCGAGGTTCCGAACCTTCTTGCTCTGCAGACCGAGAGCTTTGACTGGCTGCTCGGCAATGACGCGTGGAAGGCTCGTGTCGAGGCGGCCCTGGAAAGCGGACAGGACGTCCCCACCAAGTCCGGTCTGGAGGAGATCTTCGAGGAGATCTCCCCGATCGAGGACTTCTCCGGGTCGATGTCGCTGACCTTCCGCGACCACCGCTTCGAGCCCCCGAAGAACTCCATCGACGAGTGCAAGGAGCGCGACTTCACCTACGCGGCTCCGCTGTTCGTCACTGCGGAATTCACCAACAACGAGACCGGTGAGATCAAGTCTCAGACGGTCTTCATGGGTGACTTCCCCCTCATGACCAACAAGGGCACCTTCGTCATCAACGGCACCGAGCGTGTCGTGGTGTCGCAGCTGGTCCGTTCACCCGGTGTCTACTTCGACTCCTCCATCGACAAGACGTCCGACAAGGACATCTTCTCGGCCAAGGTCATCCCGTCCCGTGGTGCCTGGCTGGAGATGGAGATCGACAAGCGCGACATGGTCGGTGTGCGCATCGACCGCAAGCGCAAGCAGTCCGTGACCGTTCTGCTCAAGGCGCTCGGGTGGACCACCGAGCAGATCCTCGAGGAGTTCGGCGAGTACGAGTCCATGCGCGCCACCCTGGAGAAGGACCACACCCAGGGCCAGGACGACGCGCTGCTCGACATCTACCGCAAGCTGCGTCCGGGCGAGCCCCCGACCCGTGAGGCCGCGCAGACGCTGCTCGAGAACCTCTACTTCAACCCGAAGCGCTACGACCTCGCGAAGGTCGGCCGCTACAAGGTCAACAAGAAGCTGGGCGGCGACGCTCCGCTGGACGCCGGGATCCTGACCGTCGAGGACATCATCTCGACGATCAAGTACCTGGTGAAGCTGCACGCCGGTGAGACCGAGACCGTTGGCGACAACGGCACCTCGATCGTCGTCGAGACCGACGACATCGACCACTTCGGCAACCGTCGTCTGCGCAACGTCGGCGAGCTCATCCAGAACCAGGTCCGCACGGGTCTGGCTCGTATGGAGCGCGTCGTGCGCGAGCGCATGACGACTCAGGACGTCGAGGCGATCACGCCGCAGACGCTGATCAACATCCGGCCGGTCGTCGCCTCCATCAAGGAGTTCTTCGGCACCAGCCAGCTGTCCCAGTTCATGGACCAGAACAACCCGCTGTCGGGTCTCACCCACAAGCGCCGCCTGTCGGCTCTTGGCCCGGGTGGTCTCTCCCGTGAGCGGGCCGGCTTCGAGGTCCGAGACGTGCACCCGTCCCACTACGGACGTATGTGCCCGATCGAGACCCCCGAAGGCCCGAACATCGGTCTGATCGGTTCGCTCGCCTCGTACGGCCGCGTCAACGCGTTCGGCTTCGTCGAGACGCCGTACCGCAAGGTCACCGACGGCCAGGTCACCGACGAGGTCGACTACCTGACCGCCGACGAGGAAGACCGCTTCGTCATCGCGCAGGCCAACGCGCCCCTGACCGACGAGCTCCGGTTCGCCGAGTCCCGCGTGCTGGTCCGCCGCCGTGGCGGCGAGGTCGACTACGTCGCCGGTGACGACGTGGACTACATGGACGTCTCGCCGCGCCAGATGGTGTCGGTCGCGACCGCCATGATCCCGTTCCTCGAGCACGACGACGCCAACCGTGCCCTCATGGGCGCGAACATGATGCGTCAGGCCGTGCCGCTGATCAAGTCCGAGGCACCGCTCGTCGGCACCGGCATGGAGTACCGCTGCGCGGTCGACGCCGGCGACGTGCTGAAGGCCGAGAAGGACGGTGTGGTCCAGGAGGTCTCCGCGGACTACATCACCACCGCCAACGACGACGGCACGTACACCACGTACCGCCTCGCCAAGTTCTCGCGCTCCAACCAGGGCACCTCTGTCAACCAGAAGGTCGTCGTGGACGAGGGCGACCGGGTCGTCGCCAGCCAGGTGCTGGCCGACGGTCCGGCGACCGAGAACGGCGAGATGGCGCTCGGCAAGAACCTGCTCGTGGCGTTCATGCCGTGGGAGGGTCACAACTACGAGGACGCGATCATCCTGTCGCAGCGCCTCGTGCAGGACGACGTCCTCTCCTCGATCCACATCGAGGAGCACGAGGTCGACGCCCGTGACACCAAGCTCGGCCCGGAGGAGATCACCCGGGACATCCCGAACGTCTCCGAGGAGGTCCTCGCCGACCTCGACGAGCGCGGCATCATCCGCATCGGTGCCGAGGTCATCGCCGGCGACATCCTCGTCGGCAAGGTGACCCCGAAGGGTGAGACCGAGCTGACCCCCGAAGAGCGCCTGCTGCGCGCGATCTTCGGTGAGAAGGCCCGTGAGGTCCGTGACACCTCGCTGAAGGTGCCGCACGGCGAGACCGGCAAGGTCATCGGCGTCCGCGTCTTCGACCGCGAGGAGGGCGACGAGCTTCCGCCCGGTGTGAACCAGCTGGTGCGCGTGTACGTGGCGCAGAAGCGCAAGATCACCGACGGTGACAAGCTCGCCGGCCGTCACGGCAACAAGGGTGTCATCTCGAAGATCCTTCCGATCGAGGACATGCCGTTCCTCGAGGACGGAACTCCGGTCGACATCATCCTCAACCCGCTGGGTGTCCCGTCCCGAATGAACCCGGGACAGGTCCTGGAGATCCACCTCGGCTGGCTCGCCAGCCGCGGCTGGGACGTCTCCGGCCTCGCGGACGACTGGGCGCAGCGCCTGCAGGCCATCGAGGCCGACCAGGTCGCCCCGGGCACCAACGTCGCCACCCCCGTCTTCGACGGTGCGCGTGAGGACGAGCTCGCGGGTCTGCTGCAGCACACGATCCCGAACCGCGACGGCGAGCGCATGGTGCTCCCGACCGGTAAGGCGCCTCTGTTCGACGGCCGCTCCGGCGAGCCGTTCCCGGAGCCGATCTCGGTCGGCTACATGTACATCCTCAAGCTGCACCACCTGGTCGACGACAAGCTGCACGCCCGCTCGACCGGTCCGTACTCGATGATCACCCAGCAGCCGCTGGGTGGTAAGGCCCAGTTCGGTGGCCAGCGCTTCGGTGAGATGGAGGTGTGGGCCCTCGAGGCCTACGGCGCTGCCTACGCCCTGCAGGAGCTGCTGACCATCAAGTCCGACGACGTCACCGGCCGCGTGAAGGTCTACGAGGCCATCGTCAAGGGCGAGAACATCCCCGAGCCCGGCATCCCCGAGTCCTTCAAGGTGCTCATCAAGGAGATGCAGTCCCTGTGCCTCAACGTGGAGGTGCTGTCCTCGGACGGCATGTCCATCGAGATGCGCGACACGGACGAGGACGTCTTCCGCGCCGCGGAGGAGCTCGGTATCGACCTGTCCCGGCGCGAGCCGAGCAGCGTCGAAGAGGTCTGACGGGTCTGGTGGGGGCTCCGCCCCGGAGCCCCCACCGTCCCCGGACCCGTACAGACCATGATTGAGACACGACCCTGAAAGAGGGATTGACGACAAAGTGCTCGACGTCAACTTCTTCGACGAGCTGCGGATCGGCCTGGCGACCGCGGACGACATCCGACAGTGGTCCCACGGCGAGGTCAAGAAGCCGGAGACCATCAACTACCGCACCCTGAAGCCCGAAAAGGACGGACTCTTCTGCGAGAAGATCTTCGGTCCGACCCGGGACTGGGAGTGCTACTGCGGCAAGTACAAGCGCGTCCGCTTCAAGGGCATCATCTGCGAGCGCTGTGGCGTTGAGGTCACGCGCGCGAAGGTGCGCCGTGAACGGATGGGCCACATCGAGCTTGCCGCTCCCGTCACCCACATCTGGTACTTCAAGGGCGTCCCGTCGCGTCTGGGCTACCTGCTCGACCTCGCCCCGAAGGACCTCGAGAAGGTCATCTACTTCGCCGCGTACATGATCACGTACGTGGACGAGGAGCGCCGTACGCGCGACCTGCCCTCGCTGGAGGCCCACGTCTCCGTCGAGCGCCAGCAGGTCGAGAACCGCCGCGACGCCGACCTCGAGGCCCGGGCCAAGAAGCTCGAGGCCGACCTGGCCGAGCTCGAGGCCGAGGGCGCCAAGGCCGACGTGCGCCGCAAGGTGCGCGAGGGTGCCGAGCGCGAGATGAAGCAGCTGCGCGACCGTGCCCAGCGCGAGATCGACCGTCTCGACGAGGTGTGGAACCGCTTCAAGAACCTCAAGGTCCAGGACCTCGAGGGCGATGAGCTGCTCTACCGCGAGCTGCGCGACCGCTTCGGCACGTACTTCGACGGCTCGATGGGTGCCGCGGCGCTGCAGAAGCGCCTGGAGTCCTTCGACCTCGACGAGGAGGCCGAGAAGCTCCGCGAGATCATCCGTACCGGCAAGGGCCAGAAGAAGACCCGTGCGCTGAAGCGGCTGAAGGTCGTGTCTGCCTTCCTGCAGACCTCCAACA
Source organism: Streptomyces sp. NPDC002896 (assembly GCF_040295225.1). NCBI lineage: Bacteria > Bacillati > Actinomycetota > Actinomycetes > Kitasatosporales > Streptomycetaceae > Streptomyces > Streptomyces sp. NPDC002896. The sequence continues at coordinate 260,453 of NZ_JBEOVA010000007.1, read as the reverse complement.
GCCCCAAGGGCATGGTGCTCGACTGCGTGCCGGTCATCCCGCCGGACCTGCGTCCGATGGTGCAGCTGGACGGTGGCCGCTTCGCGACCTCCGACCTGAACGACCTGTACCGCCGTGTGATCAACCGCAACAACCGTCTGAAGAGGCTCCTGGACCTCGGTGCCCCGGAGATCATCGTCAACAACGAGAAGCGCATGCTTCAGGAGGCTGTTGACGCCCTCTTCGACAACGGTCGTCGCGGCCGCCCGGTCACCGGTCCGGGTAACCGCCCGCTGAAGTCCCTCAGCGACATGCTGAAGGGCAAGCAGGGTCGCTTCCGTCAGAACCTGCTCGGTAAGCGAGTCGACTACTCGGCGCGTTCCGTCATCGTCGTCGGCCCGCAGCTCAAGCTGCACCAGTGCGGTCTGCCGAAGGCCATGGCGCTGGAGCTCTTCAAGCCGTTCGTGATGAAGCGCCTGGTCGACCTGAACCACGCGCAGAACATCAAGTCGGCGAAGCGCATGGTCGAGCGCGGCCGCACGGTCGTGTACGACGTGCTCGAAGAGGTCATCGCCGAGCACCCGGTGCTGCTGAACCGTGCACCGACCCTGCACCGCCTCGGCATCCAGGCCTTCGAGCCGCAGCTGGTCGAGGGCAAGGCCATCCAGATCCACCCGCTCGTCTGCACCGCGTTCAACGCGGACTTCGACGGTGACCAGATGGCCGTGCACCTGCCGCTGTCCGCGGAGGCGCAGGCCGAGGCCCGCATCCTGATGCTGTCCTCGAACAACATCCTCAAGCCGGCCGACGGCCGCCCGGTCACGATGCCGACCCAGGACATGGTCCTCGGTCTGTTCTTCCTGACCACGGACGGCGAGATGCGGAACGTGAAGGGCGAAGAGCGCTCCTTCTCCTCCGTGGCCGAGGCGATCATGGCGTTCGACGCCGGCGAGCTTTCGCTGCAGTCGCGCGTGGACATCCGCTTCCCGGTGGGCACCATCCCGCCGCGCGGCTGGACCCCGCCGGCGCAGGAGGAGGGCGAGCCGGAGTGGCAGCAGGGTGACAGCTTCCGTCTGAAGACCACGCTCGGCCGTGCGCTCTTCAACGAGCTGCTGCCCGAGGACTACCCGTTCGTCGACTACGAGGTCGGCAAGAAGCAGCTCTCCGAGATCGTCAACGACCTCGCCGAGCGCTACCCGAAGGTCATCGTTGCGGCGACGCTCGACAACCTGAAGGCGGCCGGCTTCTACTGGGCCACCCGTTCCGGCGTCACCGTCGCCATCTCCGACGTCGTCGTTCCCGAGGCGAAGAAGGAGATCGTCAAGGGCTACGAGGCGCAGGACGAGAAGGTCCAGAAGCAGTACGAGCGCGGTCTGATCACCAAGGACGAGCGCACGCAGGAACTCATCGCGATCTGGACCAAGGCGACCAACGAGGTCGCCGAGGCGATGAACGACAACTTCCCGAAGACCAACCCGATCTTCATGATGGTGAACTCGGGTGCACGAGGCAACATGATGCAGATGCGTCAGATTGCCGGTATGCGTGGTCTGGTGTCGAACGCGAAGAACGAGACGATTCCGCGTCCGATCAAGGCGTCGTTCCGTGAGGGTCTGTCCGTGCTGGAGTACTTCATCTCCACGCACGGTGCCCGTAAGGGTCTGGCGGACACCGCTCTGCGTACCGCCGACTCGGGTTACCTCACGCGTCGTCTGGTCGACGTCTCCCAGGACGTCATCATTCGCGAGGAGGACTGCGGCACCGAGCGCGGCCTCAAGCTGCACATCGCGGAGCGCGGCGCGGACGGCGTCCTGCGCAAGGCGGACAACGTCGAGACCAGCGTCTACGCACGTGCGCTGGCCGAGGACATCGTCGTCGACGGCGTGGTGCTGGCCCCGGCCAACACCGACCTGGGCGACGTCCTCATCGACGAGCTGGTCAAGCACGGCGTCGAGGAGGTCAAGACCCGCTCGGTCCTGACCTGCGAGTCCGCCGTCGGCACCTGCGCCATGTGCTACGGCCGCTCGCTGGCCACCGGCAAGCTGGTCGACATCGGTGAGGCGGTCGGCATCATCGCCGCCCAGTCCATCGGTGAGCCCGGTACCCAGCTGACGATGCGTACCTTCCACACCGGTGGTGTGGCCGGTGACGACATCACCCAGGGTCTGCCGCGTGTCGTCGAGCTCTTCGAGGCCCGTACGCCGAAGGGTGTCGCGCCGATCTCCGAGGCGGCCGGTCGCGTCCGCATCGAGGAGACGGAGAAGACCAAGAAGATCGTCATCACGCCGGACGACGGCAGCGACGAGACGGCTTTCCCGATCTCGAAGCGTGCCCGACTCCTCGTGAGCGAGGGCGAGCACGTCGAGGTGGGCCAGAAGCTCACCGTGGGTGCCACCAACCCGCACGACGTGCTGCGCATCCTGGGTCAGCGTGCCGTCCAGGTCCACCTGGTCGGCGAGGTCCAGAAGGTCTACAACTCGCAGGGTGTGTCGATCCACGACAAGCACATCGAGATCATCATCCGGCAGATGCTGCGCCGTGTGACGATCATCGAGTCCGGCGACGCGGAGCTGCTGCCGGGCGAGCTCGTGGAGCGCTCGCGCTTCGAGACCGAGAACCGTCGTGTGGTCCAGGAAGGCGGCCACCCGGCCTCCGGCCGTCCGCAGCTGATGGGTATCACCAAGGCCTCGCTGGCGACCGAGTCGTGGCTGTCGGCGGCGTCCTTCCAGGAGACGACCAGGGTCCTCACGGACGCGGCGATCAACGCCAAGTCCGACTCCCTGATCGGCCTCAAGGAGAACGTCATCATCGGTAAGCTCATCCCGGCCGGTACGGGCCTGTCCCGCTACCGCAACATCCGGGTCGAGCCGACCGAGGAGGCCAAGGCCGCGATGTACTCGGCCGTGGGCTACGACGACATCGACTACTCGCCGTTCGGCACGGGCTCCGGCCAGGCCGTTCCGCTGGAGGACTACGACTACGGTCCGTACAACCAGTAAGCGAGCAGCTTGAGTTGAAGGGCGGTCACCCCCTGGGGTGGCCGCCCTTCGGCGTGTCAGTGTCTGCTCCTCCCCGTGACCTCGCGCCAGACATGTTGACGATGTACGACGCCACGAAGACGACACCAAGGCCGGCGAGCACGTGGGGGAGTGGAGCGCCCGGTCGCCGCGGGCCGATGGCCGCCAGGGTCATGTGTCGGCCTCCGGGCGGTCCTTCAGCAGTGCGGATCGGGAAGATCCATCTGCTGGCCCGTCGGACGCTGACCGGGATGGCAACTCCGGGTACCGAGGTGGCGCTTTGTCTCCCTCGGGGGCGCCGTCGCCCGCAAGATGGCCGTCATGCGCTCTGCGATGAGCTGGCGGGGCTCGTCGAGCTGGTAGTCCTCCGGCCGTTTGCTCTCCAGGGCCTGGTCGATTGTCCTGTGCTCGGCCTCGTACTGCTCGCGGAGCAGGGACGCCCGGTGCTCCGGGGCAGCGGCCTCCACCTCGTGCCGGGCGGTCCGTAGCCGGGCCTGGTGGTACCGCTCGATGGCATCGCGTATGGAGCAGGCCGCAGCGGAGCCCGCCGCACCCGGGCTCCCCGTGCAGCCAGGCCACCGTCGCAGTGGCGTACCACTCCGTGACAGACGCCGTCGGACACGCACAGGACGCCGTCGCCGTCCCGCTGCTTGAGGGCGTCACGGCGACCGCCTCGACCGGCTCCAGCGCCGTCACGGTCGCCGAGCGGTGGCGACCGCTGAGTGCCCCGCCCTCGCAGACGATGTCGCCGGGGCCACGCAGGCGAGGAGTGTCTCGTAACCGTAGGCCGCGATGGCTGTGACCTTGGTCCAGCCGTGCAGTAGGAGCAGTGCGTGGGCGGATGGCTCGTTTTGCCGCATGATCACGCTCCGCGCCGGACAACGCAGGGAACGGCCGCCCCGACCATTCCGCCGCCCCCACGTTCACCTGCACAGATGTCATGGATCTCGACGACGGCCGAAGTTTTTGAAGGGGGCATGCAAGAAACGGGCGCCCATCGGCCCCGTGGCCGGTGACCGACGTCGCAAAGGGGATGGTTCCGGCGTGTCGGGGCCGGTCGCATTTGTTTTGACCGAAGTCCATGAGGTAGGTACGCTCAGACCTTGTGCCTGGGGTGTGCCCTGGCTCCCCTGCGTGCCTTCAACCGTAGAGGAAGCCGTAAGCGCCGCACCGCAATCTGCCGCCCTTTCCGCCTCGCGGCGGGGGTCTGCAGCATTCGACACACCCGACCGCGTGGGTCGGCAAAGTTCCAGGTTAGCTTTACTATTCGGCACACAGAAACCGGAGAAGTAGTGCCTACGATCCAGCAGCTGGTCCGGAAGGGCCGGCAGGACAAGGTCGAGAAGAACAAGACGCCCGCACTCGAGGGTTCCCCTCAGCGCCGTGGCGTCTGCACGCGTGTGTTCACGACCACCCCGAAGAAGCCGAACTCGGCCCTGCGTAAGGTCGCGCGTGTGCGTCTGACCAGCGGTATCGAGGTCACTGCTTACATTCCGGGTGAGGGACACAACCTGCAGGAGCACTCCATCGTGCTCGTGCGTGGCGGCCGTGTGAAGGACCTGCCGGGTGTTCGCTACAAGATCATCCGCGGCTCCCTCGACACCCAGGGTGTCAAGAACCGCAAGCAGGCCCGCAGCCGCTACGGCGCCAAGAAGGAGAAGTAAGAATGCCTCGTAAGGGCCCCGCCCCGAAGCGCCCGGTCATCATCGACCCGGTCTACGGTTCTCCTCTGGTGACCTCCCTCATCAACAAGGTGCTGCTGAACGGCAAGCGCTCCACCGCCGAGCGCATCGTGTACGGCGCCATGGAGGGCCTGCGCGAGAAGACCGGCAACGACCCGATCATCACCCTGAAGCGTGCGCTTGAGAACATCAAGCCCACCCTCGAGGTCAAGTCCCGCCGTGTCGGTGGCGCGACCTACCAGGTGCCGATCGAGGTCAAGCCCGGCCGCGCCAACACGCTCGCGCTCCGCTGGCTCGTGGGTTACTCCCGTGCCCGTCGCGAGAAGACCATGACCGAGCGCCTCCTGAACGAGCTGCTCGACGCCTCCAACGGCCTCGGCGCTGCTGTGAAGAAGCGCGAGGACACCCACAAGATGGCCGAGTCCAACAAGGCCTTCGCGCACTACCGCTGGTAGTCGCTACCCCATCGAGAACCGAGAGAAGACTGAAGCCTTATGGCTACCACTTCACTTGACCTGGCCAAGGTCCGCAACATCGGGATCATGGCCCACATCGACGCGGGCAAGACGACGACCACCGAGCGGATCCTGTACTACACCGGTGTCTCGTACAAGATCGGTGAGGTCCACGACGGCGCTGCCACCATGGACTGGATGGAGCAGGAGCAGGAGCGTGGCATCACGATCACGTCTGCTGCCACCACCTGTCACTGGCCGCTCGAGAACGTCGACCACACGATCAACATCATCGACACCCCGGGCCACGTCGACTTCACCGTCGAGGTGGAGCGCTCGCTGCGCGTGCTCGACGGTGCCGTGACGGTGTTCGACGGCGTCGCCGGTGTGGAGCCGCAGTCCGAGACCGTGTGGCGTCAGGCGGACCGCTACGGCGTCCCGCGTATCTGCTTCGTCAACAAGCTCGACCGTACCGGCGCCGAGTTCCACCGCTGTGTCGACATGATCACGGACCGCCTGGGTGCGACCCCGATCGTGATGCAGCTGCCGATCGGCGCTGAGGCCGACTTCAAGGGCGTCGTGGACCTGGTCCAGATGAAGGCGCTCGTGTGGTCCGCCGAGACCGCCCTTGGCGAGGCGTACGACGTCGTCGACATCCCGGCCACGCACGTCGAGGCCGCCGACGAGTGGCGCGGCAAGCTGCTCGAGACCGTCTCCGAGAACGACGACGAGATGATGGAGCTGTACCTGGAGGGCGAGGAGCCCACCGTGGAGCAGCTGTACGCGGCGATCCGTCGCATCACCATCGGCTCCGGCAAGGGCGGCGGCACCACCGTCACCCCCGTGTTCTGTGGCACTGCCTTCAAGAACAAGGGTGTCCAGCCGCTGCTCGACGCCGTTGTCCGCTACCTCCCCTCGCCGCTCGACATCGAGGCGATCGAGGGTCACGCGGTCAACGACCCGGAGGAGATCGTCAAGCGCAAGCCCTCCGAGGACGAGCCGCTGTCGGCGCTGGCGTTCAAGATCGCGAGCGACCCGCACCTCGGCAAGCTGACCTTCGTCCGGGTGTACTCCGGCCGCCTCGAGGCGGGTTCTCAGGTGCAGAACTCCGTCAAGGGCAAGAAGGAGCGCATCGGCAAGATCTACCGGATGCACGCCAACAAGCGTGAGGAGATCGACTCGGTGGGTGCCGGCGACATCGTCGCCGTCATGGGTCTGAAGCAGACCACCACCGGTGAGACCCTCTGCGACCCGGCGAACCCGGTGATCCTCGAGTCGATGGACTTCCCGGCCCCGGTCATCCAGGTCGCCATCGAGCCCAAGTCGAAGGGCGACCAGGAGAAGCTGGGCATCGCGATCCAGCGCCTGGCCGAGGAAGACCCCTCCTTCAAGGTGCACACCGACGAGGAGACCGGCCAGACCATCATCGCGGGCATGGGCGAGCTGCACCTGGACGTGCTGGTCGACCGCATGAAGCGCGAGTTCAAGGTCGAGGCCAACGTCGGCAAGCCGCAGGTCGCGTACCGCGAGACCCTCCGCAAGACGGTCGACCGGTACGACTACACCCACAAGAAGCAGACCGGTGGTTCCGGTCAGTTCGCGAAGGTGCAGATCGCGCTCGAGCCTCTCGAGGGCGACGGCTACGAGTTCGTCAACAAGGTCACCGGTGGCCGTATCCCGAAGGAATACATTCCTTCGGTGGACGCGGGCTGCCAGGAGGCCATGGAGTTCGGTGTGCTCGCCGGTTACCCGCTCACGGGTGTCCGCGTGGTCCTTCTCGACGGTGGCTACCACGAGGTCGACTCCTCCGAGATGGCCTTCAAGGTCGCCGGTTCGATGGCCTTCAAGGAGGCCGCGCGCAAGGCCTCCCCGGCCCTGCTCGAGCCGATGATGAAGGTCGAGGTGACGACGCCCGAGGACTACATGGGCGACGTCATCGGCGACATCAACTCCCGTCGCGGTCAGATCCAGTCCATGGAGGACCGTCACGGTGCCAAGCTCGTCACGGGCCTGGTCCCGCTGTCGGAGATGTTCGGCTACGTCGGCGACCTCCGCAGCAAGACGTCGGGTCGCGCGAGCTACTCGATGCAGTTCGACTCCTACGCCGAGGTTCCGCGGAACGTCGCCGAGGAGATCATCGCGAAGGCCAAGGGCGAGTAACTCACCCGAGTTCACGCTTTAGGCTTGACTCCGGAGCCTGCTGGGGCATTCCGCCGCAACCGCGGAGGAATGCCCCGGGCCCCGGCTTTCCAGCAAAGATCACCTGGCGCCGATGAAGTAAGGCGTACAGAACCACTCCACAGGAGGACCCCAGTGGCGAAGGCGAAGTTCGAGCGGACTAAGCCGCACGTCAACATCGGCACCATCGGTCACATCGACCACGGTAAGACGACCCTCACGGCCGCCATTACCAAGGTGCTGCACGACGCGTACCCGGACCTGAACGAGGCCTCGGCCTTCGACCAGATCGACAAGGCTCCTGAGGAGCGCCAGCGCGGTATCACCATCTCCATCGCGCACGTCGAGTACCAGACCGAGACGCGTCACTACGCCCACGTCGACTGCCCCGGTCACGCGGACTACATCAAGAACATGATCACCGGTGCGGCGCAGATGGACGGCGCCATCCTGGTGGTCGCCGCCACCGACGGCCCGATGCCGCAGACCAAGGAGCACGTGCTCCTGGCCCGCCAGGTCGGCGTTCCGTACATCGTTGTCGCCCTGAACAAGGCCGACATGGTGGACGACGAGGAGATCCTGGAGCTCGTCGAGCTCGAGGTCCGCGAGCTGCTCTCCGAGTACGAGTTCCCGGGCGACGACCTTCCGGTCGTCAAGGTCTCCGCTCTGAAGGCCCTTGAGGGCGACAAGGAGTGGGGCCAGACCGTCCTCGACCTGATGAAGGCCGTCGACGAGTCGATCCCGGAGCCCGAGCGCGACGTCGACAAGCCGTTCCTGATGCCGATCGAGGACGTCTTCACGATCACCGGTCGTGGCACCGTCGTCACCGGTCGTATCGAGCGCGGTGTCCTCAAGGTCAACGAGACCGTCGACATCATCGGCATCAAGACCGAGAAGACCACCACCACGGTCACCGGCATCGAGATGTTCCGCAAGCTGCTCGACGAGGGCCAGGCCGGTGAGAACGTCGGTCTGCTGCTCCGCGGCATCAAGCGCGAGGACGTCGAGCGCGGCCAGGTCATCATCAAGCCGGGCTCGGTCACCCCGCACACCGAGTTCGAGGCCCAGGCCTACATCCTGTCCAAGGACGAGGGTGGCCGCCACACGCCGTTCTTCAACAACTACCGTCCGCAGTTCTACTTCCGTACGACTGACGTGACCGGTGTTGTGACCCTCCCCGAGGGCACGGAGATGGTCATGCCGGGCGACAACACTGAGATGAAGGTCGAGCTCATCCAGCCCGTCGCCATGGAGGAGGGCCTGAAGTTCGCCATCCGTGAGGGTGGCCGGACCGTGGGCGCCGGCCAGGTCACCAAGATCACGAAGTAAGTTTCTTACTTCTTGATCGGGGAGACCCGGCGCTCCTAGGGGCATCGAGAAGGGCCCGTACGACTTCGGTCGTGCGGGCCCTTCCGCGTCTCCGCGAGGCGGTGGGCTGCAAGGCCAGCGGAGACTGAAAACTTTTCGGTCTTGTAGACCCATTGTTTCCGGGAAATTATCGCTCCACCATGTGGCACGGCAGTCGGCGCAAGCACCTGCCGCCCCAACTCGGAGGAGCGTTTCATGGAGAGGTCTGTCCCGCCACGGCCGAGCCGCAGAGCCGTACTGGGGACGGGCGCGGGTGCCGGTCTCGGTGCCCTGACGCTGACCGGGCTCGGAACCGTTCCGGGGCTTTCCGGCGTCGCGCAGGCGGCCTCAGCGGAGCCTGCGGAGGCCGACGGGATCCGGCCGACGGATCCCGGGTCCTACGTCTCCTTCACGGCGAAGGCGGGCGCCTTTCCGCTCGTACGCGACGGTCGGGCCGTGCCACTCGTGGTGAGCGCGGACGACCACACCGGCGTCGTGCGCGTCGTGGGTGACCTGCGGGACGACATCGAGCGAGTCACGGGCGTGCGTCCGCGCCTGCTGAAGGGCGACGTGCCGAGCGGCTCCCGCGAGATCACCGTGATCGGCACCATCGGGCGCAGCCCGCTGATCGACCGTCTCGTCGAGACCGGCAAGCTCGACGTCGACGGAATCAAGGGCAAGTGGGAGACGCCCCTGCAGACCGTGGTCGAGCAGCCGCTGCCGGGCGTCGACCGGGCGTTCGTCATCGCGGGCAGCGACCCGCGCGGCACGATCTTCGGCGCGTACGACGTCTCGCTCGGGATCGGCGTCTCGCCCTGGTACTGGTGGGACGACGTCCGCCCGGTCCACCGCGACGCGCTGTACGTCCTGCCGGGCCGCCACACCCAGGGCACCCCGGCAGTGAAGTACCGCGGCATCTTCATCAACGACGAGAACCCGGCCCTCGGCACCTGGGCGCCCGCCTACTTCGGCGCCGGCAAGGCCTCGGGCTACCCGGGCGGCTTCAACGCCGACTTCTACGCCAAGGTCTTCGAGGTCCTGCTGCGCCTGAAGGCGAACTACCTGTGGCCGGCGGTGTGGGGCCGCGCCTTCGCCGAGGACGACCCGCAGAACCACGCCCGCGCCAAGGAGTACGGGATTGTCATGGGCACCTCTCATGAGGCGCCGATGATGCGCGGCATCGAGGAGTGGAACCGGCATGCCGTCGCCGCCAAGCGCGACAGCAGCGGGACCATCACGACCCCGGGCCACGACCCGTACGGCGGCACCGGCGAATGGTCCTTCCGGCGCAACGCCGAGGCCATCAAGGCGTACTGGACCGACGGCATCCGCCGCATGGTCGACCAGGACTTCGAGGGCGTGGTCACCCTCGGCATGCGCGGCAACGGCGACACGAGCCTGCCCGACGGCGACGGCATCGGGCTGATGCAGGAGATCATCGCCGCCCAGCGCGAGATCATCGCCGAGGTCACCGGCAAGGACCCCGCCTCGATCCCGCAGGTGTGGACCCTCTACAAGGAGGTCCAGCGCTACTGGGACCGCGGCCTGCGAGCCCCCGACGACGTCACCGTCGTCCTGACCGACGACAACTGGGGCAACATCCGCAAGCACCCCGACCCGTCGGAGCCCGCCCGGAGCGGCGGATACGGCCTCTACTACCACTTCGACTACGTGGGTGCCGGCCGCAACTACAAGTGGGTGGACACCACCTCGCTGCCGAACATGTGGGACCAGCTGCGCCAGGCCATCGCCTACGGCAACCACGGCCTGTGGGTCACCAACGTCGGCGATCTCAAGGGCAACGAACTGCCCACCCAGTTCTTCCTCGACTACGCCTGGAACCCCAGCCGATGGGGCCAGGAGGACATCCCCGAGTGGGAGCGCCGCTACGCCCGGCAGAACTTCGGTGAGGCCCAGACCTCCGCCATCGCCGAGGTGCTCGCCACGTATGCCCAGCTGCAGTCGCGCCGCAAGCCCGAGTCGCTCAACCGCCGCATCACCCTGAACCCGGCGAAGGACCCGGCCAAGGACTCCTCGGCGATCGTGTTCGACGACAAGGCGACGCCGTTCTCGGTCACCGGCCACCGGGAGCTGGAGCGGGTCACCGACGAATGGCGCAAGCTCGCCAAGGCCGCCGACCGGATCGCCCGGCACCTTCCGGAGGCCGACCAGGACGCCTGGTTCGAGCTCGTCGGCTACGAGGTGCAGGCCACCGCGAATGTCTACGCCCTGCGCGAGGCCCAGTTCACCAACCTGCATTACGCGAGACAGGGACGCGCCGCCACCAACGATCTGGCGGCTGCGGCCGAGGCCCGGCTCGCCGAGGACTTCGCGCTCGCCGACCGCTTCAACTCCCAGGTGGCGGGCGGCAAGTGGAAGGGCTTCCAGACCCAGCCGCACATCGGCTACGGCGACGTGGAACGCTACGGCCCGAACGCCTCCTGGCAGCAGCCCGAGAAGAACAACGTCGCCCTCCCGGACGAGATCTTCCCGGCGGTCAAGCGCATCGAGGTGCCGGACGCCGCGGACATGGGCGTGGCGATCGACGGCTCCGACGACTGGTGGCCGGGAGCCGAGGGCCCGGCGGTGCTGCCCGTCTTCAGCCCGTACCAGACACGCCCCGACCAGTACATCGAGGTCTTCAACCGGGGCAGGGAGCCCTTCGACTACCGCATCACGCCGTCCGTGCCGTGGATCACGGTCGACCGTCCGGAGGGCCGGATCGAGCAGCAGGTGCGGGCGACCGTGACCGTGGACTGGTCCAAGGCGCCGCGCGGCCGGACGGAGGCGGACATCGCCGTGCACGGGCCGGACGGCGCCACCGTCACCGTCAAGGCGATCGCCGAGCACACGTCCGCCCGTGGCCTCAGCGGTTTCGTCGAGGCGGGCGGCTATGTCGCGATCGACGCGGAGCACCGCACGCGCGCGGTCGGCGCCGGGGACATCCGCTGGCAGCGCATCGACCGCATCGGGCGTACGGGAGCCGGCATGACGCCCGTCCCCGTCACCGCCGCCCGCCAGGCGCCCGGCGGTAGCTCGCCCCGCCTGGAGTACGAGGTGACCCTGCACGCCGCAGGGCCGGTCACCGTGTGGGCGTATCTCTCGCCGCGCAACCCGGCCCTGCCGACCGGCGGCCTGCGCTACGCGGTCTCCTTCGACGACGACGCCCCCCAGACCGTCGACATCACCGCGGTGACCGGTGCCGACGACGGAGTGATGAACGCCCAGTGGGCCCGGAACACCTCCGACAACGTCAACCTCACCGCCACCCGGCACAGCCTCGCCCAAGCCGGAGTGCACCGCCTCAACTTCTGGATGGTCGACCCGACCGTCGTCCTCCAGCGCCTGGTGATCGACACCGGGGGCCTCACGCCCACGTACCTCGGGCCTCTGGAGAGCCACCGCGTGCGCTGAGGGTCACCACGGCCCGTACCACCCGTACCGACGAACCCGTACCACCCGCATCTACAAAGGACGAACATGACGCGTTTCCGCACGCCCATCACCGCCCTCGCGCTGCTCGGCGCCACACTCGTGGTCACCGGGGCGCCGACGGCCGCTGTCGCCTCGGAGTCCGCCTCCTCCACGACGGGTGCCCCGCTCCGGGCGTACGCCGACCGTGCGGACGTACGCATCGGCACCGCCGTGGACATGACGGCCCTGGCCGAGGACAAGACATACAGGAGAACGACCGCGAGGGAGTTCACCTCGCTCACCGCCGAGAACGTCATGAAGTGGGAGGCCGTAGAGCCGCAGCGCGGGGTGTACGACTGGTCCAAGGCCGACGCCCTCGTGCGCTTCGCCAAGGACAACGACCAGGCCGTGCGCGGCCACACCCTCATCTGGCACAACCAGCTGCCGAAGTGGCTGACCTCCGGCGTCGCCGACGGGTCGATCGACGCGGACGAGCTGCGCGGCATCCTGAAGAACCACATCACCACCCAGGTCGAGCACTTCAAGGGCAAGATCTACCAGTGGGACGTCGTCAACGAGGTCTTCAACGACGACGGCACCCTGCGCAACTCGATCTGGCTGCAGAAGCTCGGCCCGTCCTACATCGCCGACGCCTTCCGCTGGGCCCACGAGGCCGACCCCAAGGCGAAGCTGTTCGTGAACGACTACAACGTCGAGGGCGTCAACGCGAAGTCCACGGCCTACTACAACCTGGTCGGCGAGCTGCTCGCCGAGGGCGTCCCGGTCCAGGGCTTCGGCATCCAGGGCCACCTCGGCATCCAGTACGGCTTCCCGGGCGATGTCGCCGCGAACCTGAAGCGCTTCGAGGACCTGGGCCTGGAGACTGCCTTCACTGAGGTCGACATCCGGATGATCATGCCCGCGGACGACACGAAGCTCGCGAAGCAGGCCGACTACTACCGCGGCCTGCTCGACGCCTGCCTCGCCGCGACCAGCTGCAAGTCCTTCACGGTCTGGGGCTACACCGACAAGTACAGCTGGGTCCCCGGCGTCTTCACCGGCCAGGGCGCGTCGAACCTGCTGGACGAGAACTTCGTGCCGAAGCCGGCGTACTTCGCGGTGCGTGAGGAGCTGGCCTCGGGCCGCTGATCCTGCCGACCACACACCGGTGCCCCGGCCGCGCTCGGCCGGGGCACCGGTGTGTGGTGACACCCAAAGGTTTGATCTGAGCTCGGCACCGGGTACTCTCTTCGGCCCGATTGGCGATGGCCCCGTCCCGTATGGCAGACTATCGGGGTTGCTCGGTTGAGTGCCGATGCTGCGCGCCTCCCGCCGGGAGGACCGGAAGCGAGTCCCACAGTACTCGTCGCCTCTTCTCAGGGGCGGAAGTACGGGAATCTTCCGGGAAGTGTCAGCGGGGTACCGGCCAGGCGCCCGGCGGGTGGTCTCACCCCCGTCCCGCGGTTGACGATCGCAGCCCCTAGCAGGGAAATCCGTATGGATATCCGTGTCAGCGGGGGTGCGACACGCCCGACCGCGTGGGTCGGAGAAGAGGCCCGGCTTTCACGAGCCGGCCCCCGGGTTCCAGAGCGTTTTCGAGAGACAGGACTACGAAGTAGCCATGGCGGGACAGAAGATCCGCATCCGGCTCAAGGCCTACGACCACGAGGTCATCGACTCTTCGGCGAAGAAGATCGTCGAGACGGTGACCCGTACTGGTGCGTCGGTCGCGGGCCCGGTGCCGCTGCCCACTGAGAAGAACGTGTACTGCGTCATCAAGTCGCCGCACAAGTACAAGGACTCGCGCGAGCACTTCGAGATGCGCACGCACAAGCGCCTGATCGACATCCTCGACCCGACTCCCAAGACCGTTGACTCTCTGATGCGACTCGACCTCCCGGCCGGTGTCGACATCGAGATCAAGCTCTGAGGCGCGGTGATCTGAGAGATGGCTAAGCAGATCAAGGGCATCCTGGGCGAGAAGCTCGGCATGACGCAGGTATGGGACGAGAACAACCGTGTCGTCCCGGTGACCGTCGTCAAGGCCGGCCCCTGCGTCGTTACCCAGGTCCGTACGAACGACAGTGACGGCTACGAGTCGGTCCAGATCGCCTTCGGCGAGATCGACCCGCGCAAGGTGAACAAGCCCCTCAAGGGCCACTTCGCCAAGGCCGACGTCACCCCCCGTCGCCACCTCGTCGAGATCCGTACCGCTGACGCCAGCGAGTACACCCTCGGCCAGGAGGTCAGCGCCGACACCTTCGAGGCCGGCGTGAAGGTCGACGTCACCGGCAAGAGCAAGGGCAAGGGCTTCGCCGGTGTCATGAAGCGCCACAACTTCCGTGGCCTCGGCGCCGGGCACGGTACCCAGCGCAAGCACCGCTCTCCCGGTTCCATCGGTGGCTGCGCCACCCCGGGCCGCGTGTTCAAGGGCCTCCGCATGGCGGGCCGCATGGGCAACGAGCGGGTCACCACCCAGAACCTGACCGTCCACGCCGTTGACGCGGAGAAGGGTCTGCTGCTCATCAAGGGCGCGGTTCCCGGTCCGAACGGCGGCCTCGTCCTGGTCCGCACCGCGGCCAAGGGGGCCTGAGGTAACCGATGAGCACTGTTGACATCCTTTCGCCGGCAGGCGACAAGGCCGGTACCGTCGAGCTCCCCGCGGAGATCTTCGACGCCAAGGTCAGCATTCCGCTGATCCACCAGGTCGTCGTCGCCCAGCTGGCCGCTGCCCGCCAGGGCACGCACAAGACCAAGACTCGTGGCGAGGTCCGCGGCGGTGGCAAGAAGCCGTACCGCCAGAAGGGCACCGGCCGCGCCCGTCAGGGCTCGACCCGTGCGCCGCAGTTCGCCGGCGGTGGCGTCGTCCACGGCCCGCAGCCGCGTGACTACTCGCAGCGGACCCCGAAGAAGATGAAGGCCGCCGCCCTGCGCGGTGCCCTCACCGACCGGGCCCGCAACAACCGCATCCACGTCGTCTCCGGCGTGGTCGAGGGCGAGATCTCCACCAAGGCCGCGAAGACGCTGCTTGGCAAGATCAGCGAGCGCAAGAACGTGCTCCTGGTCGTCGAGCGCAACGACGAGGCCGCGCTGCTCTCCGCCCGCAACCTGCCCCAGGTGCACATCCTGGAGCCGGGCCAGCTGAACACGTACGACGTGCTCGTCTCGGACGACGTGGTCTTCACCCAGGCCGCCTTCGAGTCCTTCGTGTCTGGCCCCAAGGCCGATGAGACCGAAGGGAGCGAGGCCTGATGGCTACGCGTCACCCGAGCATTGCCCCCAAGGCCGCCAAGGCCGCGAAGGCCGCGCGCATCGCCAAGGCGAAGCGCCACGCCACCGAGGGCAAGAACACCGTTGAGACCCCGCTGAGCAAGTCCTTCACGGACCCCCGTGACGTGCTCCTCAAGCCGGTCGTCTCCGAGAAGAGCTACGCGCTTCTCGACGAGGGCAAGTACACCTTCGTCGTGGACCCGCGTGCGAACAAGACCCAGATCAAGCAGGCCGTCCAGGCGGTCTTCTCGGTCAAGGTCACCGGGGTCAACACGATCAACCGCCAGGGCAAGCGCAAGCGGACCAAGAGCGGCTTCGGCAAGCGTGCCGACAGCAAGCGCGCGATCGTGACCCTCGCCGAGGGCGACCGTATCGACATCTTCGGCCAGGCCTCCTAACGGAGCGCCCTGGTCCGATATCGGACGAGGACTGAGAAATGGGAATCCGCAAGTACAAGCCGACGACTCCGGGCCGTCGTGGCTCCAGCGTCGCCGACTTCGTCGAGGTCACGCGGTCCACGCCGGAGAAGTCGCTGGTCCGCCCGCTGCACAGCAAGGGCGGCCGTAACAACGCCGGTCGTGTGACCGTTCGCCACCAGGGTGGCGGACACAAGCGCGCCTACCGAGTGATCGACTTCCGTCGTCACGACAAGGACGGCGTGCCGGCGAAGGTCGCGCACATCGAGTACGACCCCAACCGCACCGCGCGCATCGCGCTGCTGCACTACGCGGACGGCGAGAAGCGCTACATCCTCGCCCCGCGCAACCTGTCGCAGGGCGACCGCGTCGAGAACGGTCCCGGGGCCGACATCAAGCCGGGCAACAACCTGGCGCTCCGCAACATCCCGGTCGGTACCACGATCCACGCGATCGAGATCCGTCCCGGTGGCGGTGCCAAGTTCGCCCGCTCCGCCGGTGCCTCGGTGCAGCTGCTCGCGAAGGAGGGCACCATGGCCCACCTCCGCATGCCCTCCGGTGAGATCCGCCTGGTCGACCAGCGCTGCCGCGCCACGGTCGGCGAGGTCGGCAACGCCGAGCAGTCGAACATCAACTGGGGCAAGGCCGGTCGTAAGCGCTGGCTGGGTGTCCGCCCGACCGTCCGCGGTGTGGCGATGAACCCGGTTGACCACCCGCACGGTGGTGGTGAGGGCAAGACCTCCGGTGGTCGCCACCCGGTCTCGCCGTGGGGTCAGAAGGAGGGTCGTACTCGTTCGCCGAAGAAGGCTTCGAACAAGTACATCGTCCGCCGCCGCAAGACGAACAAGAAGCGCTAGGAGCGGGTTTAGATGCCGCGCAGTCTCAAGAAGGGGCCCTTCGTCGACGACCACCTGATCAAGAAGGTGGACGCCCAGAACGAAGCCGGTTCCAAGAACGTCATCAAGACCTGGTCCCGTCGCTCGATGATCATCCCGGCCATGCTCGGCCACACGATCGCGGTGCACAACGGCAAGACCCACATTCCGGTGTTTGTCACCGAGTCGATGGTCGGCCACAAGCTCGGCGAGTTCTCGCCGACGCGCACCTTCCGGGGTCACGTCAAGGACGACCGGAAGTCGAAGCGCCGCTAGTAGCGGGGTGGAATGACCATGACAGACACTGGAAGGACAACCATGGAAGCCAGGGCCCAGGCGCGGTACATCCGCGTCACGCCCATGAAGGCCCGCCGCGTGGTGGACCTTATCCGTGGCATGGATGCCACGGAGGCTCAGGCGGTCCTGCGTTTCGCCCCGCAGGCCGCGAGCGTGCCGGTCGGCAAGGTGCTTGACAGCGCCATCGCCAACGCCGCGCACAACTACGACCACACCGACGCCGACAGCCTCTTCATCTCCGAGGCGTACGTCGACGAGGGCCCGACCCTGAAGCGGTTCCGTCCGCGTGCCCAGGGCCGCGCCTACCGGATCCGCAAGCGGACCAGCCACATCACCGTGGTCGTCAGCAGCAAGGAAGGAACCCGGTAATGGGCCAGAAGGTTAACCCGCATGGGTTCCGGCTCGGCATCACCACGGACTTCAAGTCCCGCTGGTACGCCGACAAGCTGTACAAGGACTACGTCAAGGAAGACGTCGCCATCCGTCGGATGATGACGTCCGGCATGGAGCGCGCCGGTATCTCGAAGGTTGAGATCGAGCGCACCCGTGACCGCGTGCGGGTGGACATCCACACCGCGCGTCCCGGCATCGTCATCGGCCGCCGTGGCGCCGAGGCCGACCGCATCCGCGGTGACCTCGAGAAGCTCACGGGCAAGCAGGTCCAGCTGAACATCCTCGAGGTCAAGAGCCCCGAGACCGACGCTCAGCTGGTTGCTCAGGCCGTTGCCGAGCAGCTGTCCTCCCGCGTCTCCTTCCGTCGCGCCATGCGTAAGAGCATGCAGGGCACGATGAAGGCCGGCGCCAAGGGCATCAAGATCCAGTGTGGTGGCCGTCTCGGCGGCGCCGAGATGTCCCGCTCGGAGTTCTACCGCGAGGGCCGCGTGCCCCTGCACACGCTTCGCGCGAACGTCGACTACGGCTTCTTCGAGGCCAAGACGACCTTCGGCCGCATCGGTGTGAAGGTCTGGATCTACAAGGGCGACGTCAAGAACATCGCCGAGGTCCGCGCCGAGAACGCTGCTGCCCGCGCCGGCAACCGCCCGGCCCGTGGCGGCGCCGACCGCCCGGCCCGTGGTGGCCGCGGTGGCGAGCGTGGCGGTCGCGGTCGTAAGCCGCAGCAGCAGTCGGCTCCGGCTGCCGAGGCCCCCAAGGCCGAGGCTCCCGCCGC
Organism: Streptomyces sp. NPDC002896; assembly: GCF_040295225.1. NCBI lineage: Bacteria > Bacillati > Actinomycetota > Actinomycetes > Kitasatosporales > Streptomycetaceae > Streptomyces > Streptomyces sp. NPDC002896. Next base: position 242,355 of record NZ_JBEOVA010000007.1, on the reverse strand, counting down.
TGCCGCTCCGGCTGAGAGCACCGGAACGGAGGCCTGACCGACATGCTGATCCCCCGTAGGGTCAAGCACCGCAAGCAGCACCACCCGAAGCGCCGTGGTCAGGCCAAGGGCGGTACGACGGTTGCGTTCGGCGAGTACGGCATCCAGGCCATCACGCCGGCGTACGTGACCAACCGCCAGATCGAGGCGGCTCGTATCGCGATGACCCGTCACATCAAGCGTGGCGGCAAGGTCTGGATCAACATCTACCCGGACCGCCCGCTGACCAAGAAGCCTGCCGAGACCCGCATGGGTTCCGGTAAGGGTTCGCCGGAGTGGTGGGTCGCGAACGTTCACCCGGGCCGGGTGATGTTCGAGCTGTCCTACCCGAACGAGAAGATTGCGCGTGAGGCGCTTACCCGCGCTGCTCACAAGCTTCCGATGAAGTGCCGCATCGTGCGGCGCGAGGCAGGTGAAGCGTGATGTCGGCCGGCACCAAGGCGTCCGAGCTGCGCGAGCTGGGCAACGAGGAGCTCCTCAACAAGCTCCGCGAGGCCAAGGAAGAGCTGTTCAACCTCCGCTTCCAGGCGGCGACCGGTCAGCTCGAGAACCACGGCCGTCTGAAGGCGGTCCGTAAGGACATCGCCCGGATCTACACCCTGATGCGTGAGCGCGAGCTCGGCATCGAGACGGTGGAGAGCGCCTGATGAGCGAGAGCAACGTGACTGAGAACAAGACCGAGCGCGGTTTCCGCAAGACCCGTGAGGGTCTGGTCGTCAGCGACAAGATGGACAAGACCGTCGTCGTCGCTGTCGAGGACCGCGTCAAGCACGCGCTGTACGGCAAGGTCATCCGCCGTACCAGCAAGCTCAAGGCCCACGACGAGCAGAACGCCGCAGGCGTCGGCGACCGTGTCCTCCTCATGGAGACCCGGCCGCTGTCCTCGACGAAGCGCTGGCGCATCGTCGAGATCCTCGAGAAGGCCAAGTAACCCCTCCGAGGGGCATCCCCCTCGGACCAGTTCCGCCAGGCTCCGGGGGCTGTGAACCACAGCCCCCGGGGAACCGGCAGACGATCAGGAGATAGACGTGATCCAGCAGGAGTCGCGACTGCGCGTCGCCGACAACACTGGTGCGAAGGAAATCCTTTGCATCCGTGTTCTCGGTGGTTCCGGTCGCCGCTACGCGGGCATCGGTGACGTCATCGTCGCCACCGTCAAGGACGCGATCCCCGGTGGCAACGTGAAGAAGGGTGACGTCGTCAAGGCGGTCATCGTTCGCACCGTCAAGGAGCGCCGCCGCCAGGACGGCTCGTACATCCGCTTCGACGAGAACGCCGCCGTCATTCTGAAGAACGACGGCGACCCTCGCGGCACCCGTATCTTCGGCCCCGTGGGCCGTGAGCTGCGCGAGAAGAAGTTCATGAAGATCATCTCGCTCGCGCCGGAGGTGCTGTAAGCATGAAGATCAAGAAGGGTGACCTGGTCCAGGTCATCACCGGCAAGGACAAGGGCAAGCAGGGCAAGGTCATTGCCGCTTACCCGCGCGACGAGCGTGTCCTGGTCGAGGGTGTCAACCGGGTCAAGAAGCACACCAAGGCCGGCCCGACGGCCCGCGGCTCCCAGGCCGGCGGCATCGTCACGACCGAGGCCCCGATCCACGTGAGCAACGTTCAGCTCGTCGTGGAGAAGGACGGCAACAAGGTCGTCACTCGCGTCGGTTACCGCTTCGACGACGAGGGCAACAAGATCCGCGTTGCCAAGCGGACGGGTGAGGACATCTGATGGCTACCACCACGACTCCGCGTCTCAAGACGAAGTACCGCGAGGAGATCGCGGGCAAGCTGCGTGAGGAGTTCTCGTACGAGAACGTCATGCAGGTTCCGGGCCTCGTCAAGATCGTGGTCAACATGGGTGTGGGCGACGCCGCCCGCGACTCCAAGCTGATCGAGGGCGCCATCCGCGACCTCACCACGATCACGGGCCAGAAGCCGGCCGTCACCAAGGCCCGCAAGTCCATCGCGCAGTTCAAGCTGCGTGAGGGCCAGCCGATCGGTGCCCACGTCACGCTCCGTGGCGACCGCATGTGGGAGTTCCTGGACCGCACCCTGTCGCTCGCGCTCCCGCGCATCCGCGACTTCCGTGGTCTGTCCCCCAAGCAGTTCGACGGCCGTGGCAACTACACCTTCGGTCTCACCGAGCAGGTCATGTTCCACGAGATCGACCAGGACAAGATCGACCGCACCCGGGGTATGGACATCACCGTGGTGACCACGGCGACCAACGACGCTGAGGGCCGTGCGCTCCTTCGTCACCTCGGCTTCCCCTTCAAGGAGGCGTGAGCGAGATGGCGAAGAAGGCTCTGATTGCCAAGGCTGCTCGCAAGCCCAAGTTCGGTGTGCGTGCGTACACCCGCTGCCAGCGCTGCGGCCGTCCGCACTCCGTGTACCGCAAGTTCGGCCTGTGCCGTGTGTGCCTTCGTGAGATGGCTCACCGCGGCGAGCTGCCGGGCGTGACCAAGAGCTCCTGGTAATCCCCTAGTTCAGGGGAGACCGGAGTCTCTCGGTAAGCAGAGGGTCGTCGGGTGCCCTGCCTTCCATGGCTTAGGCTAGGAGGGTTGGGCGCCCGCCGCCCGTACGACTTACTACGCCGTAGGTCCCCGCGCCGCACCCGTCCCGCCCATGAGTGGGGAGAGGGATGGCGCATACAGGAAACCCCGGCGAGAGAGGCCGAAGGCCAATTCATGACCATGACTGATCCGATCGCAGACATGCTTACGCGTCTGCGGAACGCGAACTCGGCATACCACGACTCGGTGTCGATGCCGCACAGCAAGATCAAGTCGCACATCGCGGAGATCCTCCAGCAGGAGGGCTTCATCACGGGCTGGCGCGTCGAGGACGCCGAGGTCGGCAAGAACCTCGTCCTCGAGCTGAAGTTCGGCCCGAACCGTGAGCGCTCCATCGCGGGCATCAAGCGGATCTCCAAGCCCGGTCTCCGGGTGTACGCGAAGTCCACCAACCTGCCGAAGGTGCTCGGCGGCCTCGGCGTGGCGATCATCTCCACGTCCCACGGGCTCCTCACCGACAAGCAGGCCGGCAAGAAGGGCGTGGGTGGGGAAGTCCTCGCCTACGTCTGGTAGCGGAAGGGAACGGAGGAAACAGCTATGTCGCGTATTGGCAAGCTCCCCATCACGGTTCCCGCCGGCGTGGACGTCACCATCGACGGCCGTACGGTCCAGGTGAAGGGCCCCAAGGGCGCCCTCTCTCACACCGTTGCCGCGCCGATCGACATCGTTAAGGGCGAGGACGGCGTTCTCAACGTCACCCGTCCGAACGACGAGCGTCAGAACAAGGCCCTGCACGGCCTGTCCCGCACGCTGGTGGCGAACATGATCACCGGCGTGACCCAGGGTTACGTGAAGAAGCTCGAGATCAGCGGTGTCGGTTACCGCGTCGTGGCGAAGGGCTCGAACCTCGAGTTCTCGCTCGGCTACAGCCACCCGATCCTGATCGAGGCGCCCGAGGGCATCTCGTTCAAGGTCGAGAACCCGACCCACTTCTCCGTCGAGGGCATCGACAAGCAGAAGGTCGGCGAGGTTGCGGCCAACATCCGCAAGCTGCGCAAGCCCGACCCGTACAAGGCCAAGGGCGTCAAGTACGAGGGCGAAGTCATCCGCCGCAAGGTCGGAAAGGCGGGTAAGTAAGCCATGGCATACGGTGTGAAGATCGCCAAGGGCAATGCCTACAAGGCGACTGCCATCAAGCGCCGCCACATCCGCATCCGCAAGAGGATCTCGGGTACGGCCGAGCGTCCGCGCCTGGTCGTGACGCGCTCGAACCGCCACATCGTGGCCCAGGTCATCGACGACATCAAGGGTCACACCCTGGCGTCGGCGTCGACCCTGGACACGTCGATCCGCGGTGGCGACGGCGACAAGTCCGCGGCCGCCGGCAAGGTCGGCGCCCTGCTCGCCGAGCGTGCCAAGGCCGCGGGTGTCGAGGCCGTCGTGTTCGACCGTGGTGGCAACAAGTACGCCGGGCGCATCGCCGCCCTGGCGGACGCCGCCCGCGAAGCCGGCCTGAAGTTCTGAGCCGGTTCCGTAGCTCAGCGGAAAACGAAGAGAGGTAATTCCAATGGCTGGACCCCAGCGCCGCGGAAGCGGTGCCGGTGGCGGCGAGCGGCGGGACCGGAAGGGCCGTGACGGCGGCGCAGCTGCCGCCGAGAAGACCGCGTACGTTGAGCGCGTCGTCGCGATCAACCGCGTCGCCAAGGTTGTGAAGGGTGGTCGTCGCTTCAGCTTCACCGCGCTGGTCGTGGTGGGCGACGGTGACGGCACCGTGGGTGTCGGTTACGGCAAGGCCAAGGAGGTGCCGGCCGCCATCGCCAAGGGTGTTGAGGAGGCCAAGAAGCACTTCTTCAAGGTCCCCCGTATCCAGGGCACCATCCCGCACCCGATCCAGGGTGAGAAGGCTGCCGGCGTCGTGCTGCTCAAGCCCGCGTCCCCGGGTACCGGTGTTATCGCCGGTGGTCCGGTGCGTGCCGTGCTCGAGTGCGCCGGTATCCACGACATCCTGTCGAAGTCGCTCGGCTCCGACAACGCGATCAACATCGTGCACGCGACCGTGGAGGCCCTGAAGGGCCTGCAGCGTCCCGAGGAGGTCGCGGCCCGCCGCGGTCTGCCCCTCGAGGACGTCGCCCCCGCGGCTCTCCTGCGTGCGCGTGCGGGAGCGGGTGCGTAATGGCTCGCCTCAAGATCACGCAGACGAAGTCGTACATCGGCAGCAAGCAGAACCACCGTGACACCCTGCGGACCCTGGGCCTCAAGCGCCTGGGTGACGTGGTCGTCAAGGAGGACCGCCCCGAGTTCCGCGGCATGGTTCGCCATGTCCGTCACCTCGTGACGGTCGAGGAGGTCGACTGATCATGGCGGAGCAGAACCCGCTCAAGATCCACAACCTCCGTCCCGCCCCGGGCGCCAAGACCGCCAAGACCCGCGTCGGTCGTGGTGAGGCGTCGAAGGGTAAGACGGCCGGTCGTGGTACCAAGGGCACCAAGGCCCGCTACCAGGTTCCGGAGCGCTTCGAGGGTGGCCAGATGCCGCTGCACATGCGCCTCCCGAAGCTGAAGGGCTTCAAGAACCCGTTCAAGACCGAGTACCAGGTCGTGAACCTCGACAAGCTGGCCGCGCTCTACCCCGAGGGTGGCGAGGTCACCGTCGAGGGTCTGGTGGCCAAGGGTGCCGTTCGCAAGAACAGCCTCGTCAAGGTCCTCGGCCAGGGCGAGGTCTCCGTGGCGCTGCAGGTGACGGTCGACGCCGTCTCCGGCTCCGCCAAGGAGAAGATCACCGCCGCCGGCGGTACCGTCACCGAGCTCGTCTGATCCTTCGGACGACGGGCTTGATGACCTGAACGATCCCACCGGGGATGCTCCACAAAAGGGGTATCCCCGGTTGGTCGTTCCAGGGGAGCACGGACGCCGGTAAGGTGGCCTGCACTGTTAACTTTTCGCCTGGTGTGCCTCCAGGGGGGCGCCAGGCGGCTTGACCGATACGTATTCGTCGAACCTCAAGACCGTCACCTCTGACGCATGTGCGCGGGGGTCGCAGGAGGCACCGTGCTCACCGCGTTCGCCCGGGCGTTCAAGACGCCCGACCTGCGCAAGAAGCTGCTCTTCACGCTCGGCATCATCGTGGTCTACCGGATCGGGGCGCACATCCCGATCCCGGGCGTCAGCTATAAGAACGTCCAGCAGTGTATGGACCAGGCGAACGCCAACCAGGGCCTCTTCGGCCTGGTGAACATGTTCAGCGGCGGCGCTCTGCTGCAGATCACGGTCTTCGCGCTCGGCATCATGCCGTACATCACGGCGAGCATCATTCTCCAGCTGCTGACCGTGGTGATCCCGCGCCTCGAGGCCCTGAAGAAGGAGGGCCAGGCCGGTACGGCGAAGATCACGCAGTACACGCGCTATCTGACCGTGGCGCTCGCGATCCTGCAGGGCACCGGCCTGGTCGCCACCGCGCGCAGCGGCGCGCTGTTCCAGGGCTGCCCGGTGGCCAGCCAGATCGTCCCCGACCAGTCGATCTTCGTGACCATCACCATGGTCATCACCATGACCGCGGGCACGGCCGTCGTGATGTGGCTCGGTGAGCTCATCACCGACCGCGGCATCGGCAACGGCATGTCGATCCTGATGTTCATCTCGATCGCCGCCACCTTCCCGAGCGCCATGTGGGCCATCAAGAAGTCGGGCAAGCTCGCGGACGGCTGGATCGAGTTCGGCATCGTGATCCTCGTCGGCCTCGTCATGGTGGCCCTGGTGGTCTTCGTCGAGCAGGCCCAGCGCCGTATCCCCGTGCAGTACGCGAAGCGCATGATCGGCCGCCGTTCGTACGGCGGCACGTCGACGTACATCCCGCTCAAGGTCAACCAGGCGGGTGTGATTCCTGTCATCTTCGCGTCGTCGCTGCTCTACATCCCGGCGCTGATCGCTCAGTTCGCCGGAGGGAACTCGGGCTGGAAAACGTGGATCGACCAGCACCTCACCAAGGGTGACCACCCGTACTACATCGTCAGCTACTTCCTGTTGATCGTCTTCTTCGCCTTCTTCTACGTGGCGATCTCGTTCAACCCCGAGGAAGTTGCAGACAACATGAAGAAGTATGGTGGCTTCATCCCGGGCATCCGGGCTGGCCGACCGACCGCTGAGTACCTGAGCTACGTACTCAACCGGATCACCTGGCCGGGCTCGCTGTATCTGGGCCTGATCGCTCTCGTTCCGACGATGGCATTGGCCGGCTTCGGCGCGAACCAGAACTTCCCGTTCGGCGGGACGAGCATCCTCATCATCGTGGGTGTGGGCCTGGAGACCGTGAAGCAGATCGAGAGCCAGCTCCAGCAGCGCAACTACGAAGGGTTCCTCCGCTGATGCGTATCGTCCTTGTCGGGCCGCCTGGTGCGGGTAAGGGAACGCAGGCCGCGTTCCTCGCCAAGAACCTGTCGATCCCGCACATCTCCACGGGCGACCTGTTCCGAGCCAACATCAGCCAGGGCACGGAACTGGGCAAGCAGGCGAAGGCGTACATGGACGCCGGCAATCTGGTGCCGGACGAGGTCACCATCGGGATGGCCAAGGACCGCATGTCGCAGCCGGACGCCGAGCAGGGCTTCCTGCTCGACGGCTTCCCGCGCAACGTGTCCCAGGCCGAGGCGCTCGACGAGACGCTCAAGGCCGAGGGCATGAAGCTCGACGCCGTGCTCGACCTCGAGGTCCCCGAGGACGAGGTGGTCAAGCGCATTGCCGGCCGCCGCGTGTGCCGCAAGGACTCCAGCCACGTCTTCCACGTGACGTACAGCCCGCCGAAGCAGGAAGGCGTCTGCGACGTCTGCGGTGGCGAGCTCTACCAGCGTGACGACGACAGCGAGGAGACCGTCCGCAAGCGGCTCGAGGTCTACCACACGCAGACCGAGCCGATCATCGACTACTACCGGAACCAGGGGCTGCTGATCACGATCTCGGCGCTTGGGAAGGTGGACGAGGTCACTAAGCGGGCCATGGACGCGCTGAAGGGCGACGAGGGCTAGTTCGTACCTTTACGTTGCGTCGGCCGCGGCAATCCCTTCGGGGGTGCCGCGGCCGACGTGTATGTCGGGGTGCCCGTGGCCTTGGTTGCCCGGGGTGCGACGGGCGTGGCCGGCGTCGCGGGGTTCCGCTGTGCCCACCCGCACCCAAGCTCTCGGCTTCGCTCGAGCAGGGGGACCCCCATCGCCCCTTGCGGAACGATTGCCCACAGCGGGTTAGCCCGGTGCCCACAGCGGGGGGCGGCGGGGTTGTCACGGGGCCGTATCGTTGACGTAGCCCGTGCTTCCCCTTCAGAAAGGCGTCAGCCGCAGATGGTGCAGATCAAGACCCCCGAGCAGATCGCCAAAATGCGGGCGGCGGGCCTTGTCGTCGCCGCCATCCACGCGGCCACCCGCGAGGCCGCGGTGCCGGGTGCTACCACCCGTGACCTGGACGAGGTCGCTCGCAAGGTGCTCGACGAGCATGGGGCGAAGTCGAACTTCCTGGGCTACGGCGGCTTCCCCGCCACCATCTGCACCTCGGTGAACGAGGTCGTCGTCCACGGCATCCCGGACGACAAGACCGTCCTGAAGGACGGCGACATCATCTCCATCGACTGCGGCGCCATCGTCGACGGCTGGCACGGAGACGCGGCGTACACGGCGTTCGTGGGCGGCGGTCACGCTCCGGAGCTCATCGAGCTCTCGCGGGTGACCGAGGAGTCGATGTGGGCCGGGATCGCCGCGATGAAGAACAGCAACCGGCTCGTGGACATCTCCCGCGCCATCGAGACGTACATCCGGCGCCAGCCCAAGCCCGGCGGCGGCAAGTACGGGATCATCGAGGACTACGGCGGCCACGGCATCGGCACCGAGATGCACATGGACCCGCACCTGCTGAACTACGTCGAGCGCCGACGCGGCAAGGGCCCCAAGCTGGTCCCCGGCTTCTGCCTCGCGATCGAGCCCATGGTGAGTCTCGGCACACCGAAGACCCAGGTCCTCGAGGACGACTGGACGGTCATCACGACCGACGGCACCTGGTCGTCCCACTGGGAGCACTCCGTCGCTCTGACGGGGGACGGTCCGTTGGTCCTGACGGCCCCGGACGGTGGCAAGGCCAAGCTGGCGGAGTACGGGATCACGGCGGCCCCGGACCCCTTGGCGTAACGATCACCCCATGCGGGCATTCTTTGTCGATTCGTCTTTCAGAGGGCGCTGACGTAGACTGACTCGTCGGCTCTCGTGCACTCGCATGCCCGCATGCGCTCGTGCGGAGTCGATCAAGGTAGTCGATTCGAAGGGCGAAGCGTGGCCAAGAAGCAAGGTGCCATCGAGATCGAGGGCACTGTCGTCGAGTCTCTTCCGAACGCCATGTTCAAGGTCGAGCTCCAGAACGGCCACCAGGTCCTGGCACACATCAGCGGCAAGATGCGCATGCACTACATCCGCATCCTCCCTGACGACCGGGTCGTGGTGGAGCTGTCTCCGTACGACCTGACGCGTGGCCGGATCGTCTACCGGTACAAGTAGATCTTGCCCGCACCCCTCCCCGGTTCCTCCCGGTACCGGGACGGGGTGGTGGCACTGACCCGGAGAACCTCACCTAATGAAGGTCAAGCCGAGCGTCAAGAAGATCTGCGACAAGTGCAGGGTGATCCGCCGTCACGGCCGGGTCATGGTCATCTGCGACAACCCGCGCCACAAGCAGCGCCAGGGCTGACGCACGACCGCACCCTCTGCACACCGCAGATCTCGCGCGACGCAAGCACATATGTACATACGCAGGGCCCGGATCCGAGTGATCCGACACCCCCGGTCGGAGGCCGGGGACCCGGTTCGTACCGATTCTTCGGCGGCTTTTTTGAAAGACGCGAAGAGGACGGCGGGCGGGATTCGGTTCTGCGGAAGACCTCCGACAGACAACTGGAGCCATTGAATGGCACGCGTTTCCGGTGTTGACATCCCGCGCGAAAAGCGCGTGGAGGTTGCCCTCACCTACGTGTTCGGCATCGGCCGGACCCTTTCCCAGCAGACGCTGGCCGAGACCGGCGTGAACCCGAACACCCGCGTTCGTGACCTCTCCGAGGAGGAGCTGGTCAAGATCCGCGAGTACGTGGACGCCAACCTGAAGACCGAGGGTGACCTCCGTCGTGAGGTTCAGGCCGACATCCGCCGCAAGGTCGAGATCGGCTGCTACCAGGGTCTGCGCCACCGCCGTGGCCTGCCCGTCCACGGTCAGCGCACCAGCACCAACGCCCGCACCCGCAAGGGCCCGCGTCGCGCCATCGCCGGTAAGAAGAAGCCGGGCAAGAAGTAGTCCACAGCGGACGCTCACCAGCGGTCTTCGCTGTAGGACCGACCACCTCCCGTAGGAGTTAAGACATGCCCCCCAAGGGACGTCAGGGCGCTGCCAAGAAGGTGCGCCGCAAGGAAAAGAAGAACGTCGCTCACGGCCACGCGCACATCAAGAGCACGTTCAACAACACCATCGTTTCGATCACCGACCCGACCGGCAACGTGATCTCCTGGGCCTCCGCCGGCCACGTCGGCTTCAAGGGTTCGCGCAAGTCCACCCCGTTCGCCGCGCAGATGGCCGCCGAGTCGGCCGCCCGCCGCGCGCAGGAGCACGGCATGCGCAAGGTCGACGTCTTCGTCAAGGGCCCGGGCTCGGGTCGTGAGACGGCCATCCGTTCGCTGCAGGCGACCGGTCTCGAGGTCGGCTCCATCCAGGACGTCACCCCCACCCCGCACAACGGCTGCCGTCAGCCCAAGCGCCGCCGCGTCTGAGGTCCGGTTGTCTTGAGGATTCGGGCGGTACGTCCCCTTCGGGCCGTGCCGCCCGTACCCTTGCAGTACCCCGCCGGGTGACCGCGCGGGTTCCGTCGGGCGTCAAATAGCGGGCGCCCACGACTGAAGGATCTGATCCACACATGCTGATCGCTCAGCGTCCCTCGTTGACCGAAGAGGTCGTCGACGAGTTCCGCTCCCGGTTCGTGATCGAGCCGCTGGAGCCGGGCTTCGGCTACACCCTCGGCAACTCCCTGCGTCGCACGCTCCTGTCCTCGATTCCGGGTGCGGCGGTCACGTCCATCCGTATCGACGGTGTCCTGCACGAGTTCACCACCGTGCCGGGCGTCAAGGAGGACGTCACCGACCTGATCCTCAACATCAAGCAGCTGGTCGTCTCCTCGGAGCACGACGAGCCGGTCGTGATGTACCTGCGCAAGCAGGGCCCGGGTCTGGTCACCGCCGCCGACATCGCGCCGCCGGCCGGTGTCGAGGTGCACAACCCCGACCTCGTCCTCGCCACGCTCAACGGCAAGGGCAAGCTGGAGATGGAGCTGACCGTCGAGCGCGGTCGCGGCTACGTCTCCGCCGTGCAGAACAAGCAGGTGGGCCAGGAGATCGGCCGTATCCCGGTCGACTCGATCTACTCGCCGGTGCTCAAGGTCACGTACAAGGTCGAGGCGACCCGTGTCGAGCAGCGCACCGACTTCGACAAGCTGATCGTCGACGTCGAGACCAAGCAGGCCATGCGTCCGCGTGACGCCATGGCGTCGGCCGGTAAGACCCTGGTCGAGCTGTTCGGTCTGGCGCGCGAGCTCAACATCGACGCCGAGGGCATCGACATGGGTCCGTCCCCGACGGACGCCGCGCTCGCTGCCGACCTGGCGCTGCCGATCGAGGAGCTCGAGCTCACCGTTCGCTCGTACAACTGCCTGAAGCGCGAGGGCATCCACTCCGTGGGTGAGCTCGTGGCTCGTTCCGAGGCCGACCTGCTCGACATCCGCAACTTCGGTGCGAAGTCGATCGACGAGGTCAAGGCGAAGCTGGCCGGTATGGGCCTGGCCCTCAAGGACAGCCCGCCCGGATTCGACCCGACCGCTGCGGCCGACGCCTTCGGCGCCGACGACGACGCGGATGCGGGCTTCGTCGAGACCGAGCAGTACTGAGCGCTCCGCGAGGACCGTTCTTAGCTGCGGGCCCGCTGTGGCTGGTCGCGCAGTTCCCCGCGCCCCTTTGGGGCGCGGGGTCTCCGACGGGCAACCGCCCGCTCGGATACTGACCCCGGTACCTGATACGGCCGGGGCAGACACCTAGGAGAGACACCATGCCGAAGCCCACCAAGGGTGCCCGTCTGGGCGGCAGCGCCGCGCACGAGAAGCTGCTCCTCGCGAACCTCGCGAAGTCGCTGTTCGAGCACGGCCGTATCACCACCACCGAGGCGAAGGCGCGCAAGCTGCGTCCGTACGCTGAGCGTCTGGTCACCAAGGCGAAGAAGGGCGACCTTCACAACCGCCGTCAGGTGCTCCAGGTCATCACGGACAAGAGCATCGTGCACACGCTCTTCACCGAGATCGGCCCGCGGTACGAGAACCGCCCGGGTGGCTACACCCGGATCACCAAGATCGGTAACCGCCGTGGCGACAACGCGCCCATGGCCGTCATCGAGCTGGTGGAGGCGCTGACCGTGGCCCAGCAGGCCACCGGTGAGGCCGAGGCCGCGACGAAGCGTGCGGTCAAGGAAGACGCCCTGAAGAAGGACGAGGCTCCGGCTGCCGCCGAGGCCAAGGCCGACGAGGTCGTCGAGGCCAAGGACGAGGCCGCCGAGGCCCCGGCCGAGGAGTCCAAGGACGCCTGAGGCTCTGCCTGGCTGTGAGCGGGTCCGCCCTTCGGGGCGGGCCCGTTTCGCGTTGCTGAGAGGATCTTTGTGTGAGTGACGAAGTGGAGCCCGCGTTCGTGCGGGTGCGGTTGGATCTCTCCTACGACGGGACCGAGTTCTCCGGGTGGGCCAAGCAGGCCGGGGGACGGCGGACCGTGCAGGGGGAGATCGAGGACGCCCTGCGGACCGTGACGCGCTCCGGGGCCACCACGTACGAGCTGACCGTGGCGGGACGGACGGATGCCGGGGTGCACGCGCGCGGGCAGGTCGCCCATGTCGATCTGCCGCAGGACGTCTGGGGCGAGCATCACTCGAAGCTGCTCAAGCGGCTCGCCGGGCGGCTGCCCAGGGACGTACGGGTGTGGGCCCTGCGGGAGGCGCCCAGCGGCTTCAACGCACGGTTCTCGGCCGTCTGGCGGCGGTACGCCTATCGCGTCACCGACAACCCCGGGGGCGTGGACCCGCTGCTGCGCAACCACGTCCTCTGGCACGACTGGCCGCTCGACGTCGACGCGATGAACGAGGCGGCTCAACGGTTGCTGGGGGAGCATGACTTCGCCGCCTACTGCAAGAAGCGGGAAGGTGCGACGACCATTCGTACGCTGCAGGAGCTGAGCCTGCGCAAGGGCGAGGACGGCATCATCACCGCCACCGTGCGGGCCGACGCGTTCTGCCACAACATGGTGCGGTCCCTCATCGGCGCGCTGCTGTTCGTGGGGGACGGGCATCGGGGGACCGACTGGCCTGGGAAAGTGCTCGCCGCGGGCGTACGGGACTCGGCCGTGCATGTCGTGCGGCCGCACGGGCTGACGCTGGAAGAAGTCGGCTACCCGGCCGACGAGTTGCTGGCCGCGCGCAACAAGGAGGCGCGGAATCGGCGGTCTCTGCCGTCGCGGGGTGGGTGCTGCGGCTAGGACCGCCAGGGGGCCGGCGTGCGGAGGTGATCGTCGCCCGACCCGCCACGGCTGACGGATTCCGGCGAGGGCCCGGTTCGCGCAGGTGCGCTGCCCGGGCCCTCGCGTCACTTCTTCCCGAAGCCCGGCGCAAAGTAGATCGTGTACACGCCGTCGCCGGTCCGGGTGCTCTTGACGACCTTGTGCACCCGGTATCCCGCCTCCTTGAGGGTGGGCTGGAGCGCGACGTCGATGTCCGGCGTCTGGGTGAAGTCCAGGACGACGATCGAGTAGTAGTGGTCCTTGACGGCGGCCTGGAGGGCCGGGGCGCCTGACAGCGTCTTCTTGGTCCCCGGGTCGGTGTAGCTCTTGCCGACGAGGTCCTGCCACTGCGGCCAGTTGGTCTGTGCCCTGAGGTAGTACGCCGGGACGTTGTAGTTCTCGACGAGGTACTCCTCCTTGCCCTTCTTGACGTACGGGCGCAGCGCGGACACCAGGCCGGAGGAGTCGGACCACTCGGCGTACATGTGTGCGGCCTGGCCCGCCCCGAAGTAGCCGAGGGGGCCGACCACCAGGGCGGTGACCAAGACACCGACGGTGACGTGGAGTTTGTCGCGTAGAGCGACGAAGATCCGGGCGAGCAGCAACCCGGCCGCGATGCAGGCGAACCAGGCACCGAAGTCGACGTGCTTCTGCAGCGACAGCCAGGTGTGGATGCGGATCTGGTTGGCCGGTGCGAGCACACCGCCGATGAAGAGCACCAGCGCGAGCCAGACGTCGGCCTTGTGGGCCCGTCCGCGCCAGCTGGCTACCAGGGTCACCAGTACCCCGATGAAGGCCAGGACCAGCAGCGGGCCGACCCACTTGGCGGCTTCCCCCGCGACGTATGAGACGGGATCGGTGCCCGGCTTGCGCATGAGGGTGGTGTGCGTGAAGCCGTCGACGTGGGTCTTCGCCGTGACGGCGGGCATCAGGAGGGCGACGAGCCAGAGGACGGTGAGTTCGATCCCTCGCCGTATGCGGATCGCCGACCAGGCGGATCCGCCGTGCCCGGCGAAGATCGCGATGCCGATGACGACCGGGGTCCACAGCAAGGAGGCGTACTTGGTCCAGTCGGCCAGAGCCATGATCACGGCAGCCGCGAGCATGCTGGGGTATCCGCCGCCGGTGGTGAGCCGGACCGTGAAATAGGCCGCCCAGGCCAGCAGCGTGAGCGCCATCGCGTCGTACGTGGAGTAGCTGCTGAGGAGCTGGGTGGGGCCCAGCGCGACGAACAGCGCGGCCGCGAAGAAGGCCGCCACGGAGCCGTACATCCGCCGGGTGGCCAGGTGGAGGGCGATGGTGGCGGTGAGCATGAAGGCCATGCTCAGCAGCCGGGCGCCGAGCAGGCCGCCGACCATGTCGGCCATCGCGACCACGACCGGGTAGATCATGGGAGAGCCGGAGAAGAAGCTCGCGTAGTCGGCGACGGGATCGCCGTGCAACAGGTGCGCGATCTGGTTGTAACCGGCGTAGATGTACGTGCCTTCGTCGACGAACGCCGTGTTGTCGTCGGTGAGGCGGTAGGCGAGCACGGCCTGCACCAGCAGGACGGCCAGCAGCGGCAGCCAGTCCGTACGGAAGGCGGCCTTCGGCGGCTTGGCGACCGGCTCCAGACGCCGGCGGGCCAGCCTCTCGGAGGTACGGCGCGCGGCGACTTCGTCGGCGACCGTCCCCAGCGGCATGGTGGTGTCCACGGCGGGCCGGGTGCGCGTCGGACGGGGCCTGGTGCCCTCGGGTCTGATCCAGGTGCCATCTGCCGTCATCAGGTCGTCTCTCTCGCTCGGACTTCGGAGCCCTGACCCGACGGAACCCCCCCGCAAGGTCTATCGCTCAAATGTGTGGACGATGTGCGGATGATAGGCCATCGTCAGGAAGCCAGGCCGTTGTAGGGCAGCGTCCAGCGTTGCGACGTTCCCTCGTGACATGGCCGCAGCGTCGCCGTGATGCCGACCGCCAAGGAGCCCTTGTCGGTGTCCAGGCAGCGGCCGGACGCGGAGTTCACGAGCCGGTTGCCCGGGCCGGCCGCCCAGCGCTGGGCGACGCTTCGGGTGCAGTCGGCCAGCACCGCCGTGGTCACGCCGCGGTGGGTGCCGCCCGGCTGGAGACAGCGTCCGCCGGTACGCAGTGAACCGTCGTTGGCCACCGTCCAGGTCGTTCTCCCGCCGCTGCCGCCACAGGATCCGGTGACGACCTCGTCGCCGTCCGCCCGCAGGCAGACCCCCGTCGCGCCGGACCGTACGACCCCGCTCGGCAGACCGGTGCGGTTGTGGAAGGCGAAGGAGAAGGTGCGCAGGCCGACGCCACCGCTCCAGATCTCGAAGCCGGCCGCGACCTTGCACAGGTAGGACGCCGGCGGGATGTAGCCGCGCTGGAGGGCGTCCGCCGTGAACAGCCGCAGGTTGAGCCCGCGGACGGTGCGGGTCGGGTTCGTCCTGACATAGCTGATCACGCTGTGGGCGCTGGTGATGGGCGCCTTGTACACCTCGTACGCCGCGTCCCCGAGGGTCACCGTCCCGGACATCCGGCTGCCGGCGGGCACGACGTTGTCGGTGGCGTCCAGCCAGATCATCAGCTCGGCGCTGTCGGCGGAGTCGCAGTCGCTCTTGCTCGGGCCGTACCAGAGGTCGTACGCCAAGTTGTACGAGCCGGAGGCGGCGGGCCAGGCCGACCAGTCACTGGTCGCGTCGCCCAGCTCGGCGACGGGTACGGGCAGTCCCGCCGTGCCGGGGACGGTGGCGATGTTGGGGTAGGCGCGAGGGGCCTTCGCGTCCTTGGCGACGAGACCGCGCACTTCGGAGACGGTGAAGCCGGCGTCGCCGGGGGTGTTCAGGCAGACGGTGCCGGCGGAGGCGTTCCAGCGGTTGGGCTCGATGCTGTACTTGTGGCCCTTCACCAGCCGTTGGGGATACGGCTTCTCGGCGGAGGTGCACACCGTGGCGGCGCCGGTGGGGGTGGCCGCGGCGGTGGACGGGCTTGTGCCGGGCTTCGCGGCGGGAGCGGCCGCATGGCCGGAGCAGCCCGCGACCAGGGTGAGAACGGCACAGTACGTCACCGTCCGGAACCAGGCTTTCACTGACAGGTAGATCACCCCGTACGGCATGTCACGACCTTGTGTCGCAGATATTTCCATGCCGGATGCATGGCGATTTGTTCACCAGTTCCTTAACTAGCCCGCTCGAAAGGTCGAAAAAAAACCGTACTATCTTCACTCAATCGGATGAGGATACTCATGAGCGCCCGGGGGGGCATAGGAATGACCGTCATAGACGGGCCCACGGTGGGGGGTGGGAGCAGAGGTGCGGCCTCTCACCGCAGACTGAGGCGCGGGCAACCCTCCCGCAGGCTGCACGGGCTGCTGCCGCAGCCGCCCGACAACGAGGAGAAGTACTCCTACACGAGCCGGCACCTGTGGGTGCTCACCTGCTGCTCCATCATCAGCTTCTGCTGTCTGGTGGCCAGTCAGGTGGCGCTCGCCCAGTCCTCCTCGTGGCTGTGGATCTATCTGCCGTTCCTGCTGTTCACGGTGCTGTACTACCTGGTCTCCCTCAAGGTGAACGGCTTCACCAAGGACTTCGACCTCAAGGCGCACCGTGAGCTGGTGCGGGACTGGCGGCCGGAGCGCTACCCGACCGTGGATGTGTTCCTGCCTGTGTGCGGCGAGCCGATCGAGGTGCTGCACAACACCTGGACCCATGTGGCCCGGCTGCGCGACCGCTACCCCGGTGTGGTGACCCCGTACGTCCTCGACGACTCGGCGAGCGACCAACTCGCGGCGATGGCGGTGGACTTCGGCTTCGTGTACGGCACTCGTCGCAATCGGGGCTGGTTCAAGAAGGCCGGGAATCTGCACTTCGGATTCCAGAACTCCGACGGTGAGTACATCCTCATCCTGGACGCCGACTTCGCCCCCCGTGAGGACCTTCTGGAGGAACTTCTCCCGTACATGGAGAAGGATCCGGATGTCGGAATTGTCCAGTCTCCGCAGTTCTTCCGGATCCTCGACTCGCAGAACTGGATAGAGCGCGGCGCGGGCGCGGTGCAGGAGCTCTTCTACCGCTCCGTCCAGGTCTCCCGGCAGAACAACGACGGCGCGATCTGCGTCGGCAGCTGCGCCGTCTACCGGCGCGCCGCCCTGGAGACCAACGGCGGCACCACGCTGATCGAGCACTCCGAGGACGTCCACACCGGGTTCGACCTGCGCGGCCTCGGCTGGGACCTGCGCTACGTGCCCGTCGCGCTGTCCACCGGCGTCTGCCCGGACACGGCGGGGGCCTTCTTCAACCAGCAGTACCGCTGGTGCTCGGGATCGATGAGCCTGCTGGGCAGCGAGAAGTTCTGGAAGGCCAACCTTCGGCCGGAATCCCGGCTGTGCTACATGTCCGGATTCTTCTACTACATTCACACGGCGCTGTTCACCGTCGTCTCGCCGCTGATCCCGATCGTGCTGCTGCTGGCCATGCCGGAGATGCTGAAGATCGAATACATGGGCCTGGTGCTCCCGAGCCTGGTGTACACCACGCTGATCTTTCCGCTCTGGCACCGCAACCCGTACCGCCTGGAGGCCTGGGCGGCCCGGATGATGTACGGCTGGGCGCATCTGTTCGCCATCTGGGACATCCTCCGCAAGAACCGCATGGGCTGGCAGCCGACCGGATCCAGCGGCGCCAAGAAGAACAAGACCCGGCGCTTCTGGATCGGCATGATCGTCTGGGGCGGCGGCACGGCCGCGGTCTGGGTGGGGGCCGCGACCTGGCGCATGCTCACCATGAACCCGCTGGACTTCGCCCTCGTACTGGCTTCCGGGCTCTTCTACGCCGTCGTCGTCGGGCGTGTGCTGGTCCAGCCGCGCAGCCGGGAAGCGGTGTGACCCGATGTTCACCCACCATCCCGGCGCCGCCTTCCGGCGCGCTCTGCCGCTGCTGGCCCTGCTGACGGCCTGCCTCATGCTGATGACCGGCTGCGGTCTCACCGCCGCCTCCGGACGCTCCGGCGACTCGCAAGCCCAGCCGGGCGAAACCTCCGGCGCCGACGACGCGACTCCCGTCACGCCCTACGACGTCACCCCACTGCTCAAGCCGAAGGACAAGTACCTCGGGGTCGCGCTGGACGGCGTGCCCAGGTCGCTGAAGGCACTCGACACGTACACCAAAAGGATCGGCAAGCACCCCAACGTTCTGGAGTACTACGCGGCGTTCGGCGACGGTTTCGACACCAGCGGTGTCCGCCGGATCTACCAGAGGGGCGCGCTGCCCTTCATGGCCTGGGAGCCTTTCAAACCCTCACTGAAGTCCATCGCGGACGGCAAGTCGGACGCGTACGTCAAGGCCATGGCGCGGGACATCGTGCGCCTCAATCTGCCCATCGCCATCAGCTTCGGGCACGAGATGAACGGCGACTGGTACGCCTGGGGTCGAACCAAGGCCACGCCCGCCGACTTCGTGGCGGCCTGGCGGCACATCCACGACATCTTCCAGGACGCGGGCGCGACCAACGTGATCTGGGTGTGGACGCCGAACGTCATCAACCCGATGCCCAACGTCGACCTCAAGCAGTACTACCCCGGCGACGCCTACGTGGACTGGGCCGGGATGATCGGCTACTACACCATTACCGGGGCGACCACCTTCAAGACCCTGTACGGCCCGACGATGCGGGAGATCAGGACCTTCACCAAGAAGCCGATCTTCATAGCGGAGACGGCCGCGCAGGAAGGGCAGCGCCGACGGGCCGACGTCAACGACCTCTTCGACGGCGTCGAGGCCCGCGACGACGTGATCGGCTTCATCTGGTTCAACATTCCCAAGCGCGCCGACTGGCGGATCGAGATCAGCCCGCTCGCCCTCGCCCAGTACCGCAAGCGCGCGCAAGACCCCGACTTCGGCTTCGACATCAGGAAGCAGTAGTGAACGAGCAGACTGATTCCTGGTTCAGTCCGGCCAGCCCGCCGCCCGACTGGGATCCCGCGCAGGCCGACCCGAACCGCTACGCCGATCCGGCGATGCAGCAGGTCCAGTACCGAAGCCCTGCCGACCACCCGCCCTTCTACGCCTACCCGGACCCGATTCCTGCCCCGCGCGGCGGTCTGGCTCCGGCCCCAGTCCCGGCCATGAGGCCTGTGCCGGCCCCGGCGGCCGTGGTGCCGGGGACGGAAAGCAACATGTACGAGGGCCAGTTCGACTACGAGGTCCAGTTCGACGAGCGGTACGAGGCGCCGGTCGTCGAGAAGCCCGCGTACGAGATACCCGCGACCCCCGAGACCGGCTGGTCCGCGGCGCCCAGCCGCCGGCGCCGCTGGATCGGCCGGATCCTGCTGCTCGGCGTGCTGGCCATGCAGGCGCTGCTCTCGCTTCGGCTGGTCGACTCCGCGAGCCCCGAGGAGGCCGCGAACCTGGTCGTCGGCCGCCAGGAGTTCGACCACCTGGTCAACGGCACCGCCGTCACCACCGACCTCGTGGATCGCGTACCCGGCTCCGCGTCGCTGTACCCGGTCCTGGCCGGCGCCGCCGACAAGCTCCACGGACTGGCGGGGGCCCGGCTGCTCAGCCTGCTGTTCGCCCTGGTCGCCACAGCGCTGCTGTACTCGCTGACCCGCCGCATGTTCAACGAGCGCGTGGCGAGCAGTGCGGCCGCCGCGTACGCGGTCCTCCAGTCCACCGTCGTCGTGGGCTACTACGCGTCGCCGGACGCGCTGGCGCTGATGCTGGTCGCCCTCGCGGCGTGGATCGTCGTCTACACCGACCGCGCCCCTGCGCTGGTCGTGCTGGCGGCGGCTCCGGTGGCCGCGCTCGCGGCGGCCGTGGACCACACATCGGTGCTCGTCCTGCCCACCCTGCTGCTGCTGGCGGTACACACGGCCTGGCCGTACAAGGGCCCCGCCAAGGGCATCCTGCGCGGTGTCGTGCTGGGCGCGGGGATCGCTGCTCCGCTGCTGGTCACCGGTGCGCTCACCGCCATCAGGGAGGGAACGCTCTCCCGCGGCCAGGGCAGTGAGAGCTCCCTGAGCATCCTGAGCACGTCCGCCCAGTGGAGCGGCTTGTTCCTGCTGCTCGCCTGTGGCGGGGCGATCGCGTGGGTCAGGCGGGAGCGGATGAACGAGGCCGTCGACATGGACAGCGTCCCCGGCTCGCCGCTGCGCCGGGCGGCGCTCGGACTGACGCTGTGCGCGACAGCGGCCCTCGTACCGCTGCTCCAGGCCCACCTGCACACGTCGGCGGGGATGTTCCGGCACATCGCATTCGGTCTGCTGCTGGCCGCGCCGCTGGCCGGGCTCGGCATCACCCGCATGATCGGCGCCCACTTCCGCCACCCCCAACTGGGCATCCTGGTCTGGGTCCTGATGCTCGCCCTGGGCATCTCCCAGTCGGCCCAGCGCTTCGATAGCTGGGCGAGCTCCGGAAACCTGGCCGAGGTACTGCGCGCCCACGTCGACACCAAGGGCAGGTACCTGACCGAGGTGGACGGCCTGCCCCAGTACTACCTGGGCTCCGTCACCACCCCCGGCCAGTGGATCTCCCTCCGTGAGGGCCACGTCGGCGACGTCACGAAGGGCCGCTACGCCCTGATCGTCCTCGACACGGTCTCGTCCGACGCCGGGACGGCCCGGGACAAGGCCATCACCAAGGCCATTCGCGCCGGCGGCCATTACCGCCTGATCGCGCAGTTGCCCCATCGTGTCACCGGCGAGGCCGGTGTGTACCGGGTCTACGTCAAGCAGTAGGCCGAACCGGTCCATCCGCAAGGAGGTGCCGCTGACCATGCGGCTCACTGTCATCGGCACCGGCTACCTCGGTGCCACCCATGCCGCCTGTATGGCGGAGCTCGGACACGAGGTGCTCGGGGTCGACGTGGACCCCGACAAGGTCGCAGCGCTGCAGGCCGGCCGGGTGCCGTTCCATGAGCCCGGGCTGCCCGAGCTGATCGCGAAGCACACGGCGAGCGGACGGCTCCGGTTCACGACCGACTACGCGGAGGCCGGGGCCTTCGGCGAGGTGCACTTCGTGTGCGTCGGAACCCCGCAACGCAAGGGCTCCGAGGGTGCCGACCTGACATACGTCGACGCGGCCTTCGCGGCGATCGCCGAGCACGCGGCCGAGGGCTCGCTGCTGGTCGGCAAGTCGACCGTGCCGGTCGGCACGGCCGGCCGGCTGGCCGAAACTCTTGATGCCGAGGTCGCCTGGAACCCGGAGTTCCTGCGGGAGGGCTTCGCCGTCGAGGACACGCTGCGGCCGGACCGGCTGGTGTTCGGCGTGCAATCCGAGCGCGCCGAAGCGATCCTCCGACAGGTGTACACCCCCGTCCTCGACGCCGGGACGCCGCTGGTTACCGCCGACTTCCCAACCGCCGAGCTGGTCAAGACGGCCGCCAACGCCTTCCTCGCCACCAAGATCTCCTTCATCAACGCGATGGCCGAGGTCTGTGAGGCCGCGGGCGGCGACGTCGGCGTCCTCGCCGAGGCGATCGGCTACGACGACCGGATCGGCCGCAAGTTCCTCCGCGCCGGCGTCGGCTTCGGCGGCGGCTGTCTGCCCAAGGACATCCGCGCCTTCGCGCACCGCGCCGACGAGCTGGGGGTCTCGCTGGCGTTCCTGCGCGAGGTGGACGCGATCAACATGCGCCGCCGCGACAAGGTTGTCGGGCTGGCGCGCGAGCTGTGCGGGGGAGCGGTGCTGGGGGCCCGTATCGCCGTACTCGGAGCGGCCTTCAAGCCCGACTCCGACGACATCCGTGACTCGCCCGCGCTCAACGTGGCCGCGCGGCTGCGTCTCGACGGCGCCGACGTCGCGGTCTACGACCCCGAGGCGCTGGACAACGCTCGCAAGGCATTCCCGCTCCTCGGGTACGCGATGTCGGCCGAGGAGGCGCTGCGGGGGGCCGATCTCGTGCTGCATCTGACCGAGTGGCCCGAGTTCCGGGAGATCGATCCGGAGTGGGCTGCGTCGCTGGTGTCCCGTCCGCGGATCGTGGACGGCCGGGGGGTGCTCGACGCGGACCGCTGGACCGCGGCGGGCTGGCATTTCCAGGCGCTGGGAAGACCCGCGCCGGTCGGGGAGAGGCCCATCCGGGGCCTCTAGGGGAGGGAAAGAGAAAGACGTGACGGCCTACGACAGATACCCCGGCGTACCGGTCACCATCGTGATGCCGACGTACAACGAGGCGGCGAACCTGCCCCGGATGGCCGAGCTGGTGCTCAGCCTGCCGATCGACGGGCTGCACCTGAAGATCGTCGACGACTCCAGCCCGGACGGCACCGGGCGGATCGCCGAGGAGCTCGCCGAGAAGTACAACTGGGACGGACGCCGCCGCATGAGCGTGCTGCACCGCATCGAGAAGGACGGCCTCGGGCGGGCCTACGTCGCGGGCATGAGCGCCGCGCTCGCGGAGGGCGCCGAGTACGTCGTCCAGATGGACGCCGACGGCAGCCACCCGGTGGAAGCGGTCCCACGCATGCTCGGCACGGCCGTGGCCTCGGGGGTGGGACTGGTCGTCGGCAGCCGGTACGTCGAGGGCGGCTCGCTGGACGAGGAGTGGGGCAAGCACCGCGTCCTGCTGTCCCGCTTCGCCAATCGCTACGCGCGCACCGTGCTCGGCACGAAGATCCGCGACATCACGGCCGGCTTCAACCTCTGGTCGGCCCAGACGCTCCGTGACGTCGACCTGCACTCCCTGGACAGCGCCGGCTACAGCTTCCAGGTCGAGCTCAAGTACAAGGCGGTACGGGCGGGGCACAGCGCGGTCGAGATCCCGATCCGGTTCGAGGAGCGGACCGAAGGGGTGTCGAAGATGACGCTTCGTACGCAGCTGGAGTCGGCGGTGGTGCCGATCCGGCTGCGCATGAAGCACAGCCGCTAGACCGCGGGTTACGAGGCGTTGGCGGCCGCCGACGCTTGCGCCTCTCCGCGGCGGCGGATCTGCCGGAACGTGAACTCGGCGAGGTCGTCGCCCGTGGTGAAGACCGCGCTGTCCTTCTGCGTCACGTTCTTGCCGCTCGTGAAACCGGCGTTGGTGAGGTACACGTAGCGCCCGTACGAATTGGTCGTGGTGCGGCAGACCGTCGTACGGCAGAAGGCCGGGACGCCGGAGCCGGACAGGGAGGCCACGTTGCCCTTGTCCGCCGCGTTCTTGGCCTTGGTGGCCTTGGCCTCGGTGTCGAACACGGCGACGCCGACCGTGACCGCGACGCCGTTCCTGGAATAGGTGGCGCGGATCAGGCGGGTGCAGTCGTTGCCGGTGAGGACCTTGGCGAGGTCGCCCTGGACGGCCGTGCCGCACTTGGTCGTGTTGCTGGTGGCGCCCTTCTTGTAGACCCGCTCGCCCATCGTCAGGCTGCTGCCGGGGAAGAGCGTGTCGGCGCTGAGGGGTGCGGTGTCCTTCTTGGCGCTGGAGACGAAGTCCTTCGGGTCCAGCGGGGGCGGGGGAGTGGTCTCCGCGAAGGACGGGCCGGGCTGTGTCGTGTCGCTCGGGATGTCCGCGGAGGTGGGGAGCTTGTCCGGGGGCTGGTTCGACGCCGAGTCGCCGCTGTTGGCGGAGACGACCGCCGTCGCGACGAGCGCACCGACCACGACCGTGGCCAGCGCGCTGCCGCCTATCCACAGCCACCTGCGGCGGCGTGCGCGCGCCTCCGAAGCCTCGGCGAGCGCCGCCCAGTCGGGTGTCGCCGAACCCGAACCCCAGTTGGGGGTACCCGAATTCGGTCCCCCGGGACCCCACTGAGGCCCCCCTTGCCCAAAGCTCATGGGGCGAATCTTAGACGTGGGCCCACCGCCCCAGGACCCGGGCGGGGACACGATCCCGGCACGCCGGGGCACGTTCCGGGAACAGGGATCGGCGGGCCCTAGCGTGATCGTTATGAACAAGGACGAGGGCGGCATGTCCGGTGAACCGGACGAGAGGGACAGTGTTCCGTTGTGCCGGGCCCGTGACTGGTTGCTGCAGCCCGCCGGACCGCTCGCCGGAACTCTGCTCGTCCTCCTGCTCGTGGCCCGCGCGGTATATGTGGCCATGGTCTCGGCGGGCGGGGGCATGGACAACGCCTTCGTCGTGCGCGCCGCGGCGTCCTGGCTGGACGGCGGAGCGCCCTATGCGGACCGCCGCTTCCTCTATCTCCCAAGTGCGGTGATCGCCGCCGCACCCCAGGCGATGCTGCCCACGTCAGTGGTACGGATCGTGGTGCCGCTGCTCGTCGTCGCGGCGCTGACCGCCGGGTGGGCCTGCGCGCTGCGGATCTTCGACGTGGCCTGGCGCAGCCGCTTCGCCGCACTCGGGCTGCTCGGAATCTTTTTGGTCTGGGCGCCGTTCGAGCACCTCATCCACCTCGGGAACTGGACCGTGACGGCCGCCCTCGCCCTGCCCCTCGCCCTGCTCCTCGCCGACCGGGGGCGCTGGCCCGCCGCAGGCGCGGTCGTCGGGGCGGCCATCGCCCTGAAGCCGCTGCTCGCGCCGATCGTGTTGCTGTTCGTCTTCGCGCGGCAGTGGCGGGCCCTGGGCTGGATGGTGGCGGTGCCCGCGGCGGCCTCGGTGTGCGCGGGGCTGATGATGCCGGACCCGTCCGGCTTCCTGACCCGGACGCTGCCCTTCCTGCTGCGCGGCGGGGACGCCCTCATGCAGCCCTACGACGCGTCGGCGGTCGCGGTGCTGCCACGGCTCGGGGTGCCGCAGACGGTGGCGGTGGTGGTGGGGGCAGCGGCCGCGGCGGCAGGTGTGGTCTGTGCGTGGCGGCGCTGGCGGCGCGGCGATCCGGGGCCTGCCCGGCTGGTCGAGACCGCCGTGATGCTGATGCTGGCGGCCTTCCTCGTCTCCAGGCCCTCGTACGACCACTACCTGGTCGTCGTCGTGCCGCTGCTGCTCGCCGGGGTCCTGCAGCCGGGGGCCGCTGCCCGGTCCCCGTGGTTCTGGGTCGCTCTCGTTCCCCAGGTCCAGGGGATCACCCTGCCGTATCTCGAGGGGGCGACCCGCAGGGCCTTCAAGGACTTCATCACGCTCTGCGCCCTGGCGGCGACTGTCGGCGTCCACTGCGCGCGTGCCCGGCCGTCCAGGCCTCCGGGGTACCCTGAAACACGGCAGGTGTCCCTGTGCGACCGGTCGTTTTGACCCGCCCGTGTTGGCCCAGGTATCCTGCCTGTTCGTTATGTGTATTGGCTTGCTCATTCTCACGTGAGGGGCCCTTACACCGGTCCACCGGGCCGATGACCAGCGGCAAGCACTCGGTTTGCGTCACCGACGTGCGGCAAGGGCTGTCGTGATCGTCCGTGGTGGCCTTGTCAGGACCCACTCACTGAAGAAGCGAAGGCTACGAACCGTGCGTACGTACAGCCCCAAGCCCGGCGATGTCACGCGCCAGTGGCACGTCATCGACGCTCAGGACGTTGTCCTGGGCCGTCTGGCGTCGACTGCCGCCACCCTTCTGCGGGGCAAGCACAAGCCGATCTACGCGCCGCACGTCGACGCTGGTGACTTCGTCGTCATCATCAACGCCGACAAGGTGCACCTCTCCGGCAACAAGCGGACCCAGAAGATGGCGTACCGCCACTCGGGCTACCCGGGTGGTCTGCGCTCCGTCCGCTACGACGAGCTGCTCGCGAAGAACCCGGAGAAGGCCATCGAGAAGGCCGTCAAGGGCATGCTCCCCAAGAACACCCTGGGCCGTCAGATGCTCTCCAAGCTGAAGGTCTACTCGGGCGACCAGCACCCGCACGCTGCCCAGCAGCCGGTGCCGTTCGAGATCACCCAGGTCGCGCAGTAAGTCCGGCCACCCCCTAAGACTGAAGAGAATCTGAGGAGAATCGTGGCCGAGACCACTGCCGAGCAGCCGCTCGAAGAGATCGACATCGAGAGCTACACCACCGAGACCGAGGTCCCCGTCGAGGGCGAGTACACCTCCGAGTCCCTGGCTTCCCGCTTCGGCGAGCCCCAGCCGGCCGCCGGCCTGGGCCGTCGCAAGAACGCCATCGCCCGCGTCCGGATCGTTCCGGGCACCGGCAAGTGGAAGATCAACGGTCGCACCCTCGAGGACTACTTCCCGAACAAGGTGCACCAGCAGGAAGTCAACGAGCCCTTCAAGGTGCTCGAGCTCGAGGGCCGCTACGACGTCATCGCCCGTATCGCGGGTGGCGGCGTCTCCGGTCAGGCCGGCGCCCTGCGCCTCGGCGTGGCCCGTGCCCTGAACGAGGCCGACGTGGACAACAACCGCGGCGCGCTGAAGAAGGCCGGCTTCCTGCGCCGCGACGACCGCGCGGTCGAGCGGAAGAAGGCCGGTCTGAAGAAGGCCCGCAAGGCTCCGCAGTACAGCAAGCGCTAATCGCTGTTTGTACAGCACGTTCGCCCCGGCGGCACGCAGTGTGCTGCCGGGGCGTTCGTTTATCACAGATACGCGGCGTATAACGGCATAAGAGCAAGGGCGTTAGGCCGCTTGTACGTTCGGACTCTTTCCGAAGCTTCTGAGCCGCTTCGAAGACTGCGAAAGTTCGGAGGACACCAGTGGGACGACTCTTCGGCACGGACGGCGTGCGCGGTGTCGCCAACGCGGATCTGACGGCTGAGCTCGCGCTCGGTCTGTCGGTCGCGGCGGCGCACGTGCTCGCCGAGGCGGGCACCTTCGAGGGCCACCGGCCGGTGGCGGTGGTCGGTCGGGATCCGCGCGCGTCCGGGGAGTTCCTGGAGGCCGCCGTGGTCGCGGGCCTGGCCAGCGCCGGTGTCGACGTCCTGCGTGTCGGCGTGCTGCCCACCCCCGCGGTGGCGTATCTCACCGGCGAGCTGGGCGCCGACCTCGGCGTGATGCTCTCCGCGAGCCACAACGCGATGCCCGACAACGGCGTCAAGTTCTTCGCCCGCGGCGGCCACAAGCTCGCCGACGAGCTCGAGGACAAGATCGAGGCCGTGTACGAGGAGCACCGCACCGGCGCTCCCTGGGACCGTCCGACCGGCGCGGGCGTCGGCCGGGTCAAGTCGTACGACGAGGGGTCCGAGCGGTACGTCGCGCATCTCCTCGGTGTCCTGCCGAACCGGCTCGACGGGCTGAAGGTCGTCCTCGACGAGGCGCACGGCGCGGCTGCCGGCGTCTCGCCCGAGGCGTTCCGGCGGGCCGGTGCCGAGGTCGTCACGATCGGCACCGACCCCGACGGGCTGAACATCAACGACGGCTGCGGCTCCACCCATCTGGATCTGCTGAAGGCCGCCGTCGTCGAGCACGGCGCCGCCTTCGGCATCGCGCACGACGGTGACGCGGACCGCTGCCTCGCCGTGGACCACACGGGAGCCGAGGTCGACGGCGACCAGATCCTCGCCGTGCTGGCCCTGGCGATGCGCGAGCACGGCGAACTGCGCGAGGACACCGTCGTCGCGACGGTCATGTCCAACCTGGGCTTCAAGCTCGCCATGGAGCGCGAGGGTCTGTTCCTCGTGCAGACCGCCGTCGGCGACCGCTATGTGCTCGAGGAGATGAAGGAGAACGGCTACGCGCTCGGCGGCGAGCAGTCCGGGCACGTGATCGTCCTCGACCACGCCACGACCGGCGACGGCACGCTGACCGGCCTGCTGCTTGCGGCGCGGGTCGCCGAGACGGGACGTACGCTCGCGGACCTGGCCGCCGTCATGGAGCGGCTGCCGCAGGTGCTCGTCAACGTGCCGGACGTCGACAAGTCAAAGGTGCACACCTCCGCCGAGCTGACCACCGCGGTCGCCGACGCGGAACGCGAACTGGGCGCCACGGGACGTGTGTTGCTGCGCCCGTCCGGCACCGAGCCGCTGGTACGCGTCATGGTGGAGGCCGCCGACATCGACCAGGCGCGGTCGGTCGCCGGGCGGCTCGCCGACGTGGTGAAGTCGGCGCTCGGCTAGGCCTGTTGATGGAGAGGCCACCCCAAGGGGTGGCCTCTCTGCGTTTCTCCGCCGGTGTCTTGTCGGGGCGTCAGATCCGGTCCGGCACACGGCTGCAGCGGGATGCGCTCAGTGCGCCGGAGGCGGGAGCGGCTGCCGGCCGCGGGCGGTGCGCCGGCGCTGTGCGTTCCACAGGAGCATCTGCGCCAGGAGCGTGAGCGTGCCGGCGAGGACGATGCCGAGCAGGTTGAGCAGGAGCTGTTCCGCGGAGCCCCACGCCTGGCGGTACTCGTCGTAGCTGAAGGCGACGGCGGCGTTCGCGGCGGCCGGGACCGTCGTCACCGAGATGGCGACGCCGACCAGCGCGCCGGACTTCGCGGACGTCAGAGAGAGGGTGCCCGCGGCGCCCGCGAGGACGGCCACGACGAACGAGAACCAGTCCGGCCGGTAGATGAAGTTGGTGTTCGGACGCTCGGCGTCCAGCTGCTCGGCGCTGAACAGGTGCACCGCGTCCATGAAGTAGCTGAAGACCACCGTCACCAGCATTGCTACGGCGAAGCCCACGAGCAGCGCGGTCAGCGACCGCAGCGCGAGCCGCGGCGCACGGCGCACCAGGGCGGTCGAGAGCCCGGCGAGGGGCCCGAACTCGGGGCCGACGGCCATCGCGCCCACGATCAGGATCGCGTTGTCGAGAACCACACCGCAGGCCGCGATCATCGTGGCGAGCGTGATGAAGGCGACGTAGGTGAAGGAGAGCGTCGACTCCTCGTGCGTCGCGTCCGTCAGGTGCTCCCACAGCACCGCGTCCGCGGCCTCGCCCGGCGCCTCCTCCTCTGCCTTGTCGGCGCGCTTGGACAGCGACAGGTCGATGTTCTCGACGGCGATCGAGCCGAGCTCCTCGATGCCCAACGCCTGCAGCCCGGAGAGCAGTTCGTCGCCCGCCTCCCGGGCTACGTCGCACAGCACCAAGTCGCCAGGGGGATTGCGGGCCGCGCC
Source organism: Streptomyces sp. NPDC002896 (assembly GCF_040295225.1). Lineage (NCBI taxonomy): Bacteria > Bacillati > Actinomycetota > Actinomycetes > Kitasatosporales > Streptomycetaceae > Streptomyces > Streptomyces sp. NPDC002896. The sequence continues at coordinate 213,408 of NZ_JBEOVA010000007.1, read as the reverse complement.
GGGCAGCACGGCGAGATGCGTCGTGCCGGTGGTCCTCTCGATGAGGCGCACCACCTCGTCGGTGCGGTCCGACGGGGTGATCAGGCGCAGATGCAGCATGGCGGCAGCGTAACCGGCAGGTTTGCGGCACGGTCACGGGTTGGGCATGGTCACAGGCCGGGCATGGTCACGGGCCGGGCACGGTCATGGCTCGGGCATGGTCCACAGGCTGGGGAGCAGTCAGAGCTTCCGCAGGCTCAGCCGCTGCACCTTGTGGTCGGGGCCCTTGCGCAGGACGAGCGTGGCGCGGCCGCGCGTGGGCGCCACGTTCTCCAGCAGATTGGGCTTGTTGATGGTCCGCCAGGTCATGCGTGCGTAGTCGAGGGCCTCCTCCTCGGAGACCTGGGTGTACTTGCGGAAGTACGAGGACGGGTTCTGGAAGGCGGTCTCGCGCAGCTTGCGGAAGCGGTTCAGATACCAGCTCTCGATGTCCTCGGTGCGCGCGTCCACGTACACGCTGAAGTCGAAGTAGTCGGCGAGGCCGACCCGGGTGCGGCCGTCCTTGCCGGGCAGCGCGGGCTGCAGGACGTTGAGGCCCTCGACGATGAGGATGTCGGGGCGGCGGACCGTGAGCTTCCGGCCGGGCATGATGTCGTAGATCAGGTGCGAGTAGACGGGGGCCGTCACCTCGTCCTTGCCGGCCTTGATGTCGGCGACGAAGCGGGTGAGGGCGCGGCGGTCGTACGACTCGGGGAAGCCCTTGCGTGACATCAGGCCGCGCGTCTCGAGCTCCTTGGTGGGCAGCAGGAAGCCGTCCGTGGTGACCAGTTCGACGCGCGGGTGCTCGGGCCAGCGGGAGAGCAGCGCCTGCAGCAGACGCGCGACGGTGGACTTGCCGACCGCGACAGAGCCCGCGATCCCTATGACGAACGGTGTGCCCGACTGGGAGCCCTTCTCGCCGAGAAAGGTGTTGAGTGCGCCGCGGAGCTTGCTGGTCGAGCCGACGTACAGATTGAGCAGCCGGGACAGCGGCAGATAGATGTCCCGCACTTCGTCGAGGTCGATGACGTCGCCCAGGCCGCGCAGCTTCTCGACCTCATGCGCGGTCAGCGGCAGTGGCGTCTTGTCGCGCAGGGCGCTCCATTCGGCACGGGTGAGGTCGACGTAGGGAGTCGCCTCCGGCCTGGACCGGTGGGCGCTCCGCGGCTGCGTGAAGACCGTTGAGATCACAGTCCATTGTTACGGGAGTTTGAACGCCACGGGGCGTGGGGTCGGTCACGCGGGTATACCCGGGCGTCCGGCCGTCTGCGGCACGAGGTCTGGACCTGCGTGCCGCGCAGGGATACGGTCCCGCCACCCGGTGCCGAGCCGCGTACCGGTACCGCAGGGGGTCTGGGGGTCGCGATGTCCGTACATCTTCGTGTTTTCGCCCGTCGCCGGGGTGCCTTACGAGGTGCGCGGGCGGGTGTGCGGGCCGGTGAGCGAGCGGATTTCGCGGGGAAGGTCTGCAGCGAACTGTCCGCGGATCTCCCGGACGAGGACCTGGGCGAGAACCTCGGCGACGCCTTGGACCTCTACGAGATGGGCAGCAAGCCGCGGTGCGAGGAGGTCGAGTACCTGGAGCTCGTGCAGGAGGCGATCGAGCGGATCGAACGGGGGGAGTGATCGCCCGTCGGTGGTGCGCATAGCACAAAACGGGTGGATCCGCCGGAAACGCGCGGCCGGTGAAGAGGGTGAAACGACCTTCGAGTCGTGGGGGGTGAGGGCTCGCCGTAGGCTGCGGCCATGTGCGGAATCGTGGGTTACGTCGGCTCGCAGTCGGCGCTTGATGTCGTCCTGGCCGGGCTGAAGCGGCTGGAATACCGGGGCTACGACTCGGCCGGTGTCGCCGTGCTCGCCGACGGCGGGATGGCCGCCGCCAAGAAGGCCGGGAAGCTCGGGAACCTGGAGAAGGAGCTGGTCGAGCGGCCGATGCCGACCGGCACCACCGGCATCGGGCACACCCGCTGGGCCACCCACGGCGGCCCCACGGACGCGAACGCGCATCCGCACCTCGACAACGCGGGCCGCGTCGCCGTCGTGCACAACGGCATCATCGAGAACTTCGCCGCACTGCGCGCCGAGCTGGCGGAGCGAGGGCACGAACTGGCGTCCGAGACGGACACTGAGGTCGTCGCGCACCTGCTCGCCGAGGAGTTCTCCGGCTGCGCGGACCTCGCCGAGGCGATGCGGCTGGTGTGCCGGCGTCTGGAGGGCGCGTTCACGCTGGTCGCCGTGCACGCGGACGACCCCGACGTGGTGGTCGGCGCGCGGCGGAACTCGCCGCTGGTGGTGGGCGTTGGGGAGGGTGAGTCCTTCCTCGCATCGGACGTCGCCGCGTTCATCGCCCACACGCGCTCGGCGATCGAGCTCGGACAGGACCAGGTGGTCGAACTGCGGCGGGACGGGGTGACGGTCACCGACTTCGACGGCCGGCCCGCCGACGTGCGCTCGTACCACGTGGACTGGGACGCCGAGGCGGCCGAAAAGGGGGGCTATGACTACTTCATGCTCAAGGAGATCGCCGAGCAGCCCAAGGCGGTCGCCGATACGTTGCTGGGGCGCATCGACGCCTCCGGTTCGCTGACGCTGGACGAGGTGCGGATCCCGGGCCAGGCGCTGCGGGAGGTCGACAAGGTCGTCATCATCGCGTGCGGCACGGCCTTCCACGCCGGCATGATCGCGAAGTACGCCATCGAGCACTGGACCCGGATCCCCTGCGAGGTGGAGCTCGCCAGCGAGTTCCGCTACCGCGACCCCATCCTCGACCCCCAGACGCTCGTCATCGCCATCTCGCAGTCCGGCGAGACCATGGACACCCTCATGGCGCTGCGGCACGCCCGCGAGCAGGGCTCCAGGGTCTTGGCGATCTGCAACACCAACGGGTCGACGATCCCGCGCGAGTCCGACGCCGTGCTCTACACGCACGCGGGTCCCGAGGTCGCCGTCGCCTCCACGAAGGCGTTCCTGACGCAGCTCGTCGCCTGCTACCTGGTGGCGCTCTATCTGGGCCAGGTGCGCGGCACCAAGTGGGGCGACGAAATCCACGCCGTCGTGCGGGACTTGGCGAAGATCGCCGACCAGGTGGAACGGGTCCTGGAGACCATGGAACCGGTGCGGGATCTGGCGCGATCGCTCGCCGACAAGGACACGGTGCTCTTCCTGGGCCGCCATGTGGGCTACCCCGTCGCCCTGGAAGGCGCGTTGAAGCTGAAGGAACTCGCGTACATGCACGCCGAGGGCTTTGCCGCCGGCGAGCTGAAGCACGGGCCGATCGCCCTCATCGAGGACGACCTGCCGGTGGTCGTCGTGGTGCCGTCGCCGCGCGGGCGCTCGGTCTTGCACGACAAGATCGTTTCGAACATACAGGAGATCCGAGCGCGGGGTGCCCGCACGATCGTCATCGCGGAGGAGGGCGACGAGACGGTCGTCCCGTATGCCGACCATCTGATCCGTATCCCGGCCACGCCGACGCTGCTGCAACCGCTCGTCGCCACCGTGCCGCTGCAGGTCTTCGCCTGCGAGCTGGCCACGGCCCGCGGCAACGAGGTGGACCAGCCGCGCAACCTTGCGAAGTCTGTGACGGTGGAGTGATGAGGGCGCGCGCTGTCGGCACCGGGGGAGCTGCCGGGGGAGCGGGATCGTGATCATCGGGGTGGGCATCGACGTGGCCGAGATCGACCGTTTCCGCAAGTCCATGGAGCGCACGCCCGCGATGGCCCGACGGCTGTTCGTGGAGCGGGAGTTGCTGCTGCCCAGCGGGGAACGGCGCGGCATAGCCTCACTGGCCGTCCGTTTCGCGGCCAAGGAGGCCATCGCCAAGGCCCTCGGCGCCCCGGCCGGTCTGCACTGGACGGACGCGGAGGTCTACGTGGAGGACAGCGGCCAGCCACGCGTACGCGTACGCGGCACGGTCGCCGCCCGCGCAGCCGAACTCGGCGTCCGCTCCTGGCACGTCTCGCTGAGCCATGACGCGGGGGTGGCTTCGGCGGTGGTGATCGCGGAGGGGTGACCTGCCCACTGCTGTGGGCAGGCGTTCCGCAGGGCTGGGGGCACCTCCCAGCGGTAGCTGGGGGAGGGTGGGCACAGCCCACTCGCTACGGTGCCGCGAAAAGGGACGGACACCCCCTGCTACGGGAGACTGAACGGCATGCGTACCGCGTACAGCGTCGAAACGGTAAGGACAGCCGAGCGCACCCTCATGGCGAGGCTCCCGGAGGGAACCCTCATGCAGCGCGCAGCCGCAGGCCTCGCCGCCGCATGCGCGGAGTTGCTGGGCCGCGTCTACGCCACCCGCGTCGTCCTCCTCATCGGCAGTGGCGACAACGGCGGCGACGCCCTGTACGCGGGCGCCCGCCTGGCCCGCCGCGGCGCGGGCGTGACGGCGGTACTGCTGGCGGCCGAGGACCGTACCCACCCGGGCGGCCTCGCGGCCCTGCGCGCGGCGGGCGGAAGCACCGCCCGGCCGCCCGCCGCCGAGGCGCTGATCCACCGCGCCGACCTGGTCGTCGACGGCATCGTGGGCATCGGCGGCAAGGGCGGGCTCCGCCCGGACGCCGCGCAACTGGCGGCGCTCGTCCGGGACGCGGGCGTGCCCGTCGTCGCCGTCGACCTGCCCAGCGGCATCGAGCCCGACACGGGCGAGGTCCGCGGCGAGGCGGTATGGGCCGATGTGACCGTGACATTCGGCACATACAAGCCGGGTCTGCTCATCGACCCCGCGCGGGAGCACGCCGGCACCGTCCGGCTGGTCCCCATCGGGCTCGGCCTGCCGGCCGAGGCGGACCTGGAGGCGCTCCAGTACGCCGATGTGGAGCGGCTGTTGCCGGTACCGGCGGCCGAGAGCGACAAGTACCGGCGGGGGGTCGTGGGCATCGTCGCCGGGTCAGCCCGTTATCCCGGCGCGGCGGTACTGGCCGTCGCGGGGGCACTGCGGGGCGGGGCCGGGGCCGTGCGATACGTCGGGCCCGCGGGCGACGCCGTGATCGCACGCTTCCCCGAGACCCTGGTGTCCGCCGGGCCACCCGCGAAGGCGGGCCGCGTGCAGGCCTGGGTCGTCGGACCGGGCGTCGGTGACAACGCACAGGCGGTGGCGGAGGTTCTCGACGCCGACGTACCGGTGCTGGTGGACGCGGACGGCCTGCGCCTCGCCGACCCGGACGCGGTGCGGCGCCGTACCGCGCCGACCCTGCTCACGCCGCACGCGGGCGAGGCGGCCGCGCTGCTCGGTGTCGACCGCGCGGAGGTGGAGGCCGCGCGGCTGGCGTCCGTACGGGAGCTCGCGTCGCGGTACGGGGCGACGGTGCTGCTCAAGGGTGCGACCACGCTGGTGGCGGGGCCGGACGCGGGTGCCGTGCGGGTGAACCCGACGGGGACGCCGTGGCTCGCCACGGCGGGGAGCGGGGATGTGCTGTCGGGGCTTGCCGGGTCGCTGCTCGCGGCGGGGCTGGAGGCGCGCGACGCCGGGTCTGTTGCGGCGTATCTCCATGGGCTGGCGGGGAGGTTCGCGGCGGACGGGGCGCCCACGGGGGCGCTGGAGGTGGCCGAGGCGTTGCCTCGGGCCTGGCGGGACGTCACTGCGTGACGTTCCGCCAGGGGGCGGACGCGCCCCGTCCGGGGCGGGGGTTGTAGGAGCGGTGCGGCGCCGCGGTGAGCCTGTGCCCACCCTCCCCCAGCTACCGCTGGGAGGTGCCCCCAGCCCTGCGGAACGCCTGCCCACAGGCGGAGCGGCACGACTGCCCAGGCGGTCGCCCTACCGTGTCGTGGGGCTCTGAGACACTGGGTCCGCGATGAATGAGACTGCCCCCCTGCGCGCACGCGCCGAGATCGATCTGTCCGCCCTGCGGGCCAACGTGCGGACGCTGCGTGCCCTGGCGTCCGGGGCCGCGTTCATGGCCGTCGTGAAGGCGGACGCGTACGGGCACGGGATGATCCCCTGCGCGCGTGCCGCCCTGGAGGCGGGCGCGACCTGGCTCGGTACCGCGACGCCCGAGGAGGCGCTCGCGCTGCGCGCCGCCGGGTTCGGGCCCGACCAGGCGCGCGTCATGTGCTGGCTCTGGACGCCGGGCGGCCCGTGGCGCGAGGGTATCGAGGCGGATCTGGACATCGCGGTGAGCGGCATGTGGGCCCTGCGGGAGGTCACGGCCGCCGCGCGCCGGGCGGGCCGCCCCGCACGTATCCAGCTGAAGGCCGACACCGGCCTCGGGCGCAACGGCTGCCAGCCCGCCGACTGGCCCGAGCTGATCGGCGAGTCCCTCGCCGCACAGGCCGAGGGGCTCGTCCAAGTCACCGGGCTCTGGTCGCACTTCGCATGCGCCGACGAGCCGGGGCACCCGTCCATCCAGGCCCAGCTCGCCCTCTTCCGCGAGATGGTGACGTACGCCGAGGAGCGGGGCGTGCGCCCGGAGGTGCGGCACATCGCCAACTCACCCGGCACGCTGACCCTTCCGGAGACGCACTTCGATCTCGTACGGCCGGGGATCGCGATGTACGGCATCTCGCCCAGCCCTGCCGTCGGCACCTCCGCGGACCTCGGGCTGCGTCCGGTCATGACGCTCTCCGCGTCGCTCGCGCTCGTGAAGCACGTACCCGGGGGCCACGGCGTGAGTTACGGACATCACTACGTCACAGCGGGGGGCACGACACTCGGCCTCATCCCCGTCGGCTACGGTGACGGGATCCCGCGTCATGCGTCCGGTACCGGCCCTGTGCTGGTCGGGGGGAAACTCCGGACGGTCGCGGGACGTATCGCGATGGACCAGTTCGTGGTGGATCTCGGAGGGGACGAGCCGCCGGCGGGCGCGGAAGCGGTGCTGTTCGGGCCGGGCGACCGGGGCGAACCGACCGCCGAGGACTGGGCGCAGGCCGCGGGGACCATCGCGTACGAGATCGTCACCCGCATCGGAACGCGCGTTCCACGCGTCTATGTGAACGAGCGGCCCGAGGGCGACGAGCGGTGCGACGGCGAGGAACGGTGCGACGGCGAGCGGTCCGGCCGTGATGCGGGCCCCGGCGGCGGACGGCGCGCAGGCACGGACTGACCCGGTGCCGGCGACCGGCCCTTCGACAGGGCCCTGAGCCGGCGGACCGAGCACCGAGCCCGACCACCGAGCAGCAAGTACCGAGCACCGAGCACCATGCCCGACGACGGGCACCCAGCACCGAACGCACAGCCGATGACCGAGCACGACCCCGACGACCGAGTACCGAGTGAGGAGCGGCACGTGAGCGAGAGCAGCGCGGAGGCTGTCGCGGAAGCGGCCACGGCGGCCGCCGCCTCGGCCGCCGGCAGCTGGCGCCGCGCCGGGCTGCTGGGCACCGCGATAGGCGTGATCGCCGCGGGCGCAGCCGCCGGCGTCGCCGTCGAGCGGATGACCGTCGGCCGCGGAATGCGGCAGAAGGCCCGGCTCGCCCTGGATTCCACGGGACCCTACGGCACGTTGCGCGGCAAACCGGGCAAGGCGTTCGCGGACGACGGCACCGAGCTGTACTACGAGATCGACGAGGTCGAGCCGGACGGCGGGACGGCGCCGCGCCGCCGGAGGCTCTTCGGCCGCAAGGCCCCGGCACCCGTCACCGTCGTCTTCTGCCACGGCTACTGCCTCAACCAGGACTCCTGGCACTTCCAACGCGCCGCGCTGCGCGGGGTCGTGCGGACCGTGCACTGGGACCAGCGCAGCCACGGCCGCTCCGGGCGCGGCGTGGCGCAGGCGCCGACCGCCGACGGGGACGGCGTGCCGATCTCCATCGACCAGCTGGGCCGCGACCTCAAGGCCGTCATAGATGCCGCCGCCCCCGAAGGGCCGCTGGTGCTCGTCGGCCACTCCATGGGCGGCATGACGATAATGGCGCTGGCCGGCCACTACCCGGAGCTGATCCGCGACCGCGTCGTCGGCGTGGCCCTCGTCGGTACGTCGTCGGGGCGGCTCGGCGAGGTGAACTACGGGCTTCCGGTGGCGGGCGTCAACGCGATCCGGCGCTTCCTGCCCGGCGTACTGAAGGCGCTGGGGCAGCAGGCCGAGCTGGTGGAGCGGGGGCGGCGCGCGACGGCCGATCTGTTCGCGGGGATCATCAAGCGCTACTCGTTCGCGTCCAGGGACGTCGACCCGGCGGTCGCGCGGTTCGCCGAGCGGATGATCGAGGGGACGCCGATCGACGTGGTCGCCGAGTTCTATCCGGCGTTCCACGAGCACGACAAGACCGAGGCGCTCAAGCGGTTGGCCGACATACCCGTCCTCGTCCTGGCCGGAGACCAGGACCTGGTCACGCCCAGCGAGCACAGCGAGGCGATCGCGGACCTGCTGCCCGACGCCGAGCTGGTGCTCGTACCGGACGCGGGGCACCTGGTGATGCTGGAGCACGCCGAGGTCGTCACGGACCGCCTCGCGGACCTGCTCGCAAAGGTCGGTGCCGTCCCGGCAGGGGCTAACGTGGGCTCTCATGGAAGCACCGCACAGCCCGGCGGCTGAACCGGCCGAGCCGGTCGACCGCACCAGCACCAGCAGCCCCACCACCGTGCGCATCACCGTCAACTCCCCCGAACAGATGCAGGAGCTGGGCCGACGCCTGGCCAAGCTGCTGCGCGCAGGCGACCTCGTGATGCTCACGGGCGAGCTGGGGGCAGGCAAGACGACGCTGACCCGCGGGCTCGGCGAGGGCCTGGACGTGCGCGGCGCGGTCACCTCGCCGACCTTCGTCATCGCCCGCGTCCACCCGCCGCTCGGCGACGGACCGCCGCTGGTGCATGTGGACGCGTACCGGCTCGGGGGCGGGCTCGACGAGATGGAGGACCTCGACCTCGACGTGTCGCTGCCCGATTCCGTGATCGTCGTGGAGTGGGGCGAGGGCAAGGTCGAGGGCCTCGCCGACGACCGGCTGCAGGTCCTCATCCACCGGGCCACCGGGGACACCACCGACGAGGTACGTGAGGTCACGCTCACCGGCTACGGCGAGCGGTGGACGGCGACGGATCTGGCCGTGCTGGCCGCCTGACCGGCGGATTCTGTGGGGATTCTCGTAGGTTCACCCGAAGGTACCGACAGGCCGTCGGGAAGATATTGCGCGGTGCGGGGTGCGCGTGGTCACATGGACACGCGTACGGGTTAGGTCTGCCTAACCACGGCTGCTCCGGGAGTCCCAGGAGGCGTCCATGTCGGCTGCTGAACGTGATGTGCCGACTGCTGCGCAGTCGGGGGATCGGCCGGTGACTCTTCCGGCGGCCGGGGGGCCGTCTGTGCGCCCGGCTCCGCCGTCGATGCGGGATCTGCTTGCGGCCTGTGCGGCGGCCGCTGCGGTTTCTACGCCGCCTTGGGCGCCCCATCCGGTGGGGCGGCGCCCCTGATTGTGCGGTTACGGCACCACTACGACCTTCGTGCCCACCGTTGCGAACGCCCACATTGCGTTGCCGTCCTCGCGGGACTCGCGGATGCCGCCCGTCTGCTTCTCCGGGTCGGGCTTCGGGGTCGAGCCGTTGACGGCCGCGCTGAAGCCGATCACCACACCGTCGACGTCGGTGAAGCGCACCACGTGCTCGATCGGCACGCCGTCGGAGCCCGTCACCGTGCTGGAGCGCGACGTGACGCTGTAGGTGTCCACCTCGGGGTCGACCGTGCTCGGCGTGACCTCGAACGTCCGCTTCGTCTCGCCGTCCGCCCCGACCAGCCACACGCGGTCGCCCTCCAGCGAGTAGACGACCCGCTCACCGGTGCCGGAATCGTCGGGGGGCGTCGCGGACTCCTTCTTCTTCGCGCTGTCCGCGCTCTCCGTGGGGGACTGCGACACGGTGGGGGAGGCGGAGGCTTCGGCCTTGCCGAGGGTGTCCGGCACGTTGGCCGCGGCCTGGACGGCGAGGAAACCCACCGCGGCGATGGCCGCAGCGGTGAGCCCGGCCACGAATCCCGAGCTGCTCCTTGCCACGTGTGCCCACCTCTCGTACGTACGCGCGTCCTGGGACCCTTGACGGTGACGGTAGCAGCAGGTGTGCGGCACACCTGGGCGGCCGTGCCCCGGGCGGCCAAGCCGTAGGCTGTTTGCGTGCTCTTGCTCGCTCTGGATACCGCCACCCCCGCCGTCACTGTCGCCCTGCACGACGGAGAGTCCGTCGTCGCGTCGTCGAGTCAGGTGGACGCCCGCCGCCACGGTGAGCTGCTGCTGCCGGCCGTCGACCGTGTGCTGGCCGAGGCCGGACGGAAGCTCGACGCGGTCACCGGCATCGCCGTCGGCGTCGGCCCGGGACCGTACACCGGGCTGCGCGTCGGCCTGATGACCGCCGACACCTTCGGCCTGGTGCTTGGCGTGCCCGTGTACGGCCTGTGCACGCTCGACGCCCTCGCGTACGCCTCGTGCCTCGAGGGCCCCTTCGTCGCGGCGACGGACGCCCGGCGCAAGGAGGTCTACTGGGCCCGGTACGCGGACCGGCGCACCCGCGTCACGGAGCCGGCCGTGGACCGGCCCGCCGACATCGCGGACCAGGTCGCCGGGCTGCCGGCGGTCGGCGCGGGCGCGCGGCTCTACCCGGACACGTTCCCGAACGCGCACGAGCCGGAGCACGTGTCCGCGGCCGCACTCGCCTCCCTGGCGGTGGAGAAGCTGCAGGCGGGCGAGGAACCGGCCGCACCCCGGCCGCTGTACCTGCGGCGCCCTGACGCTCAGGTGCCCAAGAACTACAAGGTGGTCACCCCGAAGTGACAGCTCTCGTACTGCGCGAGATGCGCTGGTGGGACATCGATCCCGTGCTGGAGCTCGAGCGCGATCTGTTTCCCGACGACGCCTGGTCGCGAGGCATGTTCTGGTCGGAGCTCGCCCATGCGCGCGGCCCGGGCGCGACACGCTGCTATGTCGTGGCCGAGGCCGGCGATCGGCTCATCGGCTATGCGGGACTCGCGGTCACCGGATCGGGTGACGACGAGAGCTCCGCGGTGGTGGGTGACGTACAGACCATCGCCGTGGCCCGCGACCAGTGGGGTACCGGGCTCGGCGCGCGGCTGCTCACCGAGCTGCTGCGGGCCGCGACCGCCTTCGAGTGCACCGAGGTGCTGCTCGAATGCCGCGTCGACAACATCCGCGCCCAGAAGCTCTACGAGCGCTTCGGCTTCGAACCCATCGGCTTCCGGCGCGGCTACTACCAGCCGGGGAACGTCGACGCCGTGGTCATGCGGCTGGCAGGCCCCTCCGCTCCTGGCCCCGCGTCCGCCGACGGCGCATCCGACGCGGCGACCCACCATCCCTCCACCCCCGTGAACGGCGTACAAGGAAACCGGATCCATGGCTGACTCACGCGATGCCCCTCTCGTACTCGGCATCGAGACCTCCTGCGACGAGACCGGTGTCGGCATCGTGCGCGGCACCACGCTGCTCGCGGACGCAGTCGCGTCGAGCGTCGACGAGCACGCCCGCTTCGGCGGCGTCGTGCCGGAGGTCGCGAGCCGGGCGCATCTGGAGGCGATGGTGCCGACCATCGACCGCGCGCTGAAGGAGGCCGGGGTCGCCGCCAGCGACCTGGACGGCATCGCGGTGACCGCCGGGCCCGGGCTCGCGGGTGCGCTGCTGGTCGGCGTCTCGGCCGCGAAGGCGTACGCGTACGCGCTGGGCAAGCCGCTCTACGGAGTGAACCATCTGGCCTCGCACATCTGCGTGGACCAGTTGGAGCACGGCGCGCTGCCCGAGCCGACGATGGCGCTGCTCGTCTCCGGCGGGCACTCGTCGCTGCTGCTCTCCACCGACATCACCTCGGACGTACGGCCGATGGGCGCGACCATCGACGACGCGGCGGGCGAGGCCTTCGACAAGATCGCGCGCGTGCTGAACCTGGGCTTCCCGGGCGGCCCGGTCATCGACCGGTACGCGAAGGAGGGCGACCCGGAGGCGATCGCGTTCCCGCGCGGCCTCACAGGGCCGCGCGACCCCGCGTACGACTTCTCGTTCTCCGGGCTGAAGACGGCCGTGGCCCGCTGGATCGAGGCGAAGCGGGCGGCGGGCGAGGAGGTGCCGGTGCGCGATGTCGCCGCGTCCTTCCAGGAGGCCGTCGTGGACGTGCTGACCCGGAAGGCCGTCCGGGCCTGCCGGGACCAGGGCGTCGACCACCTCATGATCGGCGGCGGCGTGGCGGCCAACTCCCGGCTGCGGGTGCTCGCCCAGGAGCGCTGCGAGGCCGCCGGTATCCGGCTGCGCGTGCCGCGGCCCAAACTGTGCACCGACAACGGCGCGATGGTCGCGGCGCTCGGCGCGGAGATGGTGGCGCGCGGGCGCGCCGCATCGGACTGGGACCTGTCCGCCGACTCCTCGCTTCCGGTGACGGACCCTCATGTGCCCGGTACATCCCATGGACATGGCCACGACCACGTGCACGAGGTCGCGAAGGACAACTTGTACTCATGACGGTCGCCTTGATGTGGGAGGCGCGGGCGGTCGCGGGCCGGGGCGAGGAACTGCTGGCCTGGGCGCGGGCGCAGGAGTTGGCGGGCCGGCCCCTGCGCCGCGAAACGTTCCGCGCACCTGGGGACCGGGTCCTGGTCATCACCTGGTGGGACGCCGAGTACGACGCCGAACTGCCCGAACTGCCCGAACCGGCCGGGGAGTTGGTGACGCGCGCGGTGCATCGGTGGCGGTTCGAGTCGGTGGGTGAAGAGGCGTAGCAGCCCGTGGGTGAAGAGGCGTGGCGCGCCTGAGAATTCTCAATGAAGTCTGAGAGTTTCCGAAGGAAACCCGAGAAGCGGTATCCGTTGAAATAAATCGGACTTACGTTCTTCCGCGTGACCGAAGACAGAGGCAGCGGAAGCCGCGACGCGGGCGGCAGGAGACCCAGCCGGCGGTCCCGTGCGCTCAGGACCGCCGGAGTCATGCTCGGCTGCTTCCTCATGCTCACCGGCGCAGGCGCGGGCTGGGTGTACTGGCGACTGGACAACAACATCCAGAGCGTGGACATCGACAGCGCGCTCGGCGACGACCGGCCGCAGAAGGCGGCGGCGGTGTCGACCCCGTCCCCCACGGTGTCGTCCTCCGACTCCGCCTCCCCTTCCCCGTATCCGTCCGTGTCGGCCCTGCCCGCCGGAGCGCTGAACATCCTTGTCCTGGGCTCGGATTCGCGCAGCGGGAAGCGGAACTCCGAACTCGGCGGAGGCAACAGCTCCGGCGCCCGCTCCGACACGGCGATGATCGTCCACATCGACGCGGACCGGACCGAGGCGACGGTGGTCAGCATCCCGCGTGACACGCTGGTCACGCGCCCGTCGTGCCCCACGGCGTCGGGAGGCAGCACGGCGGTCGCGTACAACGCCATGTTCAACAGCGCGTACTCCATAGGCGGTCCGGTGTGCGCGGTCAAGACGGTGGAGCAGCTCACCGACGTGCGCATGGACCACTACATCGAGATCGACTTCGCCGGTTTCGCGGATCTGGTGGACGCGCTCGGCGGGGTCACGGTCACCACGAAAGAGGACATCGACGACGACAAGAGCCACCTCCACCTCGCCGCCGGCACGCATCACCTCGACGGGACGAAGGCCCTGGCGCTGGCCCGGACCCGGCACGGCATAGGGGACGGCAGCGACCTCGGGCGCATCGGCCTCCAGCAGCAGCTGATCAAGGCGATGCTCGAGGAGGCGACGGCGAGTGACCTCCTCACCAGTCCGACCCGGCTGTACGACGTGGCCGACGCCGTCACGGGGAGCCTCACGACGGACACGGGCCTCGACTCGCTCGGCGAGCTGATGGGCCTGGCGGACGCGCTCAGCGGCTTCTCGGCGGACGATCTGGAGACGGTCACCATGCCGGTCGTGACGGCCCCCTCCGACCCCAACCGGGTGGTGGCGAACGAGCCGGAGGCGAGCGAGCTGTGGGCGTCGCTGCGCTGAGAGGCTGCCTCTTCGCGCAGAGGCCCTCGCACTGGGAGGGCGGCCGACTGCCCGCCACCAGCGGGCAGCAGTGGCCCCCGGGCGCTAAGCGGCCGCCGGCCGCCCGACCAGCATGGTCGGCGCCCCCGCCACCCGCGTCAGGAAGACCGTCGCCGAGTTCGGCCCCTGCGGCCGCACCTTCCGCCGCAACTCCTCCGGCTCGACGGCGGACCCTCGCTTCTTGACGGTCAGGATCCCGACCCCGCGTTCCCGTAGCAGCGCCTTCAGCCGCTTCACGTTGAAGGGCAGCTGGTCGGTGATCTCGTAGGCGGTGGCGTACGCGGTGGGGCGCAGCTCGTCCGCGGTGACGTACGCGATCGTCTCGTCGATCAGTCCGCCGCCGACGTCCTGGGCGACCTCGGCGACCAGGTGCGCGCGGATGACGGCGCCGTCCGCCTCGTAGAGATAGCGGCCGACGGGCCGTACCTCCGGATCGGGCAGTCCGCGGCCCGTCAGCGAGCGCGGGCCGGGCAGCAGCGTCGCGCGGACCGTGCCGGGCTCCGTGCCGAACCACAGCACCGCCTCCTTCACGTCCCCGTGGTCCGAGATCCACTCCGCCGCGGCGTCGGCGGGGATCGTCTCGTGAGGGATGCCCGGAGCGATCTTCAACGCGGCGCGGGGCGCCGTGCGGGCCGCACCGATGGCCCAGGAGAGCGGCGGCGAGTACGCCTCGGGGTCGAAGACGCGGCCGCGTCCGCCGCGCCGCGCAGGGTCCACGAAGACCGCGTCGTACGACCCGGTGTCCACCTCGGTCACGTCGGCCTCCCGCACCTCGATCAGGCCGTCGAGGCCGAGCGCCTCGGCATTCGCCCTGGCGACCGCGCACGTCAGCGGGTCGCGGTCGACGGCCAGCACCGAGATACCCGCGCGGGCCAGCGCGATCGCGTCGCCGCCGATCCCGCAGCACAGGTCGGCGACGCTGCGTACGCCGAGGGCGGCGAACCGGTCGGCGCGGTACGTCGCGACCGATGCGCGGGTCGCCTGCTCCACGCCGTTCGGCGTGAAGAACATCCGCCCGGCGTCCGCCGCACCGAACTTCGCGGCAGCCCGCTGCCGCAGCCGCGCCTGCCCGATGGCCGCCGAGACCAGCGCGGCTGGGTGCTCGCGGCGCAGCCGCGTGGCCACGGTCAGCTCCTGCGCCGGATCGATGTCGCGCACCTCGTCGAGGAGGGCGCGGCCCTCGTCGGTGAGCAGCGCGGAGAAGGCGGATACGGAATCGGCGGAGGCGGGAGCACGGTCGTTCACCGGCCCATTGTGGGCCAGCCGGTGGATGGCGCGCGTCCGGCGGCGGTGTCGACCCGTTCCGGAACGGCGGCGCTGACAGGATGCGACGCCATGCGTCAAATGCGACAAAAAGACAAGATCCCTCGAAGCTCCCGATATCGGAGGGCATGCCCGCGAAAGCCGAAGTCCGGCCGGGTGGAGACCCCGGCGCGGGAACCGGCCGCGGGCCGAGCACAGGTCAACCGGCGCGTGCAGGCCGACCAGCAGGGGGAGGCCGCTGAGCGAGCGTATTTCGACCGGCGCGTGGAGGCCGCCGGGCGAGGAGATGCGGACCGGCGAGGGGCGTCCTCCGGCCGCAGAGGCGCCGATCAGCGCAGGCAAACCGACCAGCGCAGGCAGGCCGCGGGGCTGGCGCGGGTCCCTGGGCTGGAGAAGTCCGCTGGTCATGGGAGGGTCGCAGGCTGGGCGAAGGCCACTGGCTCATGGCAGGCCGCGGGGCCGTCGCAGGTCGCAGGGCAGTCGCAGGCCCGACGCGCGCAAGTCCTGCGGTGGTTGCCGCAGGGCACGCCCGAGGCGCGGGTCGGGCAGGGGCCGTTGCGAGGATCGGCGCGCGGGCCGGCGCGGCGTACGCGGCTTCGGCGAGCCCCGCTCCGGGTCTGTCTCGCCGTACTCGCCGTCGCATCCGTCGCCTCGGGCTGCGGCGATGGCGGCGAAGCCTCCGGTGGCCGCTCGGGGGCCGTCTCCCGGCCGGGTCCCGGCCCCGGCCCCTTTCCCGGCCCGGGCCGCCACCCCCAGGCCCCGCCCGCCCGCGCCCTCGACGAGTACGCGCAGCACCTGATCGACTCGCAGGCCGCCCGGGTCGCCGCCGCGAAGCGCTGGGGCCTGGCCGGGACGCCACTCCAGGCCCCCGCCCCGCCCGCCGTCAAGCCGGGGATCGAGACTCGTGAGGGCTTCGAGGTCACGGACGGCGACGGCCTGCCGCCCGTCTTCACGACCGTCCCCACGAAGGACAAGGTCGTCTTCCTCACCATCGACGACGGCGCTGAGAAGGACCCGGCGCTGCTGAGGATGATGAGCGAGCTGAAGATCCCGTACACCGCCTTCCTCAGCGACTACCTGGTGAGGAAGGACTACGGATACTTCAAGAAGATGCAGGGGCTCGGCGTCACGCTGAATAACCACACGCTCAACCACCCCTACCTGCCCGGCCTCTCGTACGACGAGCAGCGGCGTGAGATCTGCGGCATGCAGGACGTGATCGAGAAGCAGTACGGCAAGCGCCCCACGGTCTTCCGCCCGCCCTTCGGCAACTACAACCGGGACACGCTGCGCGCCGCCAAGTCCTGCGGCATCAAGGCCGTTCCGCTGTGGAACGCCGAGGCCTTCGTGGACCACATGGAGTGGCGGGAGTGGGACCGCGACCTCCACCCCGGCGACATCATCCTCACCCACTTCCGGGGCCGCGATGAGTGGAACGGCGCCATGCCCGACATGATCCGGAACGTCATGAAGGTGATCACCGACAAGGGATATGCCGTGGCCAGGCTGGAGGACTACCTCTGACGGAAGCTGCGCCGACCCTGTATGCCGGATTCGTACGAACGTCTCGCGACCACTCCGCACGAGCGATTCGCGGTGTTGTCTGCGCCGCGTTGGCACTCCGCTTGACCGAGTGCTAATCGCGGTCATAGTCTCGGCTCTGGCACTCCCCCCTGGAGAGTGCCAGACGCGACGGGCAGGTCCGGCACCCGCGACGACGGATCGACCTGGTCGCCACCTCAGACAGTTAACCCCGTGAGATCTCCGAAGGGGGAGGTCGGATCGTGACGACCACCAGCTCCAAGGTTGCCATCAAGCCGCTCGAGGACCGCATCGTGGTCCAGCCGCTGGACGCCGAGCAGACCACGGCCTCTGGCCTGGTCATCCCGGACACCGCGAAGGAGAAGCCCCAGGAGGGCGTCGTCCTCGCCGTGGGTCCGGGCCGCTTCGAGAACGGCGAGCGCCTTCCGCTCGACGTGAAGACCGGCGATGTCGTGCTGTACAGCAAGTACGGCGGCACCGAGGTGAAGTACAACGGCGAGGAGTACCTCGTCCTCTCGGCGCGCGACGTCCTCGCGATCGTCGAGAAGTAAGTCACCCGCAAGATTTGCTTGTGAGCTGCGCCCCTGGCCACCCCGCTGAAGCCGGGCGGCGAGGGGCGCAGTTCTTTCATACGAGTTCCGAGAGGGCTGAAACGCTCCCATGGCGAAGATCCTGAAGTTCGACGAGGACGCCCGTCGCGCCCTCGAGCGCGGCGTCAACAAGCTCGCCGACACGGTCAAGGTGACGATCGGCCCCAAGGGCCGCAACGTCGTCATCGACAAGAAGTTCGGCGCGCCCACCATCACCAACGACGGTGTCACGATCGCCCGTGAGGTCGAGATCGACGACCCGTACGAGAACCTCGGCGCCCAGCTGGTGAAGGAGGTGGCGACCAAGACCAACGACATCGCGGGTGACGGCACCACCACCGCCACCGTGCTGGCCCAGGCCCTCGTCAAGGAGGGTCTGCGCAACGTCGCCGCGGGCGCTTCCCCGGCCGCCCTGAAGAAGGGCATCGACGCCGCCGTCGCCGCCGTCTCCGACGAGCTGCTCGCGACCGCGCGCCCGATCGACGAGAAGTCCGACATCGCCGCCGTCGCCGCGCTGTCCGCCCAGGACCAGCAGGTCGGCGAGCTCATCGCCGAGGCGATGGACAAGGTCGGCAAGGACGGTGTCATCACCGTCGAGGAGTCCAACACCTTCGGTCTGGAGCTGGACTTCACCGAGGGCATGGCCTTCGACAAGGGCTACCTGTCGCCGTACTTCGTGACGGACCAGGAGCGCATGGAGGCCGTCCTCGAGGACCCGTACATCCTCATCAACCAGGGCAAGATCTCCTCCATCCAGGACCTGCTGCCGCTCCTCGAGAAGGTCATCCAGGCCGGTGCCTCCAAGCCGCTGCTGATCATCGCCGAGGACGTCGAGGGCGAGGCCCTGTCCACCCTCGTCGTGAACAAGATCCGCGGCACCTTCAACGCCGTCGCGGTGAAGGCCCCCGGCTTCGGCGACCGCCGCAAGGCGATGCTGCAGGACATCGCGATCCTCACCGGCGGCCAGGTCATCGCCGAGGAGGTCGGCCTCAAGCTCGACCAGGTCGGCCTCGAGGTGCTCGGCACCGCCCGCCGCGTGACCGTCACCAAGGACGACACCACCATCGTCGACGGCGGCGGCAAGTCCGAGGACGTCGCGGGCCGCGTCAACCAGATCAAGGCCGAGATCGAGAACACCGACTCCGACTGGGACCGCGAGAAGCTCCAGGAGCGCCTCGCGAAGCTGGCCGGCGGCGTGTGCGTGATCAAGGTCGGCGCCGCCACCGAGGTGGAGCTGAAGGAGAAGAAGCACCGTCTGGAGGACGCCATCTCCGCGACCCGCGCCGCGGTCGAGGAGGGCATCGTCTCCGGTGGTGGCTCCGCGCTCGTCCACGCCGTGAAGGTGCTCGAGGGCAACCTCGGCAAGACCGGCGACGAGGCCACCGGTGTCTCGGTCGTCCGCCGCGCCGCCGTCGAGCCGCTGCGCTGGATCGCTGAGAACGCCGGCCTCGAGGGCTACGTCATCGTCTCCAAGGTGGCCGAGCTCGAGAAGGGCAACGGCTACAACGCCGCCACCGGCGAGTACGGCGACCTGGTGAAGTCCGGCGTCATCGACCCGGTCAAGGTCACCCGCTCCGCCCTGGAGAACGCCGCGTCCATCGCCTCGCTGCTGCTCACGACCGAGACCCTGGTCGTCGAGAAGCCGGCCGAGGAGGAGGCCGAGGCCGGTCACGGTCACGGCCACGGCCACGCGCACTGACGTCTTGTCGGCGCACGTCGGCTGACGACGAAGGAAGGTCCCCGTTCCCTCAGGGAACGGGGACCTTCCTCTTGTTGACGTCTTGTCGGCGGCCGGGACCGCGGCTACATCTCCAGTGCCTCCAGCTGCCCCATAAGGCCCAGCCTGTCGTACTGCCACCAGCCCTCGACGATCTTGCCGTCCTCGCGGCACCGGTGGATGGTGATGCCGGTCATGGTGACCTGCTTGTTGCTGGCCGGAATCCCCATGAACTCGCCGGTGTGAGTGGCGTTCCAGGTCCAGCGGGTGCAGACCCTGTCGCCCTCGGCGAGCTGGTCGTCGATGGTGAACTCGAAATCGAAGCCGCCGCGCCACATCTCTATCTCGCGGCGCATCGCGTCCATCCCGATGTTGTCCGGGTCGTTGGCCGGATCGTGGTCGTGGTAGTTCTCCGCCAGGAAGCCGTCGAGCGGCGGAAGGTCGCCCTTGGCGGCGATCGTCGCGAAGAACCCTCGGCACGTGTCCTTGTAGAGCTGTTCGTCGCGGACGATCTCCAGGTCGGTGAACGTCGGCATCTCGTCGCAGAGGGCCACCATCTCCCGGAAGATCCGGTCCGTCTCCGGGAGGTTCGAGTTCCTCATCGCGTCCTCGTACGACGGGAACTCGACTATCTCGATGAAGTGGGAGTCGTCGGACCGGTCCTTGCCGATGATGCTGTGCGAGGCGGTCCTCTTGCCCTTGGTCTGCTCGACCCATGTGTCCATGAGCCGGTTCATCTCGTCGAATCTGCTCGTCTTGCAGTCAATGAGCTGGACGAACGTCATGACGCCTCCCGAAGTGCTCGGGCCCGGTGGGATGCCTCCATTTTAGTGAAGAATTCGATTCATCCGATTTGACGCAATGGGATTCCCGGAGGCCTGGACGTCACTGGGGCCCGTACTTCCGGCCCGTCTTCGACGAGATCCCGCCGACCAGGGACCGCGGGGTCACCTTCACCAGGCCCATCAGCGCCTTGTACCGAGGGTCCGGAATCGACAGCGTCTTCCCGCGGGACAGATCGGCCAGCGCGGCCGTGACCAGCTTGTCCGCGTCGAGCCACATCCACTTGGGGATGTTGTCCGTGCTCATCCCGGCACGCTGGTGGAACTCCGTCCGTACGAAGCCGGGGCACAGCGCCATCAGCCGTACCCCCGACCCGGCCAGGTCCTTCGCGGCACCCTGCGTGAACTGCACGACCCACGCCTTCGACGCCCCGTACGTTCCGCGCGGGACGAACGCCGCCACCGAGGCGACGTTGATCACGGCTCCGCGGCCGCGCTCCCGCATCGCCTCCGCCGCCGCCGACGTCAGCCGGAGCACGGCCTCGCAGTGCACCTTGAGCATCGTCAGCTCGTCGGCCATGGAGACCTCCAGATAACGGCCCTTGTTGCCGAAGCCCGCGTTGTTGACCAGCAGGTCGACCGGGCTCTTGCGGTCCTTCAGTCGTGAGACGACCGCCTCGATGCCGTCCTCCGTCGCGAGGTCCGCCGTCAGCACCTTCGCCTCGATGCCGTGCCGATCGTGCAACTCGGTGGCCTGCTCGCGAAGCCGCTTGGTGTCGCGCGCCACCAGGACCAGGTTGCGGCCGTCTGCGGCGAGGCGCCGCGCGAAGGCGGCGCCGATGCCCGCCGTGGATCCCGTAATCAGAGCCGTTGTCATGGATCAAGGCTAGTCAACTGCCGGTTTCCGCGCCGGGGCCCGTCCGCCCGCTGCCGCACGGCGGCGCCTCGTCCGTACGGGTGGCGGAGACCGTACGGACGACAGGGGTCCGTGCAATGACGGAGCGTCAGGAGCCGTACTTCGCCACGTAGTCGCGTGCGTCCCTGAGCACCCCCGTGTGCAGCCCCTCCGCCGCCGCAAGCAGTCGCGGCAGCAGCTCACGCTCGGTCGTGACGGCCCGGAACTGCAAGGCGACGGTCACCTCGTGATCCGGCCGGTGCACTACCTCGATCGGGTCGCCCGCCCGTATCTCCCCGGGCTCGATCACCCGCAGATACGCACCGGGGGAGCCCTGCCGCGTGAACCGCTTCACCCAGCCCCTCTCCCCGAGATGCCCCTGAAACGTACGGCAGGGGATCCGCCCGGAGGTGACCTCCAGCACGAGATCGGGACCGATCTGCCAGCGCTCGCCGATCTTCGCGCCGGTCACGTCGAGCCCCTCCGTCGTGAGGTTTTCACCGAATGCGCCGGACCGCAGCGGCCGTCCGAGCTCGCGCTCCCAGGCGTCCAGATCCTCGCGCGCGAACGCGTACACCGCCTGGTCGTCCCCGCCGTGGTGCCGCATGTCGCAGACCGCGTCGCCGACCACCCCGCTGCCGCCCACGCCCTTCGGGCCGGGGGCCACCACTCGGACCGGGCCGTCGGCCGGCCGCTTGTCGATGCCGGTCAGCCCGCTCTCCGTATCCGTGTACGCGACGGACTCGGGGCGGCCCACATTCACAGAGAGAAGCCTCATGGCGGTAACGCTAGGTAATCGATCGCCAAAGCGTCCACTCATTATTCGCTGTCGTACCCAAGACACGCTTATGCTCGAAGTGTGATCGAGGCCCGTCATCTCCGTGTCCTGCGTGCCGTGGCCGCCACGGGTTCCTTCTCGGCGGCGGCCCGCGAACTCGGCTGCACCCAGCCCGCGGTCAGCCAGCAGATGAAGGCCCTCGAAGCCTCCACCGGTACGCCGCTGCTGATCCGCACGGGCCGCGAGATGCGCCTCACACAGGCGGGCGAGGCGCTGGTCCGGCACGCCACGACCATCCTCGCCGGCCTCACCGCGGCCGAGGAGGAGATCGCCGCCATCGCGGGCCTGCGGGCCGGCCGGGTCCGGCTCGTCTCCTTTCCCAGCGGCAGCTCCACGCTCGTTCCCTCCGCGCTGGCCGCGCTGCGCGCCGCACACCCCGGCACCCGCGTCTCGCTGGTGGAGGCGGAGCCGCCGCGCTCGGTCGAGATGCTCCGCGAGGGCGACTGCGATGTAACGCTGGCCTTCCGCTACGAGGGCGCGGCCGGCGCCGAGGAGTGGGGCGACCTGGTGGTGCGCCCCCTGCTCGCCGACCGGCTCGTCTGTCTCGTCCCCCAGGGTCACCGACTCGCCGGGGCGGACGCGCTCGCCATCGGGGAGCTCGCCGACGAGCCGTGGATCGCGGGCTGCCCGCGCTGCCGGCGACAGCTGGTCGAGGTCTGCGAGAGTGCGGGCTTCGCACCCCGCATCGACTTCGCCACCGACGACTATCCGGCGGTGGTCGGGCTGGTCGGGGCCGGTCTCGGGGTGGCGGTACTCCCCGAGCTCGCGCTGGAGTCCGTACGCCCGAAGGGGGTGCGGGCGGTGGCGGTCGAGCCCCCGGTGCGACGGGAGATCGTCGCGCTGACGCTGCCGGATCTGGCCCAGGTACCGGCGGTGGCGGCGACGCTCGACCACCTGGCTCGGGCCGCGGCGCGTTAGGAGACAGGTCCGCGGCGCGTCAGGCGCGAGGGTCGCGGGGAATCAGGGCGGGAAACAGAACAGGCACGCATGCGCGTGCCCCTCGCAGGAGCCCCCTCCTGCAAAAACGATCCTTCGATTAGCTGCTGACGCTTCGCGTCAACCCTCGCCGGCGCTGCCGCCACTCGCCGTGGAAGCCGGCACCAGCCTGTTGCGCGCGCGACCCATGAGCTCCTCGCGCTCGTCCTCGGTCAGCCCGCCCCACACGCCGTAGGGCTCGCGCACCGCAAGGGCGTGGGCGGCGCACTCTGCCCGCACCGGGCATCGCATGCAGACCTCTTTGGCCGAGTTCTCGCGGGCGCTCCGCGCCGCTCCCCGCTCGCCCTCCGGGTGGAAGAAGAGCGAACTGTCGACTCCGCGGCAGGCCGCGAGCAACTGCCAGTCCCACAGATCTGCGTTCGGTCCGGGAAGGCGGGAGAAATCTGCCATCGCTTGTCCCCTTGTAGCCGTTCTGACGCGGACAGTGCCCACGACCGTACATCTACTGTCTAAGGAGATGAAAATATGACTCTTTGCGAATCTAGTCGCAGACACCAGGAAATGGAAAGAAAAGGCGCCTGAATGGGGCATAGGTGGCGTCAGAACTGCGAGCGGTAGCCGCGCGACCTGCGGTGTATCCGTACCCTCACGTAGAGTGCCGAAGGTGGCTGACCGACCCGTAACTCTTTCGAGTGACCGTCGTTGAGTCTGCGGAAGCGGTTGAAAGAACAAGCGCTCGGGCAGACGGCAGTGTCGGCTGTTCGAGTGTCGACCGCACAGGTGACGATCCGTACCAGCCTGGAGGTTCAAGGTGACGCGCATCAGCTGCGGAGGGCGGCCATGACATCCGTCCTCGTCTGCGACGACTCCCCGCTTGCCCGAGAGGCGCTGCGCCGCGCGGTCGCGACCGTGCCCGGCGTCGAGCGTGTGACGACGGCGGCCAACGGCGAGGAAGTCCTCCGCCGCTGGGGGGCCGACCGCTCGGACCTGATTCTGATGGACGTACGCATGCCCGGTCTGGGGGGCGTGGAGACCGTCCGTCGGTTGCTCTCCGCCGATCCGGGTGCCCGGATCATCATGCTCACCGTCGCCGAGGACCTGGACGGCGTCGCGCTCGCCGTCGCGGCAGGTGCCCGCGGCTATCTGCACAAGGACGCCTCACGTGCGGAACTGCGTGCCACCGTGACGCAGGCGCTCGCCGACCCCACCTGGCGCCTCGCCCCGCGCAGGCTGCGCTCTGCCGAGATGGGGGCGGCGCCGACGCTCACCGCACGTGAGATCCAGGTCCTTGAGGGCATGAGCCATGGCCGGTCGAACGCCGAGATCGGCCGTGAGCTTTTTCTCTCCGAGGACACCGTCAAGACGCATGCCCGGCGGCTGTTCAAGAAGCTCGGCGCCTCGGACCGGGCGCACGCGGTGGCGCTCGGTTTCCGCTGGGGCCTGGTCCGTTAGGTGTGCCGCCGCGGGGGTACGGCGATCCCCGCCCGCCGTACGGTGGGCGGGGCGGCGGATGCCCGCTTCCGCCCGCCATGGCAGCGGTTGGTGTCCCCGCCGCGGCAGCGGCTTATGTCGCTTCGCGGCCGATGCCGCATCCTTGAGGTGTGGAGTTCCTCGGGGACAAGTCGGTCGAGCGGAAGGGGAGGGCGCAGGAGATGAGTTCCGGCGCACCTGCTCATAACGCTTCGGTGCACAACTACGGACGTGGTGCCACGGAGCGAGCAGCCGCAAGGCACCATGGACCGATGCGCGAGGACGGGACGACGGTGATCGGTGCGCTCGTCCACCGTGCCGTCGAGGGCGATGAGCAGGCCACCCATGACCTGCTCGCCCATGTCCACCCCCTCGCCCTTCGCTACTGCCGTACGCGCCTGTCCCGGCTGCCGGGTGATGCCCGTCACTTCGTCGAGGACCTGGCGCAGGAGGTGTGCGTGGCGGTGCTGCTGGCCCTGCCGCGCTACAAGGACACGGGGCGCCCCTTCGAGGCCTTCGTCTTCGCCATCGCCGCGCACAAGGTCGCCGACCTGCAGCGCGCCGCCATGCGCCACCCGGGCTCCACGGCCGTCCCGTCGGACGAGATGCCCGAGCGGCCCGACGACTCACTCGGCCCGGAGGAGCGGGCCGTGCTGAGCAGCGATGCCGAGTGGGCGAAGAAACTCCTCGCGAACCTGCCGGAGAACCAGCGCGAGCTGCTGCTCCTGAGGATCGCCGTCGGACTCACGGCCGAGGAGACCGGGCAGATGCTGGGAATGTCGCCGGGAGCGGTGCGGGTGGCCCAGCACCGGGCGCTGAGCCGGCTGCGGGCCCTGGCTGAGCAGTAGGTACGGCATGTCGGGGCGGGCCCCGGGGAGTGCTCGAGCCCGTTCCCGCCGGAGCGGGCCGCCGTCACGTATGAACGTACAAAGCTGCTCGGTGATCTTGTTCGTGGAATGAGACGCCTCCGGTTCCCGTTAGCATGGACATCCGCACCGATCAAGGCCATTTGGAGAAGGTGTCATGACTGCCATCGACGGAGTGCCCGACAAATTCGCGACACTCGGGCTGACCTACGACGATGTGCTGCTGCTGCCGGGCGCTTCCGATATGGCGCCCGACCAGATCGACACCTCCTCGTATCTGTCCCGGAACGTCCGGATCAACGTCCCGCTGCTGTCCGCGGCCATGGACAAGGTCACCGAGGCGCGCATGGCGATCGCCATGGCCCGTCAGGGCGGCGCCGGTGTGCTGCACCGCAACCTCTCCATCGAGGACCAGGCCAACCAGGTCGACCTGGTGAAGCGGTCCGAGTCCGGCATGGTCGCCGACCCGATCACGGTGCATCCGGACGCGACGCTCGCCGAGGCCGACGCGCTCTGCGCCAAGTTCCGCATCAGCGGCGTCCCGGTCACCGACCCCGCCGGCAAGCTGCTGGGCATCGTCACCAACCGCGACATGGCCTTCGAGAACGACCGCTCGCGCCAGGTGCGCGAGGTCATGACGCCGATGCCGCTGGTCACCGGCAACGTCGGGATCTCCGGCGTGGAGGCCATGGAGCTGCTGCGCCGCCACAAGATCGAGAAGCTGCCGCTGGTCGACGACAACGGCGTCCTCAAGGGCCTCATCACCGTCAAGGACTTCGTGAAGGCCGAGCAGTACCCGAACGCCGCCAAGGACGCGGAGGGGCGGCTCATCGTCGGCGCCGCCGTCGGTGTCGCGGGCGACGCCTTCGAGCGCGCCCAGGCGCTGATCGAGGCGGGCGCCGACTTCATCGTCGTCGACACCGCGCACGGCCACTCGCGACTCGTCGGCGACATGGTCGCCAAGATCAAGTCGAACTCGTCCGGCGTCGACGTCATCGGTGGCAACATCGCCACGCGCGACGGTGCGCAGGCGCTCATCGACTCCGGCGTCGACGCGATCAAGGTGGGCGTCGGCCCGGGCTCCATCTGCACGACCCGTGTCGTCGCCGGCATCGGCGTACCGCAGGTCACGGCCATCTACGAGGCGGCGCTCGCCGCCAAGGCGGCCGGGGTCCCGGTCATCGGCGACGGCGGCCTGCAGTACTCCGGTGACATCGCGAAGGCGCTGGTCGCCGGCGCGGACACGGTGATGCTGGGCTCGCTGCTCGCGGGCTGCGAGGAGTCGCCGGGCGAGCTGCTCTTCATCAACGGCAAGCAGTTCAAGTCGTACCGCGGCATGGGCTCGCTGGGCGCGATGCAGACCCGCGGCGACCGGAAGTCCTTCTCCAAGGACCGCTACTTCCAGGAGGGTGTCGCCTCCGACGAGAAGCTGGTTCCGGAGGGCATCGAGGGCCAGGTTCCCTACCGGGGTCCGCTCTCGGCGGTCGTGCACCAGCTGGTCGGCGGTCTGCGGCAGTCGATGTTCTACGTCGGCGGGCGGACCGTTGCCGAACTGCAGGAGCGCGGCCGGTTCGTGCGGATCACGTCGGCGGGCCTCAAGGAGAGCCACCCGCACGACATCCAGATGACGGTCGAGGCGCCGAACTACAGCCGCAAGGGCTGAGCCACGCGCGTGAAGGGCGGTCCCGGAGATTCCGGGGCCGCCCTCGTCGTGTGCGTCGGGGATACTGGAAGACGCTGAAACGCAGAGGGAAAGGCCACACACGTGACTGAGATCGAGATCGGGCGCGGCAAGCGCGGCCGCCGGGCGTATGCGTTCGACGACATCGCCGTCGTCCCCAGCCGGCGCACGCGGGACCCGAAGGAGGTCTCGATCGCCTGGCAGATCGACGCCTACCGCTTCGAGCTGCCCTTCCTGGCAGCCCCCATGGACTCGGTCGTCTCCCCGGCCACCGCGATCCGCATCGGCGAGCTCGGTGGCCTGGGCGTGCTGAACCTCGAGGGCCTGTGGACGCGGTACGAGGACCCGCAGCCGCTGCTCGACGAGATCGCGGAGCTGGACCCGGCCACCGCGACCCGCCGCCTCCAGGAGATCTACGCCGCCCCGATCAAGGAGGAGCTGATCGGCCAGCGGATCAAGGAGGTGCGCGACTCCGGCGTGGTCACCGCGGCCGCGCTGTCGCCGCAGCGTACGGCCCAGTTCTCCAAGGCCGTCGTGGACGCGGGCGTCGACATCTTCGTGATCCGCGGTACGACGGTGTCGGCCGAGCACGTGTCGGGCGCGGCCGAGCCCCTCAACCTGAAGCAGTTCATCTACGAGCTGGACGTCCCGGTGATCGTCGGCGGCTGCGCCACGTACACCGCCGCCCTGCATCTGATGCGCACGGGTGCGGCGGGCGTGCTGGTCGGCTTCGGCGGCGGCGCCGCGCACACCACGCGCAATGTCCTCGGCATCCAGGTCCCGATGGCGACCGCGGTCGCCGACGTGGCCGCCGCCCGCCGCGACTACATGGACGAGTCCGGCGGCCGCTACGTGCACGTGATCGCGGACGGCGGTGTGGGCTGGTCCGGCGACCTGCCGAAGGCGATCGCCTGCGGCGCCGACTCGGTGATGATGGGCTCCCCGCTCGCGCGCGCGACCGACGCGCCGGGCAAGGGCCACCACTGGGGCATGGAGGCCGTCAACGAGGAGCTGCCGCGTGGCAAGAAGGTGGACCTCGGCACGGTCGGCACGATCGAGGAGGTCCTCACCGGTCCGTCGCACACCCCCGACGGCTCGATGAACTTCTTCGGCGCCCTGCGCCGCGCCATGGCGACCACGGGCTACAGCGAGCTGAAGGAGTTCCAGCGGGTCGAGGTCACGGTGGCGGACTCGCAGCACAAGCGGTGACGCCGGCCGCTGCCTGAGCTGAATTCGGGGGCGCCCTCTTCGGATGGGCGCCCCCGGTCGTTTTTCCGACCCACGACGGCGGGGGCGTTCAGAGCCGGTGGGCCGCACCCGCCGGCGTGGCGCCCCGAGTGTCCAGCAGCAGCTGGGCCTTCACGGCCAGGCCCTGCAGGTCGTACGTGCGGTGGGGCTGGAGGAGGAGCGTCAGGTCCGCGTCGGCCGCCGCCTCGTAGAACGAGTCGGCGCGGGGAACGGGGCGGTCGAGCACACTCCAGGCGGCGACGTACGGATCGTGGTAGCTGACCGCGGCGCCCAGTTCCAGCAGACGGGTGGCGATCTCACGGGCGGGGGAGCCGTGTTGGTCGGCGAGGTCCGGCTTGTACGTGACGCCCAGCAGCAGGATGCGGGCGCCCCGCACGGACTTGCCGTGCTCGTTGAGGAGGGTCGCGGTGCGCTGGATGACGTACCGGGGCATGTGGCCGTTGACCTGCTGGGCGAGCTCCACCATGCGCAGCGGGCGGACGGTGTGCGGGGGCCCCGACAGGTCCTGGGGCACGCTGTGGCCGCCGACGCCGGGCCCCGGCCGGAAGGCCTGGAAACCGAACGGCTTGGTCTCCGCGCAGCGGATGACGTCCCACAGGTCGATGCCCAAGTCGTGGCAGAGGACGGCCATTTCGTTGACCAGGGCGATGTTGACGTGCCGGTAGTTGGTCTCGAGGAGCTGGACCGTCTCGGCTTCGCGCAGGCCACGCGCGCGTACCACCTTGTCGGTGAGGCGGCCGTAGAAGGCCGCGGCCGATTCGGTACAGGCGGGGGTGAGGCCGCCGATGACCTTGGGGGTGTTGGCGTGGCCGTGGGTGCGGCTGCCGGGGTCGGTGCGGCTGGGGGAGTACGCGAGGTGGAAGTCGCGGCCCGCGCGGAGGCCGGAGCCCTCTTCGAGGAGGGTGCGCAGGACTCCCTCGGTGGTGCCCGGCGGCACGGGTGATTCGAGGATGACGGTGGTGTACGGGCGCAGCCGGGCGGCCAGAGCGCGAGCCGCACCGGACAGCGGGCCCAGGTCGAGTGCGCCGTCCGCGCCCTGCGGAACCGGCGCGCAGATGACGGCTGTGCGGACCCGGCCCAGCTCGGCGGGGTCGGTGATGGGCCGGAAGCCCCCCGAGAGCATCCGGCGCAGTTCGGCGGCGGTGAGGACGCCGGTGTCGACCAGGGCCCCGGGGTCCAGCAGGGGTCCGGTGTCCGCGCCGTCGGCCGGGAGTCGGGCGGCGGGGCGGTCGGCGGCGAGGCCGGGATCGTAACCGAGCGTGGCGATGCCGGCGGCGACGGCGGCCTGGGCGAGGGGCAGGCCGATGTGGCCGAGTCCGACGACTGCGAGATCTGCGGGCATGGGGGTGGGACGTCCTTCCCAATAACCGGAGCGGGCGGATCGCGCAAGCCCTGTGGACAAGGTGGACCAGCGCAATGTCAGACTAGGAGTAAATATGACCGTTATGCGGCATTGCTGGCCCGATGATCGCCGAGTGTTGTCCACAGGCTGAGGAGTGGGCGGTGGCTGAAGTCGGGCGGCGCGGTCAGAATTTGGGCATGGGGGATGCGGGCCCGGGCACACCCGAAGGGTGCGGCAGCGAGCGCGACGAAAACGGGAGGCAGCAGTGAGGACAGCGACACTGGGGCCGGCGGAGCGCGCCGAGTCACTCGCGGGCATGGCCGAGCGTGAGCTGGACGTCCTGGTCGTGGGCGCCGGTGTGGTCGGCGCGGGCACCGCACTCGACGCCGCGACGCGCGGCCTGTCGACCGGCCTGGTCGAAGCGAGGGACTGGGCTTCCGGCACCTCGAGCCGGTCGAGCAAGCTGATCCATGGCGGTCTGCGCTATCTGGAGATGCTCGACTTCGCGCTGGTGCGCGAGGCGCTGAAGGAGCGGGGCCTCCTCCTGGAGCGGCTCGCGCCTCATCTGGTCAAGCCGGTGCCGTTCCTCTATCCGCTCCAGCACAGGGGCTGGGAGCGGCTCTACGCAGGAACGGGCGTGGCCCTGTACGACGGCATGTCGATGGCGCGCGGGCACGGCCGAGGGCTGCCGATGCACCGGCACCTGAGCAGGAGTCATGCACTGCGGGTCGCGCCGTGCCTCAAGAAGGAGGCGCTGGTGGGGGCCCTGCAGTACTACGACGCGCAGATGGACGACGCCCGCTATGTGGCGACCCTGGTCCGCACGGCCGCGGCGTACGGCGCGAAGGTCGCCAACCGCGCCCGGGTGACCGGCTTCCTGCGCGAGGGCGAGCGCGTCGTCGGCGCCCGGGTGCAGGACGTGGAGGCCGGCGGGGAGTACGAGGTCCGCGCCCAGCAGGTCGTCAACGCCACCGGTGTGTGGACGGACGACACCCAGGCGATGGTGGGCGAGAGGGGGCAGTTCCACGTCAGGGCCTCCAAGGGCATCCACCTCGTCGTGCCCAAGGACCGCATCCACTCCACGACGGGCCTGATCCTGCGGACCGAGAAGTCCGTGCTGTTCGTGATCCCGTGGGGGCGGCACTGGATCATCGGGACGACGGACACGGACTGGGACCTGGACAAGGCGCACCCGGCGGCGTCGAGCGCCGACATCGACTATCTGCTCGAGCACGTCAACTCGGTGCTCGCGGTGCCGCTTTCGAAGGACGACGTCCAGGGGGTGTACGCGGGACTGCGGCCCCTGCTCGCCGGGGAGTCGGAGGCCACGAGCAAGCTCAGCCGCGAGCACACGGTGGCCCATCCGGCCCCCGGTCTCGTCGTCGTGGCGGGCGGCAAGTACACGACGTACCGGGTGATGGCCAAGGACGCGGTGGACGAGGCGGTGCACGGCCTCGACCAGCGCGTCGCGGACTGCGTCACGGAGGAGATCCCGCTCGTCGGAGCCGAGGGATACCGGGCGCTGTGGAACGCGCGGGCACGGATAGCGGCGCGCACCGGCATCCATGTGGCCCGCGTGGAGCACCTGTTGAACCGTTACGGCGCGCTGACCGAGGAGCTCCTCGACCTCATCGCCGCGGACCCGTCGCTGGGCGAGCCGCTCCATGCGGCGGACGACTATCTGCGGGCCGAGATCGTCTACGCCGCCTCGCACGAGGGTGCGCGGCACCTCGACGACGTCCTCACGCGGCGCACCCGGATATCCATAGAGACCTTCGACCGGGGCACGCGCAGCGCCCGGGAGGCCGCGGAGCTGATGGCTCCGGTGCTGGGCTGGGACAAGGACCAGATCGAGCGCGAGGTGGAGCACTATCAGAAGCGGGTCGAGGCCGAGCGCGAGTCCCAGCGCCAACCGGACGACCTGACGGCGGACGCGGCGCGACTGGGGGCGCCGGACATCGTGCCGCTGTAGCCGGAGACCGGGCCTCTGCGGCCGGTGACCGGCAGCAGCTGCTCTCAGAACCGGCAGCAGCGCTCTCAGGGCGCCCGGGGGCAGAATTCGGCGGTCAGCACGCTCGGTTCGAGCTTCGGGTCCGCTATCGCGTCCGTGTTGACCCGCAGTATGAGCACGCGTCGGCCGTCGCGCGTGGCCGCGGTGCGCACATAGCTGCCCGCTATGCGTCCGTTGTGGCCCCACACCGTGGTGCCGCAGGGCAGCTGCACGGGATAGAGGCCCATTCCATAGCGGCCGTGCGTCGCACGGGTGTTGAGCATCTCGTGCAGTTCGGCGGGCGGGAGCAGCCTCCCGCCGAGCAGGGCGGCGTAGAAGCGGCCCAGATCGGCGAGGGTGGAGACGAGTTCTCCGGCCGCGCCGGCGACCCGGGGGTCCAGGGCGGTGACGTCCGTGCCGTCGGAGGTGTAGGAGCGGCCGTGCGGCGAGGGAAGTGAGGTGCGGGCGCCCGGAAAGGAGGTGCCTGTCAGACGAAGAGGGGTGATGATGCGGTGCTCGGCCTCGGCGGCGTAGGAACGGCCGGTGACCTGCCTTATGACCATGCCGAGCAGCACGTAGTTGGTGTTCGAGTAAGCGAAGCTGCCCCGCGGGGACGGGGAGTGCGCAAGCGCGGTACGGACCGCCTGGAGGGGAGAGACGGGGATGGTGCCCTTGGTGTCTGCTGTGAAGTCGTAGAGGCCGCTGGTGTGGGTGAGCAGCGCCCGCAGGGTCAGCATCCGGCCATCGTTGCCGTGGCCCCGTATCAGGCCGGGGAGATGGCGGTCCACGGTATCGGACAGGGAGAGCCGGTGTTCGGCTGCGAGCTGCAGCACTACTGTTGCGATGAACGTCTTGGTGATGCTGCCCGCGCGGAAGTGGTCGGCACGCCGTATGGCGGGACCCGTACGGGCGAAGCGTGAGCCTTTTTCCTCGCGGGCCAGCAGGGCCGCCGCAGGGGCCTTGCCGCGGGTGACGAGCAGAGTGAGAGCGGCGTCCGCCGGCGGTGTCGCGGAGGCCGGGGCGCTGCCAGTGGACAGGCAGAGGAGGGTCGCGGCCAGCAGTACGGCCAGCTGTGTCCGTGGCAGGGGCATGCGGTCCTCCATGTGTGCGACCCATCATGCGGGACGGCGGACCCTGGGCGTCGGCCGGTCCCCGGGTGAGGGACAATGAAGGCTCTGTCAGGGCGGGTTGCAGAGGGGACGCATGTCGGAGGCGGAGCAAGCGGGCGAAGCCCGTCAGGACAACAGTGCACGTCTCCTCGCCGGGCGCTACCGGCTGGGAGGGGTCCTAGGCCGCGGCGGCATGGGCACGGTCTGGCGCGCCCTGGACGAGACATTGGGGCGTGCGGTCGCCGTCAAGGAGCTGAGGTTCCCCTCGAGCATCGACGCGGAGGAGAAGCGCCGCCTCGTCACGCGCACGCTGCGCGAGGCCAAGGCCATCGCGAGGATCCGCAACACGAGCGCGGTGACCGTGTTCGACGTGGTCCACGAGGACGACCGGCCGTGGATCGTGATGGAGCTCGTCGAGGGCAAGTCGCTCGCCGAGGTCATCCGGGAGGACGGGCTGCTGACGCCGAAGCGTGCGGCCGAGGTCGGCCTCGCGATCCTCGACGTCCTCCGCTCGGCGCACCGCGAGGGGATCCTGCACCGCGACGTGAAGCCGTCCAACGTGCTCATCGCGGACGACGGCCGGGTCGTGCTGACCGACTTCGGCATCGCCCAGGTCGAGGGCGACCCGTCCATCACCTCGACCGGCATGCTCGTCGGCGCGCCCTCGTACATCTCGCCAGAGCGGGCGCGCGGGCACAAGCCCGGGCCCGCGGCCGACCTGTGGTCGCTCGGCGGTCTGCTGTACGCGTCGGTGGAGGGCTTCCCGCCGTACGACAAGGGCTCCGCGATCGCGACGCTCACCGCCGTGATGACCGAGCCGCTGGAGCCGCCGAAGAACGCGGGTCCCCTGGAGAAGGTCATCTACGGCCTGCTCGCCAAGGACCCCGAGCAGCGGCTCGATGACGCGGGCGCGCGGGCGTTGCTGAGCGACGTGATCCACGCCCCCGAGCCGGAGCCGGTCGACGCCACGAAGGTCGTGCCGTTGCCGCCCGTGCCGGAGAAGCGGCCGCGCAGGGGCGGTCCGAAGGCGGGCGGTGCGTCGGGCGGCGGTCCGGCGGCCGGGTGTGCGGCGTCCTCCGCTGCTGCTGCGTCGGCCGGTGGCGCCGCGGGCTCCGCGGGACGCAAGGCCGAGGACGCGGCGGAGCGGCTGCGCGGCGCGCTGCGTTCGCTGCGGCCGGCGCGCAAGACCACCACGGCGTCGTCGGCGGCGTCGGAGCCGGCCACGGCGCCTTCGGATTCCGTCACCCGTTCCGATGCGGCCTCTGGGAGTGGGCTCGGCGGCGGGGCGGCTGCTGGTGCGGCTGGGTCCGGTGGCGGTGCCGCTGGTGCTGCCGACGCCGCTGGTACCGCCGGTTCTTCCCGTTCCGCGAGCTCGGGCGGTCGTGCCGACTCCGCCGAAGCGCTCGGGACTGCCGGAGGGGCGGCCGGCCCGTCCAGGGATGCTCGTGGCGGTGGAGCTGGAGTAGCCGGCCCCGAGGCGGCGCGCACCACCGCGTCCGGGACGGACGCTGCCAGAACAAACGCTTCGGCAGGCAAGTCAACGGCCGCAGGCAAGTCCACGGCCGCCGCCACCGGCGCGGATGCCGCGTCCGCCACCGGGGACGGCGTCTCGAATGCGGCCGCCGACGCGGGCTCGGGCGCCGCCCGCACCGCTGGTGCTGCGGGCGCCGCTGGTGTCGGCACGGGTGGGACCTCCGCAGCCCGGGGTGCCGCGGGCGAGGACCCGGCCGCGGCGCACGGAGCTTCCGGGCTTCCGGCCACTCCGACGCCCCCGGCCACCCCGCCGCGTCCCCAGCCCAAGGCGTCGCTCGCCGATGTGGTGCCGCGGCGCACGCTCGTGGCCGTCGCCGTGGTCGTCGCGCTCGCCGTACTGGGCACCGTGCTGGCGTTCGCGCTGGGCGGCGACGACGGCGGCACGGCGCAGGGCAACGGCAACGGCAGCGACAAGGCCGCATCCAGCGGTGCGACCGCCGGGAGCGACGAGGCAGGCAAGGGCAGCGGGAACGATACGGGTACGGACAAGGGCAGCGCCGAGGAGACGGGCCCGAGCGAGGACACCGGTTCGAACGAGTCCGCAGGCCAGAGTGCGGACCCCGGAGAGAGCTCGGGCGCCGAGAGCGACAGCGACGACGCCACGGGCTCGAAGTACGACGCGGTGACGACGTACAAGCACCAGCAGGGGTTCTCGATCGGGCTGCCGAAGGGCTGGAAGTACGTCTCCACGGATGCCGCGGGTGCGCGTTTCACCGGCCCGGACGGACAGAAGCTGCTGGTCGGCTGGACGACGACGCCCAAGGACGACGCGGTGCGCGACTGGGAGAACCAGGAGCGGTACATGACCCGTTCCCAGTACCACCGCATCCGGATCGAGAAGGTGGACTACCGCGGCTGGAACACGGCGGACTGGGAGTTCACCTATGTGGACGGCGGCACCAAGTGGCGGTCGATAGACCGTGGCTTCGTCGTCAACTCCCACCAGGGCTATGCGCTCATGTACACGGCGAAGGCGAAGGGCTGGAGCGGCGAGCAGAGGCGTGAGACCTGGCAGACGTTCGCCCGGACGTTCACGCCCAAGTCCTGACCCGTCCGAGCCCGTCCATCCCGTCCGCACCCGTCCATCCCGTCCGCGACCGTCCATCCCCGTCCCAACCCGTCCGATTTCGCGGCGCGTTTCGTGAGATCCCGAATCCGTCAATGCGGATTGCCTTCGGCACGTATCGTGAGTGGTTGCGGACGGTACGCAGCCGCATCCGGCCGCAACCGTACGCAAGACGTATATAAGACGAACGGAATTGACCGCCGTGCGGGGACGGGGGAGGCGTCGTGGACGACTACGCGGGGCGAGCGCTCGCCGACCGCTACCGCCTGCCGCTGCCGCCGTCGGACGAGTACGAACTGGCGCAGACGCGGGCCTTCGACACCTTCAGCGGGCAGGAAGTCCTCGTCAGGCAGGTGCAGTTGCCGGAGGTCGTCGAGGCGGAGGTGCTCGACGCCGACGGTCTGCCGGAGGGGTTCGTCGGTGCGGCTCCGCGGCGCGCCCCCGGTCGCGCGACGCGCAGGCCCACGGACCCGGCGGTGCGGCGCGCGATCGAGGCGGCGCAGGCAGCCGCACAGGTCCCCGACCATCCGCGGCTCGACCAGGTCTTCGACGTGTTCGCGGACGGCGGTTCGCTGTGGATCGTCAGCGAGTTGGTGGCGGCCCGGCCGCTCGCGGCGCTGCTCGCCGAGAAACCGCTCACGCCGTACCGGGCGGCTGAGGTCGCCTCGGACGTGCTGACCGCGCTGCGTGCCCTGCACGCCCATGGCTGGGTGCACGGCAACATCACCACGCGCACGGTCCTGGTCTGCGACGACGGCCGTGTGATGCTGACGGGCCTGGCCGCCGGCGCGGCGGAGGAGGCCCTGTGCGGCTACGATCCTCGGCCGGCCGAAGACTTCGCCGGTGCCGGAGATTTCTCCCATGCCGATGCTGCCGATGCGGGTGCCGATCACTTCGCTGCTGATGGCCGAACCGCGGACTTCGGCGGGACCGGCGACGTCGGTGGGGCCAGTGCGGCCGGCGACTTCGACACGAGCGCTTCGGGCCGGGGCAGCGGGGCAGGTGGCCCGCGGCCCGTCGGCGCTCCCGCCATCGGCCCGTCCCCCTCCTCCTCCCGGGCGGCGGTGCCGACGTCGCCACCCACGCCGTCCGGCACGTCCCCGACCACGGCTCTGGGGCGGCGCGCCCTCGACGCCGGTGGTGACGTCGACGTCAGGGCGGCGCGTGCCGGAGCCATCGCGGCCTATCGCGCCGGTGCGCGGGCCGCCGCGCGGGTCACCCAGGAGCGGCGCCCCGACGCGACGCCGTCCCTGCCCGCGCCTCGCTCCGACCAGGCACCGCACCCCGACCAGCCGTATGCACCGCACCCCGGTCAGTCGTATGCACCGCACCCCGGTCAGTCGTATGCACCGCACCCCGGTCAGTCGTATGCACCGCACCCCGGTCAGTCGTATGCACCACGCCCCGACCAGGCCCATGGAGTGCGCCTGGAGCAGTACTGGCACGGGGCGGTTCCGCGAGCCCGCGGGGTGGCGGGGCAGGCCGACGAGACCCGAGACGCGTCCGACAGAACCGACAAACACGGACGCGAAATCGCAGCCGGAACCGGACCCGAGACGGGAACCGGCCCCGAGGCCCGGGCTGAAGCCGAGACCAGAACCGAAGCCACAAACGAGACAAGCACCGGAACCGGAGCAGGCACCGGAGCTGAAGCCCCGCCCAGTAGCGACATGATCCCGGCGGCGCGCCACGACGAAGCACCAGCACTCACCAAATCGGGCAGCAAATCCACCCACACCGGTACGCGTTGGAACGAACTCGTCGCACCCGGTCGCCAAAGCCGCGGCCCCGCCACGCCGCTGGCCGCCGAGCGCGCCCGGCAGGCCCGCATGGTGGTGGTCGGACCCGTCACCGAGCGATGGGCCCCGGAACAGGCCGGCCCCGTGCACGAGAACTGGCAGCTCGCGCCGCCCGTCGGCCCGGCCACGGACCTGTGGGCGCTGGGCGCGCTGCTGTTCCGTGCGGTGCAGGGACACGCGCCGTATCCGGAGGAGACCACCGCCGAACTGGTGCAGCTCGTGTGCGCGGAGCCGCCCGCGTTCGCGGAGGAGTGCGGACCGCTGCGCCCCGTCGTCGAGTCACTGCTGCGTCAGGACCCCATCGAGCGGATCGACTTCGAGGAGCTGCGCGGCTGGCTGCGCTCGCTCGTCAGGTCGGCGCCGGAGCCGGATGCGGGCGCCAACGTCGTGGCAGCACCGCCGTACGACGCCGGCCGCCTGCCCGTCGTACGCCGCCGCGGCGAGATCGTACGGAAGCGCCGTGCCCAGCCGCCCGCCACCACCGGGCACAGCGGCCGGCACAAACGGGCCAAGCCGGACCGGCAGCCGCGGCAGCGAGGACCGAGGTCGCTCGGCCGGACGCTGCTCCTGCTCATACTGCTGGGACTCGCCGCGGCCATCGCCTACGCGATGCTGTTCATGCCGAAGGCCGAGCCGCGCGGCGACGGAAGTCAGGGACAGGACCGTTCGGGCACCGCGGGTGAGGCGGGTTCCGCGGCCTCGAGCGGCGGTTTCGAGTCGAGTGGCGCCTCTCCGAGCGGCGGTTCACAGCACACACAGACCACGGGGCCGGAGCTGCCGGCGGGGTTCGTCCTGCGCAAGGACCCGGAAGGCTTCCAGGTCGCCGTGGCCAGAGGTTGGGACCGGCACCCGGACGACGAACAGGATCAGGTCCGCTACACGGACGGCGACTTCACGCTGATCGTCGTATCCGGCCGGGACAGCACATCGGTGTACGGCAGCGACCCCATGACGTACCAACGCGAGAAGGAGCCGGAACTGCAGCCCTTCCGCGACTCCAGCTGGGCCACCTCCAGCGGAATGCGCACCATCGAGGTGGGCGGCCGGACCATGGCCGAGGGGCAGTTCACCTGGCAGGACGCCAAGGGGCGGGAGATCTACGTACGCAATCTCGCGATGGTCATCGACGGGCGCTACCACGTCGTCCAGGTCCGCGGACCGGAAGCGGAGCGCGACGAGGTCACGAGGCTGTACGAGCAGGCTTCGGCGACGTATCAGGTCACCGGCTGAGGGGGCGCCGTCGCAGCGGCACGGCGGTCGTCGCGGGACGCCGTCCGGCCGCGGACGACCGGGTGTTGTTCGCTCTTGCGTACGGATCGGAACGACGCGAAACCGCCAGCACACCTGATCCGGTCACGTCGGCCGGAGGATGACCTTCCATGTGCACACGCGTGCGGCATGATGGGCCGCATGGGGACCGAGGGGGACAACGTCCGCGTCATCGCCGGCCGCTACCGGCTCCAGGCGCGCCTTGGACGGGGCGGAATGGGCGTCGTCTGGCGCGCCACCGACCAGCTTCTCGGCCGTCAGGTGGCCGTCAAGGAGCTCGCTCTCGACGAGACGCTCTCCCCGGAGGGGGCCCGGCTGCAGCGGGAGCGAACGCTGCGCGAGGCGCGGGCGGTCGCTCAGCTCAGCCATCCGAACGTGGTCGTCGTGCACGATGTCGTCGAAGACGACGAACGCCCGTACATGGTGATGGAGTTGATCGACGGCGGCTCGCTCGCGGAGCGGATCGCCCGGAACGGACCGGTGGACGCCGGCGAGGCAGCCCGTATCGGCCTCGCGCTGCTGGCCGCTCTGCAGAAGGCGCACCAGGCGGGTGTGCTGCACCGCGACCTCAAACCGGCCAACGTCCTCATGGAGGTGGGCACCGGCCGCGTCGTGCTCACGGACTTCGGAATCGCGCAGGTCACGGGGGCGACGACGCTCACCGAGACCGGGTCGTTCGTCGGCTCGCCCGAGTACACGTCGCCCGAGCGGATGTCGGGCGACCGAACCGGCCCCGAATCCGACCTGTGGTCGCTCGGAGCGCTGCTGTGCACGGTGCTCAGTGGTGAATCCCCTTTCCACCGCGACTCCTTGGGCGGTGTCCTGCACGCCGTCGTCATGGACGAGATCCGGCTCCCGGACGCGGCCGCTCCGCTGCAGCCGGTCGTCGTCGGGCTGCTGGAGCGCGATCCCGACCGGCGGCTGACCGCGGCGGAGGCGGAACGCATGCTGCGGGCCTACGTCGAGACCGGCCGCACCCCCATGCTGCCGACCGACCGCGTCCCCACGCAGCGCGATGTGCCCCGCCACCACATGCCGCGCCCTCATGTGTCGCTTCCGCACGTGCCGCATATGCACGGGCAGGGCTCTCAGGTGCCTGGGCTGCGTCCACCGCATGGTTCTGAGCCAGGTGTTGGGCCTGCGAGGCCGAGGCGCTCGGCCCGTACGATTCTGGCCGCCGCGGTGCTGGTCCTGGTCGTGGCCGGGGCCGGGGTCTCGGCCACGCTGCTCCTGGGCCGGGAC
Organism: Streptomyces sp. NPDC002896; assembly: GCF_040295225.1. Taxonomy (NCBI): domain Bacteria; kingdom Bacillati; phylum Actinomycetota; class Actinomycetes; order Kitasatosporales; family Streptomycetaceae; genus Streptomyces; species Streptomyces sp. NPDC002896. Next base: position 174,323 of record NZ_JBEOVA010000007.1, on the reverse strand, counting down.
GGCGAGGGGGAGGGGGCGCCCGGCACCTCGGTGCCGTCGCCCACCGGTTCCCCGGACAGACCCACCCCGACGGTGACCGTGACCCGGCAGCAGACGGAGACCACGACGGCGACTCCGGTGCCCGCGGCACCGGCCGGTTATCGCATCGCCAAGGACCCGAAGGGCTTCTCGCTCGCCGTGCCGGACGGCTTCACGCGCAAGCCGCAGGGGTCGCGCGTCTTCTACATGTCGCCGGGCGGCACCTTCCGCATCGGCATCAAGGTGGCCGACCCGGAGGAGGGCGGCCCGCTCGAGGTGATGCGCCGCTCCGACGCCGACGGCCCCGAGAACAACCCCGGTTACCGGGACGGCGAGGTCATCGCCACCGCGCACAACGGACGGCCCGCGGCCCTCTGGCAGTTCACCTGGGACGGCTTCACCGAGGCGGAGGGCGCCCGCCACACGTACGACCTGTGCTGGGAGGAGGGCGGCCGGATGTACGACGTGTGGGTCTCGGCGCCGGTCGGCCGCTCCGACCAGGCGAAACGGTATTTCGACACCGCGGTCGACTCGTTCGTCGTGCGGGCGACGGGAGGATCCGGCGGGGGCTGATCAGGGACGGACCCTGCCGGGCGAGCCGGGTTTGTCACGGTGCTGCATCCGAACCCCGCCCCAGGTGGTCTCCGCGGTTCCACTTCGCCAGGATGTGACCATGATGAACCAAGGGGGACAGCCGAACGAGCCGACGAGCTACGGGCTGCAGCCACCGCAGCAGGGCCCGCAGAACGTCCCCCACCCCCAGCACCCCCGGTACGGGCAGCCCAACCCGTACGCCGAGCAGCCGCCCGCGGCGCCGTACGCCGCGCCCACCCAGGCCGCGGCCGAACAGCAGCCGCAGCAGGTGCCCCACCAGCAGCAGCCCCCTCGGCCGCAGCACCCCCAGCACCCGCAGGCGCAGCAGGACCCGGGCGCCGGCCGCCTGATAGCCGGCCGCTACCGGCTGCTGTCCAAGCTCGGCCACGGCGGCATGGGCACCGTATGGCGGGCGAAGGACGAGACCGTCGACCGCGAGGTGGCCGTCAAGGAGCCCCGGGTTCCCGAGCACCTGCCCGAGCGGGAGCGCGTCAACGCCTTCGAGCGCATGCGTCGCGAGGCGCGCGCCGCGGCCCGGCTCGATCACCCGGCGGTCGTCACCGTGCACGACGTGGCCGTCGAGGACGGACGGCCGTGGATCGTCATGGAGTTCGTGCAGGGCCGGTCGCTGGGCGACGCGCTGAAGGAGGGCACTCTGGGTGCCCTCGAGGCCGCCCGTATCGGCCTCGAGGTCCTGGGCGCACTGGAAGCGGCCCACCAGGCGGGCATCCTGCACCGCGACGTCAAGCCCGACAACGTCATGCTCGGGCGGTACGGAAAGGTCGTCCTCACCGACTTCGGCATCGCCCAGATCGAGGGCGAGACCAGCCTCACGGACACCGGCAACTTCGTCGGCTCGCCCGAGTTCATCGCCCCCGAGCGGGTCCTGGGCCAGCGCCCGGGACCGGCCTCCGACCTATGGTCGCTGGGTGTCGTCCTGTACGCGGCGACGGAGGGCGTGTCGCCGTTCCGCCGCAACAACACGCCCTCGACGCTGCAGGCGGTCCTCAACGCCACGCCCGCTGCGCCCGCGTCCGCGCAGGGCCCGCTGGCCGAGGCGATCAACGGGCTGCTCCAGAAGGACCCCGCGCACCGGCCCGCTGCCGCCCGGATCCGCCACCTGCTGGAGCAGGCGGCGCAGCCGCCCCAGCCCCAGCCGACGCAGGTAGTCCAGATCGGCGGCGGTCCGGGAGGCAGAAGCATCCGACTCGGCCGCAAGGCCTGGCTGGGCGTGGGGGCCGCGGTCGTGGCCGCGGCCGTGACGGCGTATCTCGTGATCGCGAACCCGTTCGCGGGATCGCAGCCGGACGGCTGGAAGACCCCCAAGGAGAAGGCGCTGGGTGCGACGCTGGCCGTGCCGGCGGACTACGTCAGGTCCGTGCCGGACGGCACCAACGACAAGGAGCACTGGGTCACCTACACCGACCCCAGCTACTCGCTCTCCGTCGCTCTCACCCTCTACAAGAAGTCCGAGGACACCCTCGACGAGATCGCCGGCTCCGCGATCTCCGAGGCGTACGACGACATGGACTCCATGGAGGACACCGAGGACAGCGACTTCTCCTTCATGGCGGACAAGCCCGCGCCCAAGGGGAGCACCAAGGAGACCTCGCACGAGGAGCGTAAGGCGGCAGAGAACACCGTCACCTACGTCGACGACCAGACCGACTCGGCCACGCCCCGTCCGCGCGAGGCCAAGGTCTTCTACTACATGACCGAGTCCGGTGACCTGTACAAGCTGTGGATCGACTACCCGGGCAAGGGCGACTTCACGGAGCGGGGCCGGGAGGTCGCGAAGGCGGCCATCGAGAACCTGAAGTTCGAGAAGCTCTGACCGCATGGGTGACACGGAGGAGGAGGCCCGGCTCGTCGGCGGCCGCTATCGACTGGTCGAGCGCATCGGATCGGGCGGCATGGGCACCGTATGGCGCGCGGTCGACGAGCGTGTGGGACGGGAGGTCGCCGTCAAGGAACCGCGGCTGCCCGGCGATCCGCGGGATCCGGCGCACCGGCGGAGCTACGCGCGGCTGCAGCGCGAGGCGCGGGCCGCCGCGCTGGTGGAGCACCCGGGCGCGGTCGCCATCCACGACGTGGTGACCGAGGACGGGCTCCCCTGGATCGTCATGGAGTTGATCCGAGGCGAGTCGCTGCACGAGGTGCTGGGGCGGGGCGCCCTGTCTCCGGCGGAGTCGGCGCGCATCGGCCTCGCGGTCGTCGGCGCGCTGGCGGCCGCGCACGCCAAGGGGATCGTGCATCGCGACGTGAAGCCCGCGAACGTGCTGCTCGGCCCGCACGGCCGCGTCGTCCTCACCGACTTCGGCATCGCGCACGTCCAGGGCGAGGAATCCCTCACGGTCAGCGGCGAGTTCATCGGCTCCCTGGAATTCATCGCACCCGAGCGGATGTCGGGGCCCGGCGCCGGGGGACCGGCTTCCGACCTGTGGTCGCTGGGAGTTCTGCTGTACGCGGCGGTGGAGGGCTGGTCTCCCTTCCGGCGTACGACGCTCGAGTCCACGCTCGCCGCGATCCTGTCCATCGAGCCGCCCGAGCCGAAACAGGCCGGGCCGCTGGGCCCGCTGATCGTACGGCTGCTGGCGAAGGATCCGGCGCTGCGGCCGGGGGCGGAGGAGGTCGCGAAGGCGCTGCAGGGGCTGGCGCAGGGGCGATGGCCCGAGGCCGCGGTATGGGACGGGCCGGGCTTGGGCGAGGGCGCGTCCGACGGTTCGGGCTCCGGGCGACACGTGCCGGAGCCTCAGGACGCCTCGCTGCTCCTGGAGTTCGGGGACGACGCGGGGACCGTGCGGCTCGCGGGTGTGGCCTCGGTGGCCGCGGGTGGAGGGGCGGCGGACGGTGCCTCCGCCACCGATCGGGACGAGGGGACAACGGATGGTGCCTCGGCTGCCGATCAGGACGAAGGGACAGCGGACGGTGTCCCCGTCACCGATCACGACGACGGGGCCTCGCTCGCCGATCACGACGAGGGGGCCTCGCACGCTTCCGGCCGCCCCGGCGAAGAACCTCCGACCGCACCCGTCGGCGTATCGACCAGCCGCGCCCGGTCCAGAGCCCGCCTCATCGCCGTCACCCTTGCCGGTGCACTGCTGCTCGGCGGCGCCGTGTGGTTCGGGCTGCCGTTGGGGGATGGCGGGGCCGAGGGCAGAGGCGCCCAGGCTTCCCCGTCGGCCTCGGCCACCCGCTCGCCATCGGCCTCGGCCTCCGCATCCCCGGCGGTCAAGTGGATCAGCCACCGCGAGAAGAAGATCAACGCCGAGTTGTCCCTGCCCGAGGACCTGACGGAGTTCGCGCGCGAGGACAGCGACAGCGACCACCAGCGCATCGCCGCCCGGCTGGTCGTCTATGCGAACGATGCCGTGGAGATCCGGCTCACGGTGGAGGACACAGCTCCCGACGACGCCATGACCTGGGCCCACCAGGCGGCCGCGACGTGGAAGGGGTACGACGCCGACGCCAGGACGCAGTACGCGAGGACGTCCTTCAACGGCTACCAGGCGGCGCTCGCGGACACCACCTACGAGGCGGGCGACGAAAGCGACCCGTACCCGCTCCGCTGTGTACAGCTGGTGATCATCACGGACGACGGCGAGTTCTACGAGCTGCGGGCGGACATGCGCAAGGGGACCAAGGCCGAGCGCGAAGGTATGGCGGTCTTCAAGGGTGCGCGCGAGCGCCTCAAGGTGGGGGCGGCCATGGGGAAGTCGGATTAGGCCGCGGTAACCCCGGGTAACCGCCGCTCAGAGTATGTGCTGCCAGCAATCGCTGGCTCCTTGTGCGCAGTCCGTGAAAGCCATTACCGACGGGTACCCAAAAGCTTGCCGTACCCCTACGCTCACGCCCATGACGGACTCGCAGGCCACCGCCCCCACGCCGGGGGCCACCCCGGACAAGACCGGCGCCACGGTCGGTACGAACCCCCTCGCCCCCAGCCCGGCGGGTGCGCGCACGGCGGCCGACGTGGTCACGCCCGAGCTGGTCGCCCAGCTCACCCGAGGCGTCGTGGGCTCCGGCCGGACGGCCAACCACACGCCGTTCACCGGCGAGAAGCTGGCGGACCTGCCCGAGTCCACGCCCGACGACGTCGAGGAGGCCTTCGCGCGGGCCCGCGCCGCCCAGCCGGTGTGGGCCGCGACGCCCGTACGGCAGCGGGCCGCCGTGCTGCTCCGCTTCCACGACCTCGTACTCGCCCGCCAGGCCGAGGTGCTCGACCTCATCCAGCTGGAGACCGGCAAGGCCCGGCTGCACGCGCACGAAGAGGTGCAGGCCGTGGCCGTGGCCGCCCGTCACTACGGCCGCAAGGCCCCCTCCTATCTGCGCCCCAAGGGGCACACCGGAGCCGTACCGACCTTCACCAAGGTCGCCGAGCACCGCCACCCGCGCGGCGTCGTCGGCCAGATCGCGCCCTGGAACTACCCCCTCGAACTGTCCGTCGGCGACGCCCTGCCCGCCTTCGTCTCGGGCAACGCGGTCGTCATGAAGCCCGACACGGAGACCGCCCTGACGGCCCTGTGGGCGCGTGACCTGCTGATCGAGGCCGGGCTGCCCGCCGAGGTCTTCCAGGTGGTGCTCGGCGAAGGACCGGTCGTCGGCCCCGAGGTCGTCAAGCACGCCGACTACGTCTCGTTCACCGGCTCCACGCGCACCGGCCGAGAGGTCGCCCGGGGCGCCGCCGACCGCCTGATCGGCGTGTCCCTCGAACTCGGCGGCAAGAACGCCATGCTGGTGCTCCAGGACGCCGACATCGAGAAGGCCGCGGCGGGCGCGGTGCGCGCGTGCTTCTCGTCCGCGGGCCAGCTGTGCATCTCCATCGAGCGGCTGTACGTCCACGAGTCGGTCGCGGACGCGTTCGTGGAGCGCTTCGCGGCGCGGACGAAGGCGATGCGGCTCGGTACGTCCCTCGCGTACGGCGCGGACATGGGCTCGCTGGTCGGTCCCAGGCAGTTGGAGACCGTGACCCGGCACGTCGACGAGGCCGTCGCGAAGGGCGCCAAGGTGGTGGCCGGTGGCGTGGCCCGCCCGGACATCGGCCCGTACTTCTTCGAGCCGACCATCCTCGACGGCGTCGAGGCCCCCATGGCGGTCTGCACCGAGGAGACCTTCGGCCCGGTCGTCTCCATCTACCGCTTCAAGGACGAGGACGAGGCCGTAGAGCTCGCCAACTCCACGCCGTACGGCCTCAACGCGTCGGTCTGGACGAAGGACGGCCGCCGCGGACGGCAGGTCGCGGCACGCCTGCGCAGCGGGACGGTCAACGTCAACGAGGGGTACGCGTCGGCGTACGGCAGCGTCCAGTCGCCGATGGGCGGCATGAAGGACTCCGGCCTCGGCCGCCGCCACGGCTCCGAGGGCATCCTCAAGTACACGGAGGCGCAGACCGTCGCCCATCAGCGGATCATGCCGATGGCCCCCGCGTTCGGCATGGACGACGAGAAGTACGCGGCGTTCATGAGCCGGAGCCTGAAGGTGATGAAGGCACTGCGCCTGCGCTAGAGAGCGCCCGATCTCAACAGTCTCAGCAGGTCTCAACGAGGAGAGCCAGTGTCACAGGAGGAGTCTGCCCAGATCCGGGGCGACGAGGGCCACGACGACCCGTACGACTACGACGTCATCGTCGTAGGTTCCGGCTTCGGCGGCTCGGTGTCCGCGCTGCGGCTGACCGAGAAGGGGTACCGGGTCGGCGTCCTGGAGGCGGGCCGCCGTTTCACGCGCGAGAGCCTGCCGCGCAACTCCTGGGACCTGAAGAACTATCTGTGGGCGCCGGCGCTCGGCCTCTACGGCATCCAGCGCATCCATCTGCTGGGCAACGTGATGGTGCTGGCGGGCGCGGGCGTCGGCGGCGGCTCGCTGAACTACGCCAACACCCTCTACGTACCGCCGGCCGCGTTCTTCAACGACCCGCAGTGGAAGGACATCACGGACTGGCAGGACGAGCTGAAGCCGTACTACGACCAGGCCGAGCGGATGCTCGGAGTGCGGCTCAACCCGACGATGACGCCGTCGGACGTCCATCTGAAGGCGACCGCGGAGGCCATGGGCGTCGGCGACACCTTCCACATGGCACCGGTCGGTGTCTTCTTCGGCGACGGCAAGGACGCCGACGGTTCGGAGGCGGTCAGGGCCGAACCAGGCCGGGAGGTCGCAGACCCGTATTTCGGCGGGGCCGGCCCGTCCCGCAACGCCTGCACCGAGTGCGGCGAGTGCATGACGGGCTGCCGCCACGGCGCGAAGAACACCCTCAACGAGAACTACCTCCACCTCGCCGAGAAGGCCGGGGCGGTCGTGCACCCTATGACGACGGTCGTCACGGTCACCGAGGACTCGCAGGGCGGCTTCGCCGTCGCCACACTGCCCACGGACGACAAGCGCAAGGGCGAGCGACGGACGTACCGGGCCCGCCGCGTCGTCATCGCGGCCGGTACGTACGGCACGCAGACGCTCCTGCACCGCATGAAGGACGGCGGTCAGCTGCCGTACCTCTCCGACAGGCTCGGCACCCTGACCCGCACCAACTCCGAGGCGCTGGTGGGCGCGATGACGGACAACCGCCGCTACCGCAGGAAGCACGGCGCCGCAAAGGCCGACTTCACCAAGGGCGTGGCGATCACGTCGTCGATCCACCCGGACGCGAACACGCACATCGAGCCGGTCCGCTACGGCAAGGGCTCGAACGCGATGGGCAGCCTGACGACCCTGCAGGTGCCGTACCGGCCGGGTGCTCGCGTGCGCGCCTGGCTGGCGAACCTGGTCTGCCACCCATGGCTCGCCGTGCGCCAGCTGTCCAACCGGCGCTGGTCGGAGCGGACCATCATCGGCCTGGTCATGCAGTCGCTCGACAACTCCCTGACCACGTACCGCAAGCCGAACGGCATCGGCAAGGGACTGCTCACCGCCCGCCAGGGCCACGGCGCCCCGAACCCGCAGCAGATCCCTGAGGCCACGCAGGCCGCGACCCTCCTCGCCGAGGAGATCAACGGCTTCGCCGGCTCCAACATCGGCGAGCTGATGGGCACCCCGCTGACGGCCCACTTCCTGGGCGGCTGCCCGATCGGGGACTCGCCCGAGACCGGTGTGATCGACCCCTACCACCGGGTCTACGGCCACTCGGGCATCTCGGTCGTCGACGGCGCCGCCGTCTCGGCGAACCTGGGCGTCAACCCGTCCCTGACGATCACCACGCAGGCCGAACGGGCCATGTCCTTCTGGCCGAACAAGGGCGAGGAGGACCAGCGTCCAGCCCAGGGCGCCGCGTACGAGCGGCTCGCGCCCGTCGCGCCGAAGGCCCCGGTCGTCCCGGCGGACGCGTTCGGCGCGCTGAAGCTGCCGTTCCTGGGGATGCCGGCGGTGCCCCCGAAGCGGTCGTAGCCGCCGCCCGCCCCCAGGGGCAGTGGCCGCGCCGCCCGAGAGGGACCCGCCATGCGAAAAGGACCCGCGCTCCCCTCCGAGCGCGGGTCCTTTTCCGTATGTGGAGCTAGGCCTGTGCCTTACGCGGCAGCGCCCTCGCTCTTACGACGGCGGACGACGAAGATCGCACCGGCACCGCCGACGACCGCGACTCCGCCGATGAGGCCGATGGTCGGCAGCATCGAGGAGGAACCGGTCTCGGCGAGGTTGCCCGTGGCCGGGATCTCGTCGGCGCCGCCCTGCGGCTCCTTGCCGCCGGCCGGCTTGTCGCCCTTGCCCGGCCCGGCCTCGCCCGGGTTGTCGTTGCTGCTGCCGGACGGGAGGACGGTGAACTCGTAGAACGCGAACGAGCTGTGCGTGCAGTTCTTCTCTTCGTCCACGTAGCCGCCGAGGCCGATGGTGAAGCCGTCGCCGGCAGGCGCCTTCGAGCTGATGTTGACGCGCAGCTTGATGGCGACGACCTCCTTGGCACCCAGCGACGTCTCGCCGAAGTACCAGCCGTTGCCGACCTCGTCGGCGATCGACTCCCAGGCCTTGGTCGCGGGGTTGAAGTACTCGAGCTGGGCGTAGGTGCTCAGCCAGTCCTTCTCGTTGTCGCTGTCCGAGTAGTTGTCCACGGCCGCGAGCCACTGGACGGTACCCAGAGCCTTGTCGCTCTTGTTGGAGGCGGTCAACGTGAAGTTGTGCCAGCCGCTGCCCGCGACGATCTTGCCGGGCAGACCGGAGACGCTCAGGTCCAGCTGGGAGTCGACGTCGACACCGTCCTCGTCGACCGGGCACTCCTCGGGCCACTCGGACGGCTCGGCGCTCGGGGACGCGGACTCGCTCGGCGAGGAGGACGCGCTGCTCTCGCCGGCGGCCGGGGTGCTTTCGGCCGCCGCGGGGGTGCTCTCGGTGGCAGCGGGGGTGCTCTCCTCCGCCGCGGGGGTGCTCTCGGTGGCGGCAGGGGTGCTCTCCTCCGCCGCGGGGGTGCTCTCGGTGGCGGCGGGGCTGCTCTCCTCCGCCGCCGGCGAGCTGCTCTCCGACGTCGTGGTCGTGGAGGTGTCGTCCGCGAACGCGGCCGGCGCCGAAAGCAGTGCAATCGGGGCTATGACAGCCGTCGCGGCCGCAGCGGCCATGGCACGGCGAAGCTTCATGAAGACCTCAGTGAATTCCGGCGTACTGCGACACCGCAGTACGAAGTTGAGGAGGCCTCCGCCTCATGGGGGGACGCGGATGTGGCCGTTGGTTCCGAACATGTGACCCGTGGTGCCTGCGAATGGTTGTGCCCGTTCTCAGGGAATTCTTATGTGGCCTGCATCACGCCTCCTCGTGGGTCTTCTTCAAGTCCCACAGCCCCGGTTGCCTGCCAACGGTCACCCGTACCTGAGAGCGGGTGGTGGGTGGCGGGCGCGAGTCCGCCCGCGTCCGCTGTGAACCGCCTGTCAGGTCGTTGTGCGGTCGTGATCCAGTCCGTACAACCATTTCCGCGATCTTGGATCGTTATGTAAATCGCTGGCAAAACGGACTTGTTGGGGGCTTGGATGGCGCTTCCGCGGACGGATTCGGGTTTCCGTCCGGACGGCCTTTCGGGCCGTGGAACATGAAGGTGGAGAACAAGACGTGAAGTCAGCTGCGCAGCGGGCCCTCGTGGCCGCGTCCGTGGTGGCCGCTCTGGGACTGACCGCCGCGTGCGGCGGCAGCGGCGGCGAGGGTGGCGCCAAGGCGTCGCCGAAGGAGACCTCTCAGGGTAAGGAGTCCGCGGCCGCGGAGGCCGGGGCCAAGGCGCTGACCGCCGCGCAGCTGGAGAAGGCCGTCGTCGCCGGCGCCGACCTCAAGGGCTACAAGATCGAGAAGATGTCCGCCGCGGACATGCCGTCCGAGATCGTGCCCGCCGACCCGGCCGAGTGCCAGCCGCTCGCGGACATGTTCATGTTCACCACCCAGCCGAAGTCGCAGGCCCGCACCGGCCGCACTCTGACCCACGTCAACGAACTCGACGCCACGGTCACCTCCCTCGCGCTCCTCGCGCACGAGCAGGCCGACGCCGAGAAGGTCATGGCGGGGCTGCGCACCGCCACCGAGAAGTGCACCGGCTACGAGCACGCCGACTACAAGTACAGCGGCGTGCAGGCGCTGGACGCCCCCGACGCCGGCGACGAGGCCGTCTCGTACAAGGTCACGGGAGACATAGACGGCGACACCGTGCCGATGGCCTTCACGGTCGTCCGCAGCGGCTCGACCGTCGCTGCCTTCTACGCCATGAACATGCTCGACGGCAAGAAGACCGAGGTTCCGGCGGAGGTCGTCGAGGCCCAGGTGGCCAAGCTGGAGAAGGTCAGCGGCTGAGCACCGCTTCCCAAAAACGAGAGACCGGTCGGCCCCGGGCGTCCCCGGAGCCGACCGGCCCTTTGTTGACCGGGCTGCTGTCCCCTGCCGTCCGGTCACATCTCTGGAGCGAGGTCCCACGACGCACAGCATGATCCGTACGCCTCATCGCTCCAGCGGAGCCACGCGTGGTTCTCCAACAAGCCGCCCCTGGCTGGCACGGACACCCGGACCAACGAAGCCCGCGAAACCCGGGTCACGCGCCGTACGGGTGAGAGGGGATGCGAACGTGTGCGCGGCTGTACGCCTGTGCTCGTACCGGCCGTCGGCACGAGCACACCTGCGGGCGCCACGTGCGTCGTAGCACGTCAGACACGGCCCCGGCACAGCTCCAGCAGCGTCATCGCCAGCGACGTGCCGGGCTTGCCCAGCGCGTCCCTGTAGCGGCCGAGCACCTCCATCTCGCGGGAGAGGTTCACACGGCGTCCGCCGGATGCGATCCGTGCGTCCTGGATCACGGCCGAGACGGCCATCCGTTCTTGGACCAGGCCGATGATCCTGTCGTCGAGCGCGTCGATGCGCTCGCGGGCGCCGGTGATCAGGCCGGCGGCCTCCTCGGTGCGGGCGCCGGTCTTCTCTGCGGAGGTGGTGGTCATCTCGGTTGCTCCTTGTCGGGGCGGTGCCCCTGGTCGGGGTGGTGCCCCGGAGCGGCAGGGCCCGTAACGACAGAGCGCCCCGGGCCTTGTCGGCCCGGGGCGCCTGGGAAGTCGCTTGTCAGTTGCTCAAGCAGCACGACCATGGCATCCGGCGGGCCGGTTGCCATAGGTAAAGACGAAGGTCTGGTGCTTGCGCATGCGATCAGTATGGCCCCCACCGCGGGCAGCGTCCAAGCGGGTTCGGATGGTGAGACGAAGGCCGAGGCAAGGTGCCGGGGGAGGGGCGGGGCCTGTGCACGGCCAAGGGCGGTATGCGCACCCCGGTAGAATCGACATATCAGACCCCCTGCCAGGCGCAGACCGGGCTGATGCCAGACCCCTCTGCTCACGCAGATCCGCCTGCTCAACGCCGGAAGGCCGCCGCCGTGCCATCAGCGTCCCCCGCCGCCCCCGACACCGTCCTGGTCGTCGACTTCGGTGCGCAGTACGCCCAGCTCATCGCCCGCCGCGTCCGTGAGGCCCGGGTCTACAGCGAGATCGTGCCGAGCACCACGCCGGTCGAGGAGATGCTCGCCAAGAACCCCGCGGCGATCATCCTCTCCGGCGGCCCCTCGTCGGTGTACGAGGAGGGCGCGCCGACGGTCGACCGCGCACTGTTCGAGGCCGGAGTCCCCGTCTTCGGCATGTGCTACGGCTTCCAGCTGATGGCGACCACGCTCGGTGGCGTGGTCGACAACACGGGCGCCCGTGAGTACGGCCGTACGCCGCTCGCCGTCTCCCGCCCCGGCTCGACCCTCTTCGAGGGCACCCCGGCCGAGCAGGCCGTGTGGATGTCGCACGGTGACGCCTGCTCCGCCGCGCCCGAGGGCTTCACGGTCACCGCGTCCACGGACGTCGTGCCGGTCGCGGCCTTCGAGAACGACGACAAGAAGCTTTACGGCGTGCAGTACCACCCCGAGGTGATGCACTCCACGCACGGCCAGCAGGTCCTCGAGCACTTCCTCTACCGAGGCGCCGGCCTGAAGCCGTCGTGGACCACCGGCAACGTCATCGAGGAGCAGGTCGAGGCGATCCGCGCCCAGGTCGGCAACAGGCGAGCGATCTGCGGCCTGTCCGGCGGCGTCGACTCCGCGGTCGCGGCCGCGCTCGTGCAGAAGGCCATCGGCTCGCAGCTGACCTGCGTGTACGTCGACCACGGCCTGATGCGCAAGGACGAGACCGAGCAGGTCGAGAAGGACTTCGTCGCGGCCACGGGCGTCCAGCTCAAGGTCGTCGACGCGGAGGAGCGGTTCCTCAGCGCACTCAAGGGCGTCTCGGACCCCGAGGAGAAGCGGAAGATCATCGGCCGCGAGTTCATCCGGGTCTTCGAGCAGGCCCAGGCCGAGATCATCGCCGAGGCCCCCGACGACCAGCCGGTCGAGTTCCTGGTGCAGGGCACCCTCTACCCGGACGTCGTCGAGTCCGGCGGCGGCACCGGCACCGCGAACATCAAGTCCCACCACAACGTGGGCGGCCTGCCCGAGGACCTCGAGTTCAAGCTCGTCGAGCCGCTGCGCAAGCTGTTCAAGGACGAGGTCCGGATGGTCGGCGCCGAGCTGGGCCTGCCGGACGAGATCGTCCAGCGTCAGCCGTTCCCGGGTCCCGGCCTCGGCATCCGTATCGTCGGCGAGGTCACCAAGGAGCGCTTGGACCTGCTGCGCGAGGCCGACGCCATCGCCCGCGAGGAGCTCACCGCGGCGGGCCTCGACCGCGACATCTGGCAGTGCCCGGTCGTGCTGCTCGCGGACGTCCGCAGCGTCGGCGTCCAGGGCGACGGCCGGACGTACGGCCACCCGATCGTGCTGCGGCCCGTCTCGTCCGAGGACGCGATGACGGCCGACTGGTCGCGCCTGCCGTACGACGTGCTGGGCAGGATCTCCACCCGGATCACCAACGAGGTCAAGGACGTCAACCGCGTCGTGCTCGACGTGACGAGCAAGCCGCCGGGGACGATCGAGTGGGAGTGATCTCCCTGCACACGTGAAACGGCGCCGTCCACATCTGTGGGCGGCGCCGTTCGCGTGCGTGCCTCAGGTCCGTTTGACCGTGCGTACCGCCTCGCCCGGCTTCCACACCTCCACGACCAGGTACTTGTCGTCCTCGACGGACGTCCGCACCACCTCCGTCACCTCGGCGCGGAAGAGCTGGAACGGCTCGGGCGGCTTGACCTCGCCCGCATAGAGCGCCCGGGTCTCCGGGTCCTCGACCTCGATCGCGCGGCCGGAGATCCGGACGTCACCGCCAGCCATGTCGGTGCCGGAGCCGGGGTTCGCCTGGAGCGCGAAGCGCGGATCGCGCCGGAGATCGAGCCCCTTGAGGGAACCCGGCATCATGCCGAACCACAGCTCGCCGCGCACAAACTGCACTTCGAGCCCGGTGGTGCGGGGTGAGCCGTCCTTGCGGAGGGTCGCAAGGACGTGATGCGTGAACTTTCCGAAGCGGTCTTCGACGGTCCTGGCGAGTTCGGGTTCGGCTGCGGAGAAGGCTGCCCAGTTGTTCGACTGCGACGTCATACGGGGAGTCTGGCGCGGAAACCCGACATCCTCTGTCGTCTTAACGCGCGTCTTTCCGTGCCGTGTCGCCGTCGGTTTCCTCACCGGTCTCTTCACATCCCTGCCCTGTTCTCCTGCACTGACCGGCGGTAACTTCCTCCCCCAAGCTCTCGACTTCTCCCCCAGTGCCTTAAGGGCCTGGGAGGTACCCCCAGAGCCGGGGCCCCGTACGACCAGTTCCGCACACCGACGGCCGGAGGACTTCACCCATGCACGCGCCCGTGCCCATACCGACCGATCAGCTGCAGTTCGCGATGCCGCCGGTGCACGACTCGGTCGCCGACGAACGGCATTACCGCAAGGAACGGCTCGCCGGGGCCCTGCGCGTGTTCGGGCGGCTCGGATACGAGGACGGGGTGTCCGGACACATCACCGCGCGGGACCCCGAGTACACGGACTGCTTCTGGGTGAACCCCTTCGGGGTGCCGTTCCAGCACGTCACCACCGGTGATCTCGTCCTGGCCAACGCGGAGGGGCAGGTCGTCGAGGGCCGCCACCACGTCAACCAGGCGGCGTTCACCGTCCACGCGCAGGTACACGCCGCCCGCCCCGACGTGGTCGCCGTCGCGCACTGCCACTCGGTGTACGGGCGCGCGCTGTCGACGCTGCGCGAACTTCTCGACCCCATCACCCAGGAGTCGTGTGCCTTCTACGAGGATCACGCCCTCTACGACGACTACACGGGCGTCGCCGTGGACGCGGAGGAGGGGCGCCGGATCGCGTCGGCGCTCGGGCCGCGCAAGGCGGTGATCCTGCGGAACCACGGGCTGGTGACGGTCGGCGACTCGGTCGACGCGGCGGCCTGGTGGTTCATCTCGATGGAGCGTTCCTGCCAGGTCCAGCTGAGCGCCAGGGCCGCGGGCCGGCCGACGCTGATCGACCACAAGCAGGCGGTGGCGACCCGCGAACAGCTCGGCGGCGATCTGGTGGCGTGGATCAACTACCAGCCGCTGTGGCGTGCCGTCAGCAGCACGGAACCCGATCTTTTGTCGTAGGAGCGGGCCGCCGGCGCAGACGCGCGCGCCCTCGTCGTAGCCGTGAGAAGTGGCTCAGAACCCGCGCAGCACCGCCCGCTTCGTGGCCGCGAACTCCTCGTCGGTCAGGACGCCTTCGCGATGCAGTGCGCCCAGTTCGCGCAGGCGGCGCAGCAGGACGTCGTGGTCCACGGGGCCGGTCTGCGCGGGCGGCGGCGCGTCGTCACGGGGGACCGCCGGGCGTGGCAGGGACCGGACGGCGTTCTCGCCGGTGCGGGTGGAGGGGTGCGGCAGCCGGGCCGTGACCGCGGTCGCGACCAGGGCCGTCAGCAGGTCCCGGCGAGCGTTGCCCCACAGGTCCACGGCGTACGGGTCCTTCTCCGGCGGCAGTTTGGAGAGGACCGTCTCCCTGGTGACGAACCGGAGGAAACCGTCCTCGTACCCGGAGTTGGGCAGCCACTCGACCGAGACGAGATCGCCGAGCTCCATGATGCGCGGCCCCGTCGCCCGCTTCACCCGGTCCGAGCCGTCGCTCCAGTCGATACGGACCTGTGTGCCGTCGAACGAGACCGTTCCGTCGCTGGACCGCACCGACACCGGCACCGGCGGGCCCATCAGCAGATACGACGACGTGGGGTCCTTCGGTATCTGCTCAAGCAGCAGGGCCTGGCGGATCTCCTCAGCGACGTACTCGGCGACGCCCGAGCGGTCCGCGTCGACGATCAGCCGGTAGGGGTCGGCGGCGTCGGGCATCCGGCCGCCCGTGGCCTGGAGCAGCGGGTCGGCGCCCTCGCGCAGTCGGATGCGCAGGCGCCCGCGCTTGCGTTCCGGCTCGAAGGCGACGCCGGCCACGGCTTCCAACGGCACCGCCACCTCCCCGTACGTCTGGCGGAACAGCGATACGGAGCGGTGGAGGCCGGGTGTGATCCGGACGGTGGCGCCGTCGAACGCCCATGCCCCGTCGCGCTGGATGATCTCGGCCATACCGAAATTCTCGCAGTCGGGTCAACACAGCAGTTCCGCAATCACCCGTCCTGACCTGACCCGCGGGAACGGCGACGGTTGCGGTGCGGCACAATTCCCTGACACTGCAGGCAGATTTGACGGACAAGAATCCCATAACGGGAGCAAAAACCGATAACGGGATCTACGAGATCTTCGGGATCTGCCAGATGCACGGGATGTTCGGAACTTTCGGGATTTCAGGAAGCGGCGCGGGAAGGCGGCGGCGGTCGTGGCGGTGCAGGAGGCGAGACAGGGCTCCCACGAGGGCGGCTGCGCGTGCGGCGACTGCCCGCACGGCGCGCGCGAAGGACACCGTCGTGCCGTGGCGGCGTTCCTCGCGAAGCGCGACGAGCTGGCGGCCGGGCAGGGCCTGCCCGCGGCCGTCGCACACTCGGCCGGCGCCTCACGGCAGTGGGTGTCGGACGAGCTGACGCAGTCCGCGGACCTCGTCGCCGAACGCAGCCGCGCCGAGGGCGGGGCATGGCTGGCCCGGCTGTGGCGGCGCACCCTCGTCGTCGTCTGGGTCGCCGTCGCCGTACTGCTTCTGGTGCAGGCGCTCACGGCGATCGGCGCCGGATGGACGGCTGCCCGGACGGCCGGGCTGCTCGCGGCGCTCGTAGCGGCCGCCCTGCTGAGCGGCGCGGGTTATGCGCACCGGGCGCGCGGCGGGGTGCTCGCGCCGGTGATCGGCGAGGACAACCGGCTGTCGACATCGCGGGCCGTGGCGGCATCCTGGGTGCTGTTCGTCGTCTTCGCCGTGCTCGTGCTCGCGGGCGAACTCGCGGCCGCCTCGGGCCGTCGGGAGCGCGACGAGCTGATCGCCGGGCTCGAACTCGCCCGCGGCGCCGGGGTGGTGACCGTCGTCGCCGTGGTGTGCGTCGTCGCCGTCCTCGTACGCCGGGTCGTGGCGCTGCGCGTACTCGGCCAGCGGCTGCAGAAGGTGCGCGCCGACCGGCCCCGGGCCGCCGACCTGCTCACCGACGACGCGGGCCGCGGCAGCTTCGCCGACACGCAGTACGTCCTGGTCAGCGCGGTCGCCGTGATCTTCGCGGCGGTACGGCTCGCGCGCCGCCCCGAGCAACTGCCCGATCTGCCGTGGGGCCTCGCGCTGCTCGTGCTCGTGTCGGCCGCGACGTATCTCGCCGGCAAGTACGCGGAGGGCGGCCGGCCGGTGATCCTCTCGGTCGTACGCGCCCGGGAGGCCGGCGACCTGGACGCACCCATCCGTACGGGCGACGACATCGAGATCCGCGGCGCCGGTTTCGTCCCGCCCGGCGCGGGCACCGCGGACCGGCTGGCCCGCATGGTCGTCCGGATCGGCACAGTGCACGCCCATGTGCCGCTCGTCCCGGTGCCCGGCGGCTTCACCAACCCCACGGACGCCGTGCTGACGGTGCCGGTGCCCGTCGATGTCGAGCCCGGCCGCGTCGAGGTCCAGGTGATCACGGCGGCGGGCGTCGAGACGAACCCGTGTGTGATTGACGTGGTGGACTGAGGCGGGGAGTGCGGGCCGGGTCGGTCCGGGTGCGGCGCGCCGTACGGGTGCGGTGATTCCGCCGAATAGTTGGGGACATACCGCCGAATCGCTGGAAGATGCCGCGCAATTGTTGGGTCTGCCGACGAATACGTCATATGCCTGGTGAACCGCGCCTTCGTGGCGTACGTGTTAAGTCTGTTGAATGCTGAAGAGACAGGGCATGAGAGGCGGCTCAGGGCGATGGTGCACGGTATGCGGACGGACAGTCACATCAGTTATGTCAATGGAGACCGCAGCGACTGGCGGGACACCGCGACCCGCTTTGCGCTGGTCCCGTTGCGGATCTTCCTCGGGTTCACCTTCATCTATGCGGGCATCGACAAGTTCACGGACAGCGCCTTCATGTCCGCGACGGGGACGGGCTCGATCGGCGAGATGATGCGCGGAGTGCGCGACGTCTCCGCGATCCCCTCGCTCGTCGACCTGGCGCTGAAGAACCCGGTCGGCTTCGGGTACGCCATCGCCCTCGGTGAACTGGCCGTCGGCATCGGCACCCTGTTCGGCTTCCTGACCCGGCTCGCCGCGCTCGGCGGTGCCCTGATCTCCCTGAGCCTCTGGCTGACGGTGAGCTGGGCGACCGAGCCCTTCTACTACGGCAACGACCTGGCGTATCTGATGGCCTGGCTGCCGCTGGTCCTTGCGGGCGCGTCGGTGCTGTCGGTGGATGCCGTCATCAGGGCGCGGCGCGGGCGGGCGGGCCAGTACGCGTAGGCGGGGAGACGGGTACACGCGAGGGGCCGGGCCGCTCAGGGTGCCGGAGGCGGGCGGTCCGAAGGCCGCCTGCCGGTGGCGGTTCGCCGGCTGCGGCGTACCGCGTAGGTCGTCCCCGTGGTGACCGCGGCGAGGAACAGGCCGCCCGCCACGATCGGGATGATCGCGTACCACGGTGTCTCCCAGGCCCCGCGGGCGTCTCCGAGGTAGGCGACCCCCGCGGCCAGCAGGAACGCGCCCGCGACCAGCTTCCCCGGCTGGAACTCATGACGCGGCACGGACCACCTCCGCCTGTCCGACGCCCACTTCCAGCCGCAGGTCGACGGTCCCGCCGTCCTTGCCGCTGCCCGCCGGAGGTTCCAGCGTCACGTTCTTCTCCTTGCCCGGGGCGACGTCCACGTCCCGCTGGTCCTCGCCCGGCAGCTGGATGTCGCCGATGCCCACTTCTACGTGCAGTCTCACCGTCGCGTCCGGCGGGACGACGACCTCGATACGGCCCATGCCTACCTCGGCGCGCGTGGTCAGCGTCTCGCCCTCGCCGATGTCCACACGGCTGAGGTCGAGCGTGCCGACGCCCGTGCCCAGCTGGTACGCCGGCTGGACCTTCGCGACCGTGGCGGGTGCCCACTCCGTGCGCGCCCAGTGCGTGGTGATGTCCTTCGGCAGAGCCGCCGACATCGCCAGGAGTCCCGCCGTGATGACCGCGAGCAGGATCGACCCGACCCCCGTACGGCCGGCGAAGGCGCTGATCGCGATGCCCAGCGCGAACACGGTCAGCGCAGCCGCGAGACCGGTCTGGAGGCTGGTGGCGAGGGTGTGGTCGTCCCAGGTCAGGCCGGTGCCGAGAGCCGCCGCGGCGAGTGCCAGCAGGAACACCCAGCCGCCGATCCAGCGCGGGCCGTGCGAGCCGTGACCGCGCTCGCCCGACTGGGGCGGGCGTGCCGCGGTCGTCGGTGCTGTTGTGTACGTGCCGGCCGGGTGGATCCGCCGGGAGGTGCTGGGCGCGGAGGCGGAGCCCTGCAGCTCCGGAGGGCCCCACAGGTAGCCCGTGCCGCCGACGTGTGTGCCGTCCTTGACGATCGGATCGCGCCACCAGGACGGTATGGGGCCGGTGACGGGGGGCGCTTGGGCTTCCGGCGGGGCGTCCGCCACCGCCTGCGCGGCGAGCGGGTCGGCTTCCGCGGTGCCGCGCTGCGCCGACCAGTAGCCGGCACCGGCGAGGAGCAGCGCCAGCACCGCGGCGAAGGTGAGGACCCCGCCGTTGTTCAGCATCGACAGGAACAGGCCGCAGCCGACGAGCGCGCAGAGCACGGCCGTCAGAGCCGGGCCGTCGACGCGGCCCGACAGCAGCCTGCGCGCCTCGTTCTCCTCTTCGTCGTCGAAGGGTACGAACAGCCAGGCGAAGCCGTAGAAGAGGAGGCCCAGGCCGCCGGTGACGGCGAGGACGGCGAGACCGATCCGGAAGATCACCGGGTCCATGTCGCACTGGCGGCCGAGGCCGGAGCAGACCCCGCCCAGCATCTTGTGCCGGCGGTCCCGGCGGAACTTCGACGGGGGCGCCGACTCGGGGGGCGCCGGCTCGGCGGGGTCCCGGGCGGCGTCGGACGGACTACCGCCCGGGGCGCCGACTGCGCCTTCGGCGGCGCGCTGCTGATCCGTCATACGTCCATGGTGACGGCCGATGCCGCCCGACGGCAGCGGGTCCGACCCTGGACGAACCCTGATATTGAGCCCTGAGGTCGTCCCGGGCCTCCGGCCGGTGGGCGGCTGGTTCGCCACCTGCGGGTGGGTGGGCCCGGGCCGTTGTGGGAAATCGTTCCGCTGGGCCGGGGGCACCTCCCAGCGGTCGCTGGGGGAGGGTGGGCACAACCCACGACGGCGGGCGCCTCGCGTGGGACCTGTGCCCAGTCGAAGGGCAGGCGCAGATGCGGCGGGTGGGCCGGGCCCGGACGGGGCTCCGGGAAGTCTCCGGGTCCAACCCTGATGTCCCGCGCCGCAAGGCATGTGACCATCGGTGGCATGCCGGAAGCCGCCGCCCCCACCGCCGCCCCGCGCCCCCTCCGCAAGCTCTACCGCAGCAGCGACGGCCGCTGGCTCGGCGGAGTGGCGAGGGGCCTCGCCGGGCACCTCGGTCTGCCCGTCGGCTGGGTGCGGCTCGTCTTCGTCGGGCTGTTCATGGCGCACGGCTTCGGCGCCCTGCTGTACGCGGCCTTCTGGTTCTTCGTCCCGCTCGGCGTAGGCGGCGTCGACGCCGAGCGCCCCCCGGCGGTCACCACGGAGACGGCCCCCGACGGCCGCCGCAGGCTCGTGGCCCGCAAACCGGACAAGGGCCAGATCGTCGCACTGCTCGCCATGGTCGTCGTGGCCATGGTCTTCCTCAGCACCGTCGACCTGGGCGGCCCCGCCACCGCGTACCTGTGGCCGACCCTGCTCGTCGGCGCCGGCGTCGCCCTGGTCTGGCGCCAGGCGGACAACGCGCGGCGGGCCCGCTGGATGGAGGTCGGCCGACGCCGCCGCACCCTGACCCTGGTGCGCTCGGCGGCGGGCGTGCTGCTCGTCGGCACCGGCGTCACCGGCATCTTCGTGCTGCAGGGCTCGGCCGAGAACCTCGGCTCCGTACTCCAGGCGGCGCTCGCCGTCCTCGTCGGCATAGCCCTGCTCGCCGGTCCCTATCTCGTACGCATGACCCAGGACCTGTCCGAGGAGCGCCTGATGCGTATCCGCGCGCAGGAGCGGGCGGAGGTCGCCGCACATGTGCACGACTCGGTCCTGCACACGCTGACGCTGATTCAGCGCAACGCCGAGAACCCCGGCGAGGTGCGGCGCCTGGCCCGTGCGCAGGAGCGCGACCTGCGTGCCTGGCTGTACAAGCCGGAGGGCACCGGCAAGGACGAGGCCGAGGAGCCGGACACGCTCGCCGAGGCCGTGCGGCGCAGTGCCGCCGAGGTCGAGGACAAGCACGGCGTTCCCATCGAGGTCGTGGTCGTCGGCGACTGCCCGCTCGACGAGAAACTGGGCGCACAGATGCAGGCCGCGCGGGAAGCGATGGTGAACGCCGCCAAGTACGGTGGCGAGGGCGGCGCGGTGCAGGTCTATGCCGAGGTCGAGGACCGGACCGTCTTCGTGTCGGTCCGGGACCGTGGGCCCGGTTTCGACCTGGATTCCGTGCCCGAGGACCGGATGGGCGTACGAGAATCGATCATCGGCCGAATGCAGCGCAACGGCGGTACGGCGCGGCTGCGTGCCGTACCGGACGGTGGCACGGAGGTCGAACTGACCATGGAGAGGGCGGAGAGGACGTCATGAGCGACGTGGCGGGGGCGAACGAGCCGACCGGGACGAGTCCTGCGGAGCGTTCCGAGGGCGCGGCGGGGCGTCGCGTACGGGTCGTCCTGGTCGACGACCACCGTATGTTCCGCACGGGAGTCCAGGCGGAGATCGGCCAGACCGCGGAGACCGGGGTCGAGGTGGTCGGCGAGGCCGCCGACGTCGACCAGGCGGTCGCGGTCATCACCGCGACGCGCCCGGAGGTGGTGCTGCTCGACGTGCATCTGCCCGGCGGCGGAGGCGTGGAGGTGCTGCGGCGGTGCGCCGCGTTGATGGCCGACGCCGAGCGGCCCGTCCGCTTCCTGGCACTGTCCGTCTCGGACGCCGCCGAGGACGTCATCGGCGTCATCCGCGGCGGCGCGCGCGGCTATGTCACCAAGACCATCACGGGCAGCGACCTGGTCGATTCGATCTTCCGCGTGCAAGAGGGAGACGCGGTCTTCTCGCCGCGTCTGGCCGGGTTCGTCCTCGACGCGTTCGCGTCCACCGACGCTCCGCCGGTCGACGAGGACCTGGACCGTCTCACCCAGCGCGAGCGCGAGGTGCTGCGGCTCATCGCCCGCGGTTATGCGTACAAGGAGATCGCCAAGCAGCTGTTCATCTCAGTGAAGACGGTCGAGTCGCATGTGTCGGCGGTGCTGCGCAAGCTCCAGCTCTCGAACCGGCACGAGCTGACCCGCTGGGCCACGGCGCGCCGCCTGGTCTGACCGAGCCGGTCCGACCAGCCGTTCGACAGCGCCGGGGCCCAGTGGTCCCACCGGCCACCCGCTTTCGCCCGGCCCCGTCGGCCCCCTGTGGTCAGCTGCTGCCGAGGGCCCTCTTCAGTTCGGCCTTGTTCATGCTGGAGCGCCCGTCGATGTTCCGGCGCTTCGCCTCCGCGTACAGCTGGTCGTACGTCGGTCCCTGGGAGCCGGAGTGGGACCGCTCGCCGCCGCGCTTCGGCGCGGGCTTGTCCTGGATCGAACTACGGCTTGCGGTGCGGGACTCGCCAGCCTGCGCACGTTCCTTGTTCACCGTGCGGGCGGCGATCTCCTTGGCCCGCTTCGTGCTCTCTCCGCGCTGTTCGGCACTCTCCTTGATGTGCTCGTACTGACGCTCTCGTTTCGGGCTGGATCCTCTTGGCATGATCGCCACCTGGCTGTTTCTCTGTGCTTGGCTCGGGTGTTCTCTGCTTGGCTTGTGTGTTTCTCACCGCACCGCTTGCGCAGCTCGATTCGGCTCGATTCAGGTCGATCGGCCAGAGTCGGCTCAGGCGGCCTTCTTCCGGCGCGTGGCCTTGCTCAAGGCGTCTATGAGCTCTTCGCGGGTCATCCGGGACCGGCCCGGAACTCCGATTTCCGTGGCTCGCTCGTAAAGCTCTTCCTTCTTCATTTTCTTCAGTTCCGGGCCCGGTTCCGGCTTCGGTGTCCGGGCGCCCGGCGGACTGCCGCGGGCTGCCTTCTTGTGCCGCTTACCGCCGGATTTCTCCCCCGCCCGGTCGATGCTGGCCTGAAGGGCCTGCATCAGATCGACGACATTCGTTGCCTCGGGCGGCTCCTCCGCGACGGCGATCTCCTCGCCCTGGCGCTTGGCCTCGACGAGTTCCGCGACCTTTTCCTCGTACGTGTCCCGGTATTCCTCCGGGTTCCAGTCGACCGAAAGACCGTCGATGAGGCGGAGCGCCAGGTCCACTTCCTTGTCGGACAGGTCCACGCTTTCCGGCAGACCGGGCACCGCCTGGTGCGGGGCGCGTATTTCGTCGGCCCAGTGCATGGTCTGCAGGACGAGGACCTCGGGCTGGGCGCGCACGGCCGTCAGATACTGCTTGCTGCGCATCACGAACGTGGCGATCCCGGCGCGGTTGGATCTCTCAAGAGCGGTGCGCAGCAGCTGGTAGACCTTCGCGTACTCCTTGCCGCGCGGCCCCAGGTAGTACGTCCTGTCGAAATACACCGGCTCCACGTCGTTCAGGTCCACGAAGCCGCTGATCTCCACCAGCTGGGACTTTCCGGGGGCGATCCGGTCGAGCTCCTCGCGCTCGACGACGACGTACTCCCCGTCCTCCTCCTCGTCGCCGGGGGGGGGGTAGCCCTTGACGATGTCCTCGAAGCGCACCTCCTTGCCCGTGCGCTCATTGACGCGCTTGTTGCGGACCCGGACGGAGGTGCCGCGCTGCAGCTGGCGGAAGTGCGTGGTGTGGTCCTCGATGGCCGTGTACAGCGACACGGGGACCGTCACCAGGCCGAAGCTGAGGACGCCCGACCAGATCGGTCGCGCCATCGCGGATCACCTCCGCTTTCCGGGGTTCCGCATTCCGGGTTCCGCGTCCCGGATTCCGCGTTCCGTCAGGGGAAGCGGCGTCAGGGGAAGCGGTCAGCCGCCCGGAGTGATCCGGCCGCGCCAGGCGCCCGATTCGGTGCCGCGCTCCTCGATGTAGTGCTTGAAGCGCTTCATGTCACCCTTGGCCCGGCGGCCGATGACGCCCACCATGTCGGCGGTCTTCTCCGCGAGACCGGAGGGCTCGACGTCCAGGGCGAGGTTGACCCGGGTGTGCGTGTCGTCCAGGCGCTGGAATGTCACCACGCCCTTCTGCTTCACCTCGCCGGAGGTGGTGCGCCAGGCGACCCTTTCGTCGGGGAGCTGGTCGACGATTTCCGTGTCGAACTCCCTGCGGGCCCCGGCGATATTCGTCACCCAGTGGTTGTGCCGGTCGTCGATCTGCCTGACCTGTTCCACACCCTCCATGAAATTCGGGAACTCCTCGAACTGCGTCCACTGGTTGTACGCGGTGTGCAGCGGGACGTCCACGTCGACGGACTCCATGGTCGTGCTCATGAGGTGTCTCCTCCTTTCGGCGGGGACCGCGCTCCGGCGATCCTCCGAGCAGCAGGAATCGTCGCTATCCGGCTTCCCCTAAGAGGAGGGCCTAACCAACTGGGCTTGTTCTGATTCGCGTCGATATGCGCCCGGGGTGTGGGGCATGGAGGTGCCCACGCAGGCTGTGCCGCGGTCGCACGACCGACACGGTGCCGCCGGAGCTACGCCACCCGGGTCGCCCCCGCGAACGGCATCTGGTCGATGGGCGCGATCCGTACCGGCGCGCTCGGGTTCGGGGCGTGGATCATCCGGCCGCTGCCCACGTAGATGCCGACATGGCTCACGCCCGAGTAGAAGAAGACCAGATCGCCCGGGCGCAGTTCGGAGCGCGGGATGCGCCGGCCGGCGTCGATCTGGGCATACGTCGTGCGGGGCAGCGAGACGCCCGCCGAGCGGTACGCGGCCTGGGTGAGGCCGGAGCAGTCGAAGGCGTTCGGCCCTGTGGCGCCCCATACGTAGGGCCTGCCCAGCGCCCGGTACGCGTAGGAAACGGCTGCGGCCGCCCGGGAGTTGGGTGCGGCGACCGATCCGCCGGGGAGGGCCCCGAGACCGTCGGAACCGGGATTGCCGTACGCGCCCCCCGCCCCGTCCCCGAAGATCCCGTCGCGCTCGTCCGCCGGGAGGCCGTTGAGGAGCCGCCGCGCCTCGGCCAGCTTCGTCGTCACCGTCTTCTTGTGCCGCTTCAGTTCCGCCTGGCGGGCCTGAAGTTCGTCGAGCCGGCCGTCGGCCTCCTCGCGAAGCTGCTCGATCTGCTGGAGCTGCTTCTCGACGCCTGCGACGTCCGCGGCCTGCCGGTGCCCAGCGCGCTCCGCCAGCGCCGCGCGCTCCAGATACTGGTCGGGGTTGGAGGAGAGCGCCAGCTCCACGCCCGGGTCGAGGGCGCCTGAACGATACTGCGCAGCGGCGGCCGAACCCAGAGCACCGCGCGCGGAGTTCAGCCGCTCCATCCTGCGGGCCGCCTCGTCCCGGAGCTCGTCGACGGCCTTCTCGGCCTCGCCGGCCTTCTCCTTCGCGCCGTTGTACTTCTCGGTGGCGATCTCCGCCTCGTGGTAGAGCTCGTCGACCTTGGCCTTCACCTGGGCCGGGGTGAGATCCGGCGCCGCCTGACCGGTGCCGTCGAAGGCCGTCGCGGTCGCCGCTCCGGCGAGCGCGAGGGTGGTGGCGGCGGTGCGGGCAGTATGGCCGCTGAGCGAGCGCTGTCGGGGCTTGCGGTGCGCTGCCACGGGGCTCCACGTCCTTCCGGGGGCGTGCGACCGCCGAGGAAACCGCGGTGGGGACGGGTGCCCGGCGGCGGCCCGCACAGGGGGAGCACGCCGCCGCCGGACCTTCTCGGCGGTGGTGTCCGACTGCCGCCCCTGACCGGGCGGCGGTGGGGAGTCGGTCACCTGGGGAAGCACGCTAAACCCCTCCGTCACCGGCCGGTGACGCGATGTGCGCAACTGGCCGGAGTGGACTGCCCGTGCCCGTATGTGACCGCGGACCCGACGGGCCGCCGCCCCCTTGCCGTACGCCTGTGACCGTTGCGCCGAAGTGGCACCCCTGCCCGGAGGCCGGTGCTATCGGCCCGGTTAGGCTCCGGCCTCATGGACGTACTCATCCATCTCTTCGTCGGCCTGCACATCATCGGCATAGCCTCGCTCCTGGGTGGTTTTTTCACCCAGATGAAGGCGATGGGCGAGGGCACGGCCCGGTTCGGCCCGGCGATGCTGCACGGCGCGCTCACGATGCTCGTCACCGGCGTGATCCTGGTCGGCCTCAACCAGGCCGACGACCAGCCCGTCAACAACATCAAGATCGGCGTGAAGCTGGCACTGCTGATCGTGATCCTCGGGCTCGTCTACGTGAAGCGCGACGAGGAGACGGTGGACAAGAAGCTGTTCGGCCTGGTGGGGCTGCTGACCATGGCGAACGTGTTCATCGCGGTGCTGTGGACGTGAAGGTCGGGCTGATGCCAGCCGGACGGGCTGAACCCAGCCCGTCCGGCGTTTGAGGACGAGCCCGAAGGGCGACCGGGGGTCTGGGAGCGAAGCCCCCAGCGGCGTCCAGGGGGCGGCGGCTACGCCGGCCGCACCACACTGTGGATCGGCATGTAGTAGATCGACTCGACCCGCACATTCGCCCCCGGCTTCGGCGCGTGGATCATCTCGCCGTTGCCGATGTAGATCCCGACGTGGCTGATGTCGTCGTAGAAGAACACCAGGTCACCGGGCTGGGCATTGTCGACGGACACGGTCGTGCCGACCTTCACCTGGTCCCAGGTGGTGCGCGGCAGCGACACCCCGGCGGACTTCCACGCGGCCTGGGTGAGGCCGGAGCAGTCGTACGAGTCGGGCCCCGTGGCCCCCCAGACGTACGGCTTTCCTATCTGGGCTTCGGCGAAGTCGATGACCTTGGTGGCCAGCGCGGCGTAACTGGAGGAGCCGGTGCTGGAGCCGGTGCTCCCGGATTCACTCCCGCTGCCCGTCCCGGAACCGGTGCCCGCCTCCTGCTCGGCCTGCTCCTGCGCCGCCTGGCGCTGCCGCTCCTCCTCGGCCTGCTTGCGCGCCAGCTCCTCCGCCTTGCGCCTGGCCTCTTCCTCCTTCGCCTTCTCGATCGCCGCGAGCCGCGCCTTCTCCTCGGCGGTCAGCTTCGACAGCAGCTCGCGCGCCTCGCTGAGCTTCTTCTGGACGTCCTGCTTGCTCGTCTTCAGGTCCGTCTGCGACTCGGTCAGCGTCTCGAGGGACTCCGTCGCCTCCTCGCGCTTCGTCGTCGTCTGGACCTGCTGCGTCTGGTAGTCGTCGACCGCTTCCTTCTGCCGGCTGGTGAGCCGGTTCATCAGCTGTCTCTGGTCGAAGTAGTCCTGGGGGTCGTCGGCGAGCAGCAGCGTGGCGGTGTCGGGGACGGCCGACCCGGTGCGGTACTGGGCGGCGGCGAACGAGCCGAGCTCCTCGCGCGCATCGTTCAGCTTCTCGGTGCGCTTGGCGACGTCGTCGAGCAGGCCGTCCACGCGCTTGCGCTGCTTGTCGGTGCGCTCCTTGGCCGCGTTGTACTTCTGGGTGGCGACACCCGCCTGCCGGTAGAGGTCGTCCACCTTCTTCTGGACCTCTTCGAGGCTGGGCTTCGGTTCGGCGGGCGCGGCGGTCGCCGTCTGTGACATAAGCGCCACGGAGGTGAGGGCGGCGGCGGTGAAGCCGACCGCGGGGGAGGTGCGGAGACCGGCGACGAGCTGGCCGGTGGTCCGCGACTTGCGGTGCGACGCCAAGGAGGCGACTCCTTCCGTGGACCGCCTACCGGGTTAGCTGTCGGGTTCGGGCGGGTGGTTCGGAAGGCTGCCCTACAGCCCGTCGCCTCCTGCGCGCGGACTGCCGCGTGCACTCGGTACGGGACCGATTCACCCCAAGTTCAGAGTGGGTCCCCGGCTCCGGCTGCCGTGAGGGCGCACCGGACTCGGCGGAGGCGACCCGTCCCGGCGTCGTTCGCCGGCGGGGGTACGGGCAGCCCGCCGGGCACGCTAGCCAACTCATGTGGCGGCTGTGAAGGTTGATGTTCGATATGCCCGATACATTTTCGTGACCTTGACTGTTTGGTGGGGCTATATGGGGTGGTTCTGCGCAAAACAGAAAGTCCGCCGATATCCGCATCTGGAGTGACCTGCGGCGCTTTCCGTCCGGCTCGGTTCTCCCGATACGGCGCGGGCAGAGTTCCGGAGGCGGCAGTGGGTGTCGGTGCGGCGGCCTAAACTCGAGAAGCGATGAGCAGCCTCTTTGACGACAGCTTCCTGGCCGATCTCCAGCCCGCGCGGCACGCGGACGAGGAGCCCCCGCCGCCGCCCGAGGACAGCGCCCCGGAGGACATCCCGGACGACCTGTTCGAGGGCCGGTTCGACGTGCCTCCGCCGCCCCGGGATGCGTACTACAGGGACGGCGCGCCCCGCCCCGCCATCGACCCGGCCGAGCTGATCCACGGGCTGAACGACGAGCAGCGCGCCGCCGTGGTGCACTCCGGCTCCCCGCTGCTCATCGTGGCCGGTGCCGGCTCCGGCAAGACGCGCGTGCTGACGCACCGCATCGCGTATCTGTTGGCCGAGCGCGGCGTGCACCCCGGGCAGATCCTGGCGATCACGTTCACGAACAAGGCCGCGGGCGAGATGAAGGAGCGCGTCGAGCACCTCGTCGGTCCGCGCGCGGGCGCGATGTGGGTGATGACCTTCCACAGCGCGTGCGTGCGCATCCTGCGCCGCGAGTCGAAGAAGCTTGGCTTCACCTCCAGCTTCTCGATCTACGACGCCGCCGACTCCAAGCGCCTCATGGCGCTGGTCTGCCGTGACCTCGATCTCGACCCGAAGCGCTATCCGCCGAAATCCTTCAGCGCCAAGATCTCCAACCTCAAGAACGAGCTCATCGACGAGGAGACCTTCGCCGCGCAGGCCACCGACGGCTTCGAGAAGACCCTCGCCCAGGCCTATGCGCTGTACCAGTCGCGGCTGCGCGAGGCGAACGCGCTCGACTTCGACGACCTGATCATGACGACGGTCCATCTCCTCCAGGCGTTCCCGGACGTCGCCGAGCACTACCGGCGGCGCTTCCGGCACGTCCTGGTCGACGAGTACCAGGACACCAACCACGCCCAGTACGCGCTCGTGCGCGAGCTGGTGGGACAGCCGGGAGGGGACGACGACCCGGAGCCGGCCGAGCTGTGCGTCGTCGGTGACGCGGACCAGTCGATCTACGCCTTCCGCGGCGCCACCATCCGCAACATCCTCCAGTTCGAGGAGGACTACCCGGACGCGACGACGATCCTGCTCGAGCAGAACTACCGCTCCAGCCAGACGATCCTGAGCGCCGCCAACGCCGTCATCGAGCGCAACGAGAGCCGCCGCCCCAAGAACCTGTGGACGAACGCAGGCGCGGGCGCGCGGATCACCGGCTATGTCGCCGACACCGAGCACGACGAGGCACAGTTCGTCGCCGACGAGATCGACAGGCTGACGGACGAGGGCGAGGCCAAGTCGGGCGACGTCGCCGTCTTCTACCGCACCAACGCACAATCGCGTGTGTTCGAGGAAGTCTTCATCCGCGTCGGCCTGCCGTACAAGGTCGTCGGCGGCGTCCGCTTCTATGAGCGCAAGGAGGTCCGGGACGTCCTCGCGTATCTGCGCGTGCTGTCGAACCCGGAGGACTCGGTCCCGCTGCGCCGCATCCTGAACGTCCCCAAGCGCGGCATCGGCGAGCGCGCGGAGGCGATGATCGACGCCCTCGCGCAGCGCGAGAAGATCAGCTTCGCGCAGGCGCTGCGCCGCGTCGACGAGGCGTACGGCATGGCGGCCCGCTCGACCAACGCCGTCAAGCGGTTCAACACGCTGATGGAGGAACTGCACACCATCGCAGAGTCCGGCGCGGGCCCGGCGACCGTCCTCGAAGCCATACTCGAACGGACCGGATACCTCGCCGAGCTGCAGGCCTCCACCGACCCCCAGGACGAGACGCGCATCGAGAACCTGCAGGAACTCGCCGCCGTGGCCCTGGAGTTCGAACAGGAGCGGGCCGAGGGAGAGGCGGGCACGCTGTCCGACTTCCTGGAGCAGGTAGCGCTCGTCGCTGACTCCGACCAGATCCCGGACGAGGACGAGGAGGGCAGCGGCGTCATCACGCTCATGACGCTGCACACCGCCAAGGGCCTCGAATTCCCGGTCGTCTTCCTGACAGGCATGGAGGACGGCGTCTTCCCGCACATGCGCTCGCTCGGCCAGACCAAGGAGCTCGAGGAGGAGCGGCGCCTGGCATACGTCGGGATCACGCGCGCCCGGGAGCGCCTCTACCTGACGCGGTCCACGATGCGCAGCGCCTGGGGCCAGCCGGCGTACAACCCGCCGTCGCGCTTCCTGGAGGAGATCCCCGCCCACCACATGGAGTGGAAGCGGACGGGATCCACCGCTCCGGTCTCCTCCGGCCCGGCCGCCGGCGTCGCCGCCTCACTGTCCTCGTCGCGCTCGCGCAGCGCCGCCTCCGGGGCGTCCGGGTTCGCCACGCGCCGGGCATCGGAGAAGCCTGTGGCCTCGCTCGCGGTCGGGGACCGGGTCACACACGACCAGTTCGGCCTCGGCACGGTGGTCGGGGTGAAGGGAACGGGCGCGAACGCAGAGGCGACGATCGACTTCGGCGACACGAAGCCGAAGCGGTTGCTGCTGCGGTACGCACCGGTGGAGAAGCTGTAGCGGGATTCCAGCCTGGCTGGGGACGAGCCGTTTCCAGCCAGGCCGGGGCAATGCCAGCCCGGCGCGGGGGCAAATCCAGCCCGGCCGGCGTTTGAGGCCAAGGGACGCGGGGGTCTGGGGGCGGAGCCCCCAGAGAAAGCGACTCGATCCGACGGCTACGTCGGATTGATCCCGTGGCTCCGAAGCCACGGCAGCGGATCGATCGCCGCACCACCACCCGGCCGCACCTCGAAGTGCAGATGCGGACCGGTGGAGTTGCCGGAGTTCCCGGAGTACGCGATGACGTCGCCGGCCTTGACCGGACCGCTCGAGATCTTGTGGCTGGAGAGGTGGCAGTACCACGTCTCGGTGCCGTCCTTGGCGGTCACGATCGCCATGTTGCCGTAGGCGCTGTTCCACTGCACGCGCACCGTGCCGTCCGTCGCGGCCATCACGGGCGTGCCGTAGGAGACGGGGAAGTCGATGCCGGTGTGCACGGACATCCAGTTGATGCCGGCCTGACCGAAATAGGCGCTGAGCCCGTGCTGAGCCACCGGCAGCGCGAACTTCGGGCGCAGCCGCTCCTTGCGCGCCGCTTCCTCGGCCGCCTTCTTGCGCTCGGCCTCCTGCTCGGCCTTGAGGTCGATGCGTTCCTGGGTGCGGCTGGCCCTGTCGGCGAAGTCGCCCGCATCAGCGGAGAGGTTCCGCAGCTGCGTGTCCAGCTTGTTGTTGGCGACGGAGGGCTTCACGGAACTGGTGTCCGGGGCCGCGACCGTCGTGTTGTCGTCGCCGCCCATGTTGCTCACGGATGCGGCGGCGATTCCCGCGACGCCCATCACACACGCGGACGGAACAGCCACGGTGAGCAGCGCCGAACGTTTGGCGGGCGAGCGCCGCCGGGACCGCGTGCGGGGCACTCGGCCCTCCGAGCGCACCGGCGGTTCGGCGGCCTGCTCGGGGGAGGGCGTCTCGTCGAGCGGAAGACCGCGATCATGGTCGTCGTCGCCGTGGTCGGATTCGTGGCCCCGGAGGCCCTCCTCGGGTGACAACCCGGCTTCGGTGGAGTCGTGTTGCTCGTACTCGTACGCCGTCGAGCCGCCGTCCGAGTTCCATGCGGTGGCGTCGTACGCGCCCGTGTCGAAGCTCTGGTCCCCGAAGGCGCCTGTTGCGAAGCTCTGCGTCTCGTACGGCAGTTGGCCGAGATCATGCTGTTCGGAGGCCTGCTGGCCGAGGCCCGGCTGATCGAAGGCCTGGGTTGACTGGGTCTCCCACTGACCGGTCTGGCCGTCGACGGCCCACGCCCCCGAGTCCCACTGACCCGTGCCGTCGGCATCCGGGCTGGTGGCCTGCGCGGGGATGTGGGCGGACAGCTGCTCGTATCCGGCGGACGCCCAGACCCCGGTCGTGTCATAACTGCCGGTCTCGTACGTGGCATGGTGCTGCGCCGCATACGGGTCATAGTTCAGCGTTTCGTGCGTGGCGCCGGTCTGCGTCTGATACGCACCGGTGGCATCGCCCCCGGCTGCGGCTCCCAGCCCGGACCACTGGCCGCTGTCGTACGAGCCGCCCGGGAGGTCACCGAAGAGCGGATCGGTCTCGAAACCGGGGCTGGTGTAGGTACCGGTGCTGTAGGAGTCGGTGGCGTAGGAGCCCGTGGAGAACGTATCGGTGGAATAGCCGTCGTACCCGGTGTAGCCGCCGTGCTGTGCGCTCTGCCCGTCGTAGGAGGCGTAGTCGTAGTGCGCATAGTCGGCGTCTGTGGCCGGTGCCGGGGGAGTTGCGGTCCCCGACGGGTGACGGTCGTTCACCAACTTCTCTTTCGCCTCGACAGCAGGAGTTGGGGTCTGAACCCGCGGCGCTGGCCGCTGAAGTCACACAGTCCCAGGGGCAGAGCAGTGCGGTGACTGTACCCGGCGGTATGCGGGCGCGACAATCTTCGGCAGGTTTCGCCCCCGCAGGAACCGGGCAATCAGTGGCCTTTCGGCGAACTGCGGGCAGAGCTTTGGCTCTGCGTTCGACTGGTGTTCGAGGTCAGGCCACTGTCAGACCATCGGCTCGGCCGGCCGGGCGGGCCTCCGCCGCCTCCTCCGCGTCGAGCGCCTGCCGGATGCCGTTGGCCACTGCGGGGTGCACCGGCAGGGCCAGATGCCCGATTCCGCTCACCTGCACATTGCGCGAGGTCAGGTCCGGGTGGTCGAGGCAGGCGCTGTCGAGCGGGTCCATCATCTGGTCGAGATCGCTCCAGAAACTCACGAACTGCGTATGGCAGTCAGGCGCAGCCTGCCTCAGCTCCTCGATGACCTCCGAACCCGGCCGCATCTGCCGGACGATCGGATGCGCGTCCAGCAGCGGCGCGATGCGGGTGCCCGAGTGCGGCGTACCGAGAGTGACCAGCGTGCGGACCCTTACGTCGCCGCCGAGCCGCTGCACGTAGTAGCGGGCGATCAGACCGCCGAGGCTGTGCCCCACGATGTCCACCTCGCGGTTGCCGGTGCGCTCGCAGATCTCCTCTATATGGCGGCCGAGCAGCTCGGCCGCAGTGCGGATGTCGCAGGTCAGGGGCGAGTAGTTGAGCGACTCCACATGCTGCCTGCCGTGCTGGGCCAGGGAGCGCCGCAGCAGTACGAAGACCGAGCGGTTGTCGATGAAGCCGTGCAGCAGAACGACGGGGGGTTTCCTCTCCGTCGGCAACTGGGGGGCGTCCGGCTGGGGCAGTTCCGGGGCGACTCTGCGCTCCTGCGTGATGCCCGAGGGGTACAGCAGGAGGTGGCCGGCGAGTATCACGATCTCGAGGGCGGTCGCCTTCAGCAGGGTGATGGAAAGCCCCGCCAGCCTCCACGGAAGGAGGCGCTGACAGAGCGGAAGAATAGGCAGAGCCGTCGTGGCCTTCATCGTCGACCGACCTCCCGTCGGCACACGAAGGACGGCTCTGTCCCCCGTATGCCCTCGTGGGCAGCCGCGATGGAGGAGGCCGGCAGTGCACAGGCTGCGTCGTGGTGCTTTTGTCCCGTCTGTGGTGCGTGTAATTCCATTTTCTTCTGACGGACGCGGCTCTTCTGGTTGCTCTCTGTAGCGCTTGTGTGGCTCCCTGTGCGATAGCCGATGCGCTGCCTCGTCGTACCGTGCGGCCGGGCGGCTGACGGTGTGGAGGCCGGCGGACCTCTCAGGCGGCTCCCCTGACGCCTGCCCCGGCTACGGCCTGTGTGCCGCCGGATGCGGAGCAGTGCGCGGCGAACGTGTCCCACCGTGTGATTTCCCCCTCGGTGACCGCCGTAAAACTGCCTGTTGCGGGATGCTGGCGATAACGTTCGTTCACTTCCTTGCGCCCGCTCGGGTGAGGGCCGTGCCGGGCGGGGCGGCCGCAACCGTGCTTCTGCTCGTTCTCGCGTGCTCGCGCACTTGCGCCCGCGGGGCGACGGGGCATGGGTGGGCCGGGTGGGCGGTTGCAATCGGTGCCGCCGGTGCAGTCGGTGGTGCAGTGGGTACATGCCGGATGGCATGTCGGTACATGGAGGCAGTGATGGGTGTGGCAACGGGGCCGATCCGTGTGGTGGTCGCCAAGCCGGGGCTCGACGGCCATGATCGCGGGGCCAAGGTGATCGCGCGGGCGCTGCGTGACGCCGGTATGGAGGTCATCTACACCGGTCTGCACCAGACTCCCGAGCAGATCGTCGACACCGCGATCCAGGAGGATGCCGACGCGATCGGCTTGTCCATCCTGTCCGGCGCACACAACACGCTCTTCGCGCGGGTGCTGGAGCTTCTCAAGGAGCGCGACGCGGAGGACATCAAGGTCTTCGGCGGCGGCATCATCCCTGAGGCGGACATCGCCCCGCTCAAGGAGAAGGGCGTCGCCGAGATCTTCACCCCCGGCGCCACGACGGCCTCGATCGTGGACTGGGTCCACGCGAACGTACGCCAGCCGGCCTAGCGTCATGTCCGCCGTGGAGGGCCTGGTCTCCGGGTCCCCACGGCGCCCTGCGTGGATTACCTGTGCACGGGTGTATCGGTGTTCCGCGTGGGCTGTTCGAGTGAATGTGTCCCCCGCCGTCACCACCCGAACGCGGTAACGGTGGGGCTGTTGCGTCCGGCGCGAGCGCGGTGCGGTGCGTCGGCGGCGCAGGCCGTCGGGGTGACCGTCCGTGCCGGAGCTCACCGAGCCGTCAGCTCCGCCTGCATGGTTGCTCGGAGCCGAAGCGTGCCCACGAGGCGTTGGAAGGCTTCCGTCCAGTAGCCCACGGCGCCCGGCGATGCGTCCTCCGGCTCGTCGGGTATGGACGTCAGTCCGTCCAGGCGGGCTGCCGTCGCCGGGTCCAGGCAGCGCTCCGCGAGACCCATCACACCGCTGAAGCTCCACGGATAGCTCCCCGCGTCCCGTGCGATGTTCAGCGCGTCCACCACCGCGCGGCCCAGCGGCTCGGCCCATGGAGTCGCGCACACCCCGAGCAGCTGGAACGCCTCCGACAGGCCGTGCGCCGAGATGAATCCCGCGACCCACTCGGCCCGGTCGCCGGCCGGCAGCGCGGCCAGCAGCTTCGCGCGCTCGGCGAGCGACACCGCGCCAGGACCCGCGGCGCCCGGCGATGCCGGAGCGCCGAGCAACGCCCGGGACCAGGCGGCATCCCGCTGCCGTACCGCGGCCCTGCACCATGCCCCGTGCAGCTCGCTCTGCCAGTCGTCGGCCACCGGCAACGCGACTATCTCCTCCGGCGTACGCCCCCCGAGCCGCTCCGGCCAGACGGCGAGCGGTGCCGCCTCGGCAAGCTGGCCCAGCCACCATGACCGTTCGCCCCGGCCCGCGGGCGGCTTGGGCACCACGCCGTCCCGCTCCATGTCCGCATCGCACTCGTGCGGCGCCTCGACCACGACCGCCGGCTGCCCCTGCGTACGGTCGAGGGACACGCAGGAGGCCGCGCGTGCCGCCATGCGCGCGGCGAGCGCCGAGCCCGGCAGCGCGGAGAGCAACTCGGCCGCCGTGGCCCGGACGTTGCGGCTGCGGTCGGCCAGCGCCCGCTCCAGGAACGGCTCGTCCGCGTCGCACAGCCCCGTACGCAGTGAGTCGAGGAACATCAGCCTGTCCTCGGCGCGCTCTGTGGACCAGGTCGTGGCCAGCAGCTCGCGGGCCGCAGAGGGGTCGTGCGCCCTCATCGCGGCCAGCAGCGTGACCCGTTCGGCGAACAGCCCCTCCTGCCAGAGCCGTTCGACCTGCGTCGGGTCCCCGAGAGCGGGCAGTGCGGCGCCGCCCCCCGGGGTGGAGCGCAGTGCGAACCTCCAGTCCGGGTTCAGACGCGCGAGCCATGTCGCACGCGGTCCTGCGAAGGCGAGCGCCTGCGGACGCAGATCCGTACGTCCCCTGGCCGCGTCGAGGAGCGCGGGCAGCAACTCCGGTGGGGCTGCGTAGCCGTGCTCGTTCGCCGTGGCGAGCCACTGGGGCAGCAGCTCCATGAGGTCGGGGGCCGTTCCGCGGCGGCCACCACTGCCCGCGCCGGCGCGGTCGGCGAGCAGCATCGTGAGCCGTCGCCTGGCGGCGGGCGGCAACGCCGGGCGGGAATCCTTTGCCGCGGGCTCGGGCGGCGCGGCGGCGGGCGCCGGCCGGAGTCCTGCTCTGCGCCGCACGGTCTGCACGGCAGCCGCGTCCAACAGGGCGGTCGGCGCAGCCTCTCTTCCGGCGGCGCCGACCGGAGGGGTGCGCCGCTCGGTACCGAGCAGCGCAGCCGTGACGAGCTCCTCCCATGAGGACCGGGAGGACTCCGTCATGCCGGGGTTCCTGTTCATGCGCGTCTCCTTCCGTCGGAACGAGCTGGACTTGTGTGGGTGCGCGTGTGGGGGCGGGCCGGGTGTCGGCTCAGCACAGCGGCACCGGCTCTCCCGGTCCCTCCGGCCAGACCGCGAGCGGGGTGAAACCGCGGTGCCCGCACTCGCCGAAGACCGTGACGGGAGCGCCGCCCGACACGGCGACAAGGCGCCACAGCCGGGAGCCGGACTGCGCGGAGGCCTCGAGAGACAGCGCGGACTTGCCGTCCGCGTCGGCCAGTTGCCAGCCGTCTCCGTCCGGGGTCGGTATGACGCCGTCCAGCGTCACAGGCCAGGACTCCAGCCACGGGTCGTGCCGCAGTGCCTCGCCGTATCGCTCCACCGCCTGTGCCGTGCTCACTCCTCCCGGCCGCACCGCCGTCGGCGCCGGAGGTGCGAACTGCTCAACGAGGTCCGCCCTCAGTTGGCCGGCGCCCGAATACGAGGACACCTCGGCGTCGAGCGCCAGGCCCACCGGGAGTGCAAGTGCGGGTGCCCGCCCCGCAGCCCCGTACGACAGCAGCAGCACAGTGCCTTCGGACGCCTCGCCGTGCAGCCATATCCGGCGGGTCGTCAAGTGGCCGTCTGCCGTGTCGTACTGCGCGAGGACCAGCCAGCGGTCACGCACCGCCGGGCCGGTCGCCGCCGCCGGCAGGCCGATGCGTGAACGGACCGTGGCCGCGAGGGCCTCCGGCAGCTGCTCGCGGCGCAGCCAGCCCTGGTCGAGGAGATGAATGAGCGCACACTCTTCCAGCAGCCGCACCGGCCAGCCGGAACCGGAGGACGGTATGGCCCCCAACTCCCGTACCCGTGCCGCCAGCCCGGGCGCCTGGGCGTCGACCATGCGGGCCGCGGTCTCCTCCCACAGGGCGTACCCGTCCTGCTCCGCAGTGGCCAGCCCGGACCGCAGCAGATCGGCCAGGCGCTGCTCCAACTCCACCGCCCCCGCGGTGACCCGCTCGGCCCGCTTCTCCGCACGGCGCCGCGCCGCTTCGGGATCACCGGACCGGGCGGGTGCCGTCCCGGCCGTCCGCTTCTGCTCGGACCGCTGTCTGCGGCCGGCTATCCACTGCTCCGCCCACTCCGGCGCCTGCGCATCCGGCACGCCGTCGTCCCCGCCCGCCCAGAGCAGCAGCAGCCCCAGAGCGTGCTTGCACGGGAACTTGCGGCTCGGACAACTGCACTTGTACGCCGGGCCGGCCGTGTCCGCGATGTCGACGACCGTCTGATACGGCTTGCTCCCGCTGCCCTTGCACAGCCCCCACACCGTCCCCTCGCCGGAACTGCCCGTCTCCGACCACGGCCCGGCCCCGCCGAGCCTGCTTCCCGCCTTGCGTGACGCGGCGTCAGGTGCCAGCGCAAGCACCTGGTCCGCCGTCCAGCGCACCCCCTGCTGAGTCATGTCGTCGAAGGTAGGTCCCGCCACTGACAATCGACCTTCGCCAGGCTGTCTGTGCAGGTCAGAGCCGATTGTCAGTGGCGTGGTGCACGGTGGGGACCAGATCCGAGCAGGCAGAGCTGGAGGGGGACCACGCCATGTCCGTGTCCGTTGAACCGACGTCCGTCGACCCGAGCGGAAACCAGTCCGCGAGCACATCCGCAACCGAGACCGAGGCACTGAGGCCGCACGCGGAGACCGCGTTCGCCGACGAGCTCGCTGCGCTCGCCGCGCAGGACGACCGGCCGCGTCCGGCCCGCTGGCGTCTGTCGCCGTGGGCGGTCGCCACGTATCTGCTCGGCGGCACACTCGGCGACGGCACGGTGATCACGCCGAAGTACGTGGGGCCGCGCCGCATCGTCGAGGTGGCCGTCACCACGCTCGCCACGGACCGCGCCCTGCTGCTGCTCGGCGTGCCCGGCACGGCGAAGACCTGGGTGTCCGAGCATCTGGCCGCAGCGATCAGCGGCGACTCCACGCTGCTGGTGCAGGGCACGGCCGGAACACCAGAGGAGGCGATCCGCTACGGCTGGAACTACGCGCGGCTGCTCGCGCACGGGCCCAGCCGGGACGCACTCGTACCGAGCCCTGTCATGCGGGCCATGGCCGAGGGCATGACGGCGCGGGTCGAGGAGCTGACCCGCATTCCGGCCGACGTACAGGACACGTTGATCACGATCCTGTCGGAGAAGACCCTGCCGATACCGGAGTTGGGCCAGGAGGTGCAGGCCGTCCGCGGCTTCAACCTGATCGCCACGGCCAACGACCGCGACCGCGGCGTCAACGACCTGTCCAGCGCGCTGCGCCGCCGTTTCAACACGGTC
The DNA here is from genome assembly GCF_040295225.1 of Streptomyces sp. NPDC002896. Lineage (NCBI taxonomy): Bacteria > Bacillati > Actinomycetota > Actinomycetes > Kitasatosporales > Streptomycetaceae > Streptomyces > Streptomyces sp. NPDC002896. The sequence continues at coordinate 136,104 of NZ_JBEOVA010000007.1, read as the reverse complement.
GTGCTGCCGTTGCCGGAGAGCGCCGACGCCGAAGTCGACATCGTGGCCCGCCGCGTCGACCAGATCGGGCGCTCGCTGGATCTGCCGTCCGCGCCCGACGGCATCGCCGAGATCCGCCGGGTCGTCACGGTCTTCCGTGAGCTGCGCGACGGCGTCACGGTCGACGGGCGTACGAAGGTGAAGTCGCCCAGCGGCACGCTGTCGACCGCCGAGGCGATCTCGGTGGTGACGAACGGTCTCGCGCTGGCGGCGCACTTCGGCGACGGTGTGCTGCGGCCGTCGGACGTCGCGGCCGGGATCCTGGGTGCCGTCGTCCGCGACCCGGCCGCTGACCGCGTCATCTGGCAGGAGTACCTGGAGGCCGTGGTGCGTGAGCGCGACGGCTGGAAGGACTTCTACCGCGCATGCCGGGAGGTGAGCGTATGACCGCGGCCGACGAGTCCCGCGCCAGGCGCGGGGCGGGCGGCGGTGGGCCTCTGCTCCTGGGCGTGCGGCATCACGGGCCTGGTTCGGCCCGGGCCGTCCGGGCAGCCCTGGAGGCGGCCCGGCCCCGGACGGTGCTCATCGAGGGCCCGCCGGAAGCTGACGCGCTGATCGCCCTGGCAGCCGACGAGGACATGCGGCCACCGGTCGCACTCCTCGCCCATGTCGTGGACGAGCCCGGCCGCTCGGCGTTCTGGCCGTTCGCCGAGTTCTCACCGGAATGGGTCGCCGTCCAATGGGCCCTGGACCACGACGTTCCGGCCCGCTTCATCGACCTTCCGGCGACGCACACGCTGGCCTGGCACGAGACGGAGACCGCGTCCCCGCCGCTCGGGCCGGCCGTGTCGCCCGACCCAGCCCCTTCGCCCGGCACTGCCGAGGCCCCCGAGGATCGGGACGCCGTGCAGGAACCCGAGCCGTCGGGCACCCCCGAGGCATGCGCGAGGGAGGACGCGCTGCGGATCGATCCGCTCGCCGTGCTCGCCGACGCCGCCGGTTACGACGACCCCGAGCGGTGGTGGGAGGACGTCATCGAGCACCGGGCCGGGGGCACCTCCCAGGCCCGTAAGGCACTGGGGGAGGACGGCGACGCGTTCGCGCCGTTCGAGGCGTTGGCGGAGGCGATGGGAGCGCTGCGCGACGAGTACGGATCCGGCGGGCACGACCGCGACCTGGTCCGCGAGGCGTACATGCGGATCCAGTTGCGCGCGGCACAGCGAGAGTTCGGGGACGACGTGGCGGTCGTCTGCGGAGCCTGGCATGTGCCCGCGCTGCGGCAGCGGACCACGGCGACCGCCGACCGGGCGCTGCTCAAGGGACTGCCCAAGGTGAAGGCCGACATGACCTGGGTGCCCTGGACGCACCGGCGCCTGTCGCGCACCAGTGGGTACGGCGCGGGGATCGACTCTCCGGGGTGGTACGGGCATCTGTTCAGCGCCCCTGACCGGCCCGTCGAGCGCTGGATGACCAAGGTTGCGCGGCTCCTCCGCGACGAGGACAGGATCGTGTCGTCCGCGCACGTCATCGAGGCCGTCCGGCTCGCCGACACGCTGGCCGTGATGAGAGGCCGCCCGCTGCCCGGCCTGTCCGAGAGCACCGACGCGATACGGGCCGTGATGTGCGACGGCTCGGACGTACCGCTCGCGCTGGTCCACGACAAGCTGGTCGTCGGGGACGTCCTGGGGGAGGTGCCCGCCTCGGCGCCGGCCGTCCCGCTGCAGCGCGACCTGACCCGTCTGCAGCGGAAGCTGCGGCTCAAGCCGGAGCCATTGGAGCGGGAGTTGGAGCTGGACCTGCGCAAGGAGACGGACGCGGCGCGCAGCACGCTGCTGCACCGGCTCCGGCTGCTCGGCGTCGGCTGGGGCGAGCCCGCGAGGTCGGCGCGCGGCACCACCGGCACCTTCCGCGAGACGTGGCGGCTGCGCTGGGAACCGGAGCTGTCGGTGCGGGTCGCCGAGGCCGGGATATGGGGCACCACCGTGCTCGCCGCCGCCACGGCGAAGCCCGAGTCGGAGGCCGTCACCGCCGAAGCGCTCGCCGATGTCACGGCGCTCGCCGAGCGGTGCCTCCTCGCGGAACTCCCCGACGCGCTCACCGTGGTGATGCGTGTCCTCGCCGACCGAGCGGCCCTCGACACGGACGTCGGCCACCTCGCACAGGCGCTCCCGGCGCTGGTCCGCTCCTTGCGCTACGGCGACGTGCGCGGTACGGACACCCATGCGCTGGCCGAGGTCGCCGCGGGCCTCGCCGAGCGCGTCTTCGTCGGGCTGCCACGCGCCTGCGCGTCCCTCGACGCGGATGCGGCGGCGGAGATGCGCCGCCACGTCGATGCCGTGCACGGAGCCGTCGGACTCCTGGACGAACCTGGCGGAGCTCAGACTGCCCACGACGGACCCCGTCCGGCACACGGCGAAGCCGAGGCGGCGCATGACGGAGCCGGTGCGGCACATGGAGGAGCCGCGGCAGCGGGCGGCGGCATACGGACGCGCTGGCACTCGGTGCTCCGCGTGCTCGCCGGGCGGGACACCGTGCCCGGAGTGATCCGCGGCCGCGGTACGCGACTGCTGCTCGACGACGCCGAGTTGGACGGCGACGAGGCCGGGCGTCTCATGGGGCTCGCCCTCTCGCCGGGCACACCGCCGGCGGACGCGGCGGCGTGGATCGAGGGGTTCGTCGGCGGCGGCTCCGGCGGCGGCATGCTGCTCGTACACGACGAGCAGCTGCTGGCCCTGGTCGACGCATGGCTCACCGGAGTCTCCGCAGAGGCCTTCACCGACGTACTGCCGCTGCTGCGCCGCACGTTCTCGGCGTACGAACCGGGAGTCCGCCGCACCCTCGGCGAGCTGGTGCGCCGCGGGCCGGCGGGCGATTCCGGTCCGGCCCACGGCGGCGGGGCGGCACCGCCCGGCTTCGCGCCGGAGCTCGACGGGCCCCGCGCGGACGCCGTGCTCCCCGTGCTGTCCCTGCTCCTCGGGCTGGATATCCCAGCAGAACCAGACGCGCCGATAGCCGCGCACGGCCACAACGACCATGCGCTCGCGGAGGCATCGAGATGAGTACGGCTCCGAACACCGGCACCAACACCGACACCGGCACCAACACGGACAGCCGGCGGACCGACGAGCGGCTGCGGCGCTGGCGGCTGGTGCTGGGCGGGGACGCGGCGGACGGCACCGGCTGCGTGCTCACCGGGCAGGACGCGTCGATGGACGGCGCACTCGCCGCGCTGTACGGGAACGGTGAGCACCGGAACGGGAACAAGGCGCAGCGAGGCAGAGACCGTTCGGCAGGACTCGGCGCGTCCGCGCCGTCCGTGGCACGCTGGCTCGGAGACATCCGGACGTACTTCCCGTCCTCCGTGGTCCAGGTCATGCAGCGCGACGCGATCGACCGGCTCGGCCTGTCCACGCTGCTGCTGGAACCCGAAATGCTGGAGGCCGTGGAGGCCGACGTGCATCTCGTCGGGACCCTGCTCTCGCTCAACAAGGCCATGCCGGAGACGACGAAGGAGACGGCGCGGGCCGTGGTGCGCAAGGTCGTCGAGGACCTCGAGAAGCGGCTCGCCACCCGCACCCGCGCCACCCTCACCGGGGCCCTCGACCGCAGCGCCCGGATCAGCCGGCCGCGCCACCACGACATCGACTGGAACCGCACCATCGCGGCCAACCTGAAGCACTATCTGCCGGAGTACCGGACGGTCGTGCCCGAGCGGCTGATCGGGTATGGGCGGGCCTCGCAATCGGTCAAGAAGGAGGTGATCCTCTGCATCGACCAGTCGGGATCGATGGCGGCATCCGTCGTCTACGCCTCGGTGTTCGGCGCGGTGCTGGCGTCCATGCGGTCCATAGCGACCCGGCTCGTCGTCTTCGACACGGCGGTGGTCGACCTCACGGACCAGCTCGACGACCCCGTCGACGTCCTCTTCGGCACACAGCTCGGCGGCGGAACGGACATCAACAGGGCGCTTGCGTACTGCCAGTCGCAGATCACCAGGCCCCAGGACACGGTCGTCGTGCTCATCTCGGACCTCTATGAAGGCGGAATAAGGAACGAGATGCTGAAGCGGGTCGCGGCGATGAAGGCGTCCGGAGTGCAGTTCGTCACGCTGCTCGCGCTGTCCGACGAGGGGGCACCGGCGTACGACCGTGAGCATGCAGCTGCGCTCGCGGCCCTGGACGCGCCAGCCTTCGCCTGTACCCCCGATCTCTTCCCGGACGTGATGGCCGCGGCGATCGAAAGGCGCCCTCTTCCCATACCGGACATGAGTACCCATCGGTAACGGGGGACTTGCGCAACCTCGGGAGTCCCGTGCGAGGATCGGCGCATCGCTTTGACGGAGCGTCGCGTTCCGGCCCGTCCCCTCGCACGGGAGGACCCTCCCCGATCTTGACTTCCCCAGCAGCTCTGCCTCTTGCCGCCCTGCGCGTTGTGCGCACGGCGGCTGGACGGCGTGCGCTGAAAGTGGCGCTGCTGCTCGGGGGGTTGTTCGTGCTGGGGCTGTTCTGCGGCGAGCAGGCACATGCGGCGGAAAGCACAGGGACTATCGGCGATGCTGCCGCCACCCGCGAAGTCCAGTCGCCCTTCACCGGCCTTGGCGAGGCCGAGCAGACGCCCCAGGCACATCGGGTCGTGCGCCCGGCTGCCGATTCGGTCGCCGAGCCGGCCGTCAAGGCAACCCTGAAGACGGCCAATGAGGCAGTCGACACGGCAGCCCACGAGCAGACCGGTGAACGGGTCGGCGGGCAGACCGGTGAACGGGTCGGCGGTGAGCGGGTTCACGAGTCGGTCGTGCGGCCTGTCGGGCGGGTGGCGGACAGGGTCATCGGCGCGCTTTCCGCAGTGTCGCCGTCGGCGGATTCCGATTGGCCGGAACTGCCCGGACTCCCAGGGTTCTCCGGACTCCCCGGGGTGCCGTCCCTGCCGAGTGCGACGCTTCCGGGCGGCGACGGAGTACAGCCGCCGCAGAGTGCGACTGGTGACCGACCCGGCGGCGAAGCCGCGGTGGAGGACGGGGCACGAAAGTCGCCCGACGCTGAGTACGGGTCGGCGTACGGCCCGCACGCGCAGGTCGGCGTCTTGGCCGACCGCCTGACGGACCGCCACGACGGCGGTGCCGTGCGTCCGGTGCATGTCCCCGCCCGTACACCCGGTGGGGCGCCGACGGGGGCGCTCGTCAACCAGTCCCTCATCGATACCACTTCGCCGCGGCACGGCGATCTGCATGCCGCGTCGTTCGCGGAAGGCGCCCCGGTCCGGCTCGTGCCGGGCGGCACCGCGGCGACGGACGACGCGGGCGTCCGCGACAGGCACCGCGACATCAACGAATTCCCCGGCTAGGGCAGCCCTTTCCCCGCTCGAGACCTGCCGCGCGGGGGCGGGACAGGTCTGCCCGCCGTCCGGAGACACCCCTCCCATTCACCGGACGGACGCCGTGGGCCCGGTCCATCTCACCGGACCTGGCCGGAAACAGAATTCGACCTTCCGAAGGATCTGACGCAAGCATGCACAAGAACATCCGCCGTTCCATCGTGATCGCCGCCGGCGTCACGGGCGCGTGGGCGCTCGGCTCCGCCGTCGCCAGCGCCGACGAGCTGCCCGCGCATTCCCTCTCTGTGCCGGACACGGTCACCGATACGGTCACCGACACGGTCGGGGAGGTCCAGGGCGAGGTCGCCGGTGTGCAGGACGTGGTCTCCGACGTCACCTCCGGCACCGTCGCCAAGGCCGAGTCGACCGTGACGGACACCGCTGCCACGGTGAAGTCCACCGCCGGTACGGCCACCGGCAAGGCGGCCGCTGCCCGGTCCGGCGCCACCGGTGCCGCCACCGGCACGGCCGCCAAGGCCGAGTCCGCGGCAGCGGACACCGCGTCCCAGGCCGAGGCGAGTGCTCACGCCAAGGCACAGGCGAAGTCCAAGGCCACCCAGGCGGTGACGACGGCCGCGGACCGCGCCGAGCAGGCACGTGCGTACATCTACGCGCAGCTCCCCGACTACGGCTCATACGCCTCGGCCGTCTCGCACGACGCGACTGCCGCGGAGGCCTCTGTGCACGCCACCGCGGACGCCGCCACGGCCGGGGTCGACAGCCCGCAGGGCGCCATCGACTACCTGTTCGGCCCGCTCTCCGCGTTCGCGCCCGAGCTGGAGCAGGCCCTCGCCCAGGCCCAGGGCAAGGCCGGACAGGTCGTCTCCGCTGCGCGGAGCGCGGCCGGTCAGGTCGCCCACGGCGTCCAGGGCACGGTCGGCCGGCTGACCGGCGACGTCACGGGCACGGCGGGACAGGCGGCCTACGGAACGCAGGCCGCCGCGGGTCAGGTCGCCTACGAGGCCCAGGGCACCGCCGGGCACGCCGCATACGAGGCCCAGGCCACCGCCGGGCACGCGGCATACGAGGCGCGGGGTGCTGCTGGTCAGGTGGCCTCCGGTGCGCAGGGCACGGTGGGCCACGCGGCCTACACCGCCCAGGCCACTGCAGGCCAGGCGGCCTACACGGCCCAGGCCACCGCCGGGCACGCGGCGTACGAGGCGCGGGGCGCCGCCGGTCAGGTGGCCTCCGGCGCGCAGGGCACCGTCGGCCACGCGGCTTACACCGCCCAGGCCACCGCAGGCCAGGCGGCCTACACCGCCCAGGCCACCGCAGGCCAGGCGGCCTACACCGCCCACACCACCGCAGCCCAGCTCCCCGCCGATGTGCAGGGCCGTGTCGGCGGTGCTGTGGCGGCCGCGCCGGGCTATGTCCACGGTGCGGTGGCGGCCGCGACGCCGATCGCCGACGAGACCGCCGCGTCCGTGCTGCCGCCTGTCGTGGCCAGCGCGGTGCACGGCGTGGTCCCGGTCGCCGGGCAGGCCGTCGGGGACGCGACCGTGCTGGCGGGTGGCGTCGTCGGTGACGTCCAGCCGTTCGCGGGCGGGGTCGTCGCCGAGGTCTCCCCGTTCGCGCAGGGTGTCGCGGCCGAGGTCGCGCCCTTCGCGCAGGGCGTCGTGAGCGACGACGTGCAGCCCTTCGCCGGTGGTGCCGTCGGCGCCGTGCGGCCGTTCGTGGAGACGGTCGTCGACCAGGTGCAGCCCGTCGTGCACGGTGTCGGCAGCAGCGCCAACGACCTCGCGTGGGGCGTCACGGGCGACGTGCAGCCGTTCGCCGCCGGCGTGGTCGACCAGGTGGACCCGTTCGCCGGCGGCGTGGCCGAGCAGGTCCAGCCGTTCGCGCAGGACCTGACGGCGACCGTCTCCGCCGACGCGCAGCCGCTCGCGGGGAACGCCGTGACGGGCGCCCAGGGCGTCGCCGAGTCGGTCACCCCGAGCTGGGTGCCGTCCGCGTCCGAGGCCGTCGCGGATTACTCGCAGTACTCCGCCTGACCGAGCAGGACATCGTTGATTTCCGGAACATCATTGATTTCGCCGTACGCCGTCTGACGCCTCACGGCGTGTATGGCATCTACGGCACGTGACGGGCGTGTGACGCACGGACGGGCGGTCCCCTTCGACACGGGGGACCGCCCGTTTTCCCTGCCTGTGGGTGCCCTGAGCGGCGCAATCTGTGACAGGTATCACCGCCTGGGTGTGATCTGCGATTTATGGACCGGAGGCCTACGGCGATAACCTGCGAGACGGACATGCCGCGTGCCCGGACAACCGTGTACGCCTCCCTTGTGACCCCTAGTGACAGCGGAAGTCACGTTGCCCTTCGCGGCACTGCCCACGCAGAAAACGAACCGCGAGATCACTGATAGGGACGGACGCGCGTGGACCTGTTCGAGTACCAGGCGAGGGACCTCTTCGCCAAGCACGGTGTACCGGTGCTGGCCGGTGAAGTCATCGACACGCCTGAGGCGGCGCGCGAGGTGACCGAGCGTCTCGGCGGCCGTTCGGTCGTCAAGGCGCAGGTCAAGACCGGCGGCCGCGGCAAGGCCGGTGGCGTCAAGCTGGCCTCCGACCCGGACGACGCGGTCGAGAAGGCCGGCCAGATTCTGGGCATGGACATCAAGGGCCACACGGTCCACAAGGTGATGCTGGCCGAGCTGGCCCCGGACATCGCCGAGGAGTACTACGTCTCCTTCCTCCTCGACCGCACCAACCGCACCTTCCTCTCCATCGCCTCCGTCGAGGGCGGCATGGAGATCGAGGAGGTGGCGGCCACCCGCCCCGAGGCCGTTGCCAAGACCCCGATCGACGCCAACGAGGGTGTCACCGAGGCCAAGGCCCGCGAGATCGTCGCGGCCGCCAAGTTCCCGGCCGAGGTCGCCGACCAGGTGGTCGAGATCCTGCAGACGCTGTGGAAGACCTTCATCGCCGAGGACGCCCTCCTCGTCGAGGTCAACCCGCTCGCCAAGGTCGCCGACGGCCGCGTCATCGCCCTCGACGGCAAGGTGTCCCTGGACGCCAACGCCGAGTTCCGTCACGCGGACCACGCCGAGCTCGAGGACAAGGCCGCGGCCAACCCGCTCGAGGCGGCCGCGAAGGCCAAGGGCCTCAACTACGTCAAGCTGGAGGGCGAGGTCGGCATCATCGGCAACGGCGCCGGCCTGGTCATGTCGACCCTGGACGTCGTCGCGTACGCCGGTGAGAACCACTCCGGCGTGAAGCCCGCCAACTTCCTCGACATCGGTGGCGGCGCCTCCGCCGAGGTCATGGCGAACGGCCTCGAGATCATCCTCGGCGACCCGGACGTCAAGTCCGTGTTCGTCAACGTGTTCGGCGGCATCACCGCGTGCGACGCGGTCGCCAACGGCATCGTGCAGGCCCTGGAGCTCCTCGAGTCCAAGGGCGAAGAGGTCACCAAGCCGCTGGTCGTGCGTCTCGACGGCAACAACGCGGAGCTGGGTCGCCAGATCCTGGACGACCGCAACCACCCGCTCGTGCAGCGTGTGGACACCATGGACGGAGCGGCCGACAAGGCCGCCGAGCTGGCTGCGAAGTAAGGGACGAGGGACACCGACACCATGGCTATCTTCCTCACCAAGGAATCCAAGGTCATCGTCCAGGGCATGACCGGCTCCGAGGGCCAGAAGCACACCAAGCGCATGCTTGCTTCCGGCACCAACATCGTGGGTGGCGTGAACCCGCGCAAGGCGGGCACCACCGTCGACTTCGACGGCACCGAGGTCCCGGTCTTCGGGTCGGTCGCCGAGGCGATCGAGAAGACCGGCGCCGACGTCACGGTCATCTTCGTCCCGGAGAAGTTCACCAAGGACGCGGTCCTCGAGGCGATCGACGCCGAGATCGGCCTCGCGGTCGTCATCACCGAGGGCGTCGCGGTCCACGACACCGCGCAGTTCTGGGCGTACGCGCAGTCCAAGGGCAACAAGACCCGCATCATCGGCCCGAACTGCCCGGGTCTGATCACGCCGGGTCAGTCGAACGCCGGCATCATCCCGGCCGACATCACCAAGCCCGGCCGCATCGGTCTCGTGTCCAAGTCCGGCACGCTGACCTACCAGATGATGTACGAGCTGCGGGACATCGGCTTCTCGTCCTGCGTCGGCATCGGCGGTGACCCGATCATCGGCACCACCCACATCGACGCGCTGAAGGCGTTCCAGGACGACCCCGACACCGGCCTGATCGTCATGATCGGCGAGATCGGCGGCGACGCCGAGGAGCGTGCGGCGGACTTCATCAAGGCCAACGTGACGAAGCCGGTCGTCGGCTACGTCGCCGGCTTCACCGCGCCGGAGGGCAAGACCATGGGTCACGCCGGCGCCATCGTCTCCGGTTCGTCGGGCACCGCCCAGGCGAAGAAGGAGGCCCTCGAGGCTGCGGGCGTCAAGGTCGGCAAGACGCCGACCGAGACGGCGAAGCTGGCTCGGGAGATCCTGGCGTAACGCTGGGCGCTGTGCCTTGGCTGTTGTGGCGGGCCCGTACCCCTTGGGGTGCGGGCCCGCCTCGTTTTGCTTCCGTGCGTCGTTGGGGTGCCGTAATGGGGGCTGTGCCCACCCTCCCCCAGCTACCGCTGGAGGTGCCCCCAGCCTGCGGAACGCCTGCCCGCAGCGGTCGGTCAGTTCGGCTCGGGGTTCAGGCGGTGGGGGCCGTTGGCCGGGTTCGCGTGGAGGTGGGCGCGTAGGGACTTCTGGGCCGTTGTGAGGGGGCCCGGGCCCATGCGTGGGGGTACGCCGGTCACGGTGCTGCCCGGGGCCTGTGGGGGTTCGTAGTGCGTCGGTGCGGTCCATGCGGCGAGGGCCGTCGCGGCCACGAGCAGGACCGTGGAAGCGATCGCCGCTCTCGTCCACAGACGGGCCCGTCGCTCGCTGTCGGCGCGTACCTGAGCAGCCTTCGGTGTCTGCAGTTTCTCCGCGTCTGCCAGCGCGTTCAGGCGCCGCTGGAGCTCGGTGGGAGAAGTGAGGTCGGGCAGCTGTGCGGCGATCGCGTCGCGGGCGTGCAGCAGCCGGTTCGCCGTCGCCGGAGTGCTCGCCTCCGTCTCGGCGGCGGCCTCCGGCAGGTCGAGCCCGAGGCCGTCGTAGAGCAGCAGCGTGCGGCGGTACGACGGCGGCAGATCGAGGACCGCGGCGAGCAGCCTGCGGTCGTCCGGGTCGGCGGGCGGTTCTTCGGGTTGCCGGTGGGACCGGCGCAGCCGATGCCACGGCGACATGGCGTACTCGTACGCCACCGCCCGCACCCATCCCTCGGGATCCCGGTCGCAGGCGACCTCCGGCCAGCGGTACCAGGCCTGTTGGAAGGCCTGCTCGACGGCCTCCTGCGCGAGGGCACGCCGACCGCTGAGCAGATACGTCTGGCGTACGAGGGAGGGGGCGCCGCGCGCGTACAGGGCGTCGAAGGCGTCGGCAGGCGTCGGCCGGGCGTCGTCAGCCGCATCGGGAGCCGGCGGGGGGATGTGGCTCGGTTCGGGCTGGGGGTCCGGTTTGTCCTCGAGCGCGTGGGGGGCCGCGGCTCCGCCCCTGCGGACGCTTCGGGACGAGGACGGAGGCGGGGCGTCAGGGCTCTGGCTCACCGGGCACACCCCTCCGTCCGAAAAAGTACATAAACGTATCTTGGGCGACACATCCGGTATTCGCCTGTTACGCAGAGAAACTGCGTGTCGTTGGCACGATGGCCCCGTGCCCCGTGTGACCGATCGCAGCCCGTCGCCGTCGCGGCGGCCGTCTCCGAACTCGTCCTCGTCCCCGCCCCCTTCCTCGCCGACGCGGCCCTTGTCTTGGGCCTCGGTGCTCTCTGGGGTGCTCGGGCGCTTTCCCGCCGGGGTGGGCGGGTCTCTGCTGGGCGGCGTTGTTGCGGCGGGGCTGGGCCTGGGGTCGCTCGCCGTGCTCGTCACGCTGTTGTGGATCACCTCGCCCTATCCGGACAGTGGGCCCGGTGGGGCCCTGCATGTCGCCGCCGCGCTGTGGCTGCTTGCGCACGGCGTCGAGTTGGTCAGGACCGACACGCTCTCCGGGGTGCCCGCGCCGGTGGGCGTCACGCCGTTGCTGCTGCTCGTACTGCCGGTGTGGCTGGTGCACCGGGCGGCGCGGGATACGGCGGAGGGGCAGCCGGTGCTCCCGAAGGGCGGCTACGACGGGGCGTCCGGGCTGTCGGTGCGGCAGCCGGTGACGGTACGGGCACGGGTGCGGGTCGCATGGTGGGGCGTCGTTGTCGGATATCTGCTGGTCGGAGCGGGTGCCGCCGTGTACGCGGCGAGTGGGGAGCTGCGTCCTTCGTGGTTCGGCGTCGCCCTCCGTCTTCCTGTGCTCGTCGCCGTGGCCGGTGGGGCGGGTGTCTGGACGGCCTGCGGCCGCCCTCGTGGGCCGCTGAGGGCTGCCGTGTGCCGGGCGCTGCGCATGGTGGGGCTGCCCGCGGAGGCCGTACGGCGGGCCGTCGACGGTGCGCTTCCCGACCGCGGTGCTCCCCGCAACGGCGTCGGCGCAGGTGCGGACGGCGAGAGTGCCCCGGTGGCCGCGAACCGGTCACGGATCGCGGTCGCCGTGCGGGCCGCGGCCGCCGGGACGGTGGTGCTTGTCGGCGGTGGTGCACTGGTCGTCGCCCTGTCGCTGGGCTGGCACGCGGGTGCGACCCGGGACTCGTTCCTGCAGCTCACGGACGTGTGGTCAGGGCGGTTCGCGGTGCTGCTGCTGGTCGTCGCGCTGATGCCGAACGCCGCAGTGTGGGGGGCGGCATACGGGCTGGGGCCGGGGTTCGCCCTCGGCGGCGGCGATGTCGTCGCACCGCTGTGGGCGGGCTCGGTGGGCTGGGGCGGGTCCGGGGGGTCGCCGGGCTGGGGCGGCTCGGCGGGCTCTGCCGGTGCGCAGGCGTTGCTCCCGCCCTTTCCGCTGCTTGCCGCTGTACCGCAGGGCTCTCCCGGGGGAGCGACCGGACTCGCCGGGATTGCCGGGCCCCTGCTTGCCTGGGCGGTCGTGCTGGTGCCGGTGGCCGCGGGCGTGACGGTCGCCTGGCTCACGGTGGGGGCGGCTGCGCCCGCGAAGGGGGAACGTCAGGACGCGTGGCCGCTCGGGCGGACCGTACTGAACGTCATCGGTGCTTCGGGGCTGTACGGGGTGGCCATGGCCGGGCTTGCCGCCCTGGCCGGAGGGCCGATGGGAGTGGATGTGCTCGCCCGCTTCGGGCCCGTGTGGTGGCAGGTCGGGGCGGCGGGGGTGGCGTGGACTGCCGGGGTGGGGGTGCCGGTGGCGGCGGGGCTGCGGGCGTGGCGAACGCGATCGCGAACGCCGAGGACGGCTTCGGCTGGGAGCCGGTGGCGGCGGGTCTGGCGGGCGCCGTTGGGTTGGGCTGCGAGGGTGCGGGTGCGGGTGCCGCGGTGGGGACGGTTGTTGCGGCGGGGGCGGGCGGCGGAGGCCGAGGTCGCCGCGGACGGCGGTACGGAGTTCGAGCCGTACGACTTCCTGCCGGTGGAGGAGGGGGTGCCGGCCTGGTACGACGATGCCGCGTGGGCCTCTGGGGCGCCGCCTCCTCCTCCGGACGGGTCCCGTTGATGGCGCCTCCCGGCCGGTGGGTGGCTGGCGCGCCTCCCGCCGGGTGTGGGTCGGGGCCGCGCCGGGATGTACGTCCTCGGTCTGGCGCCGAGCCGTACGTCGTCAGGGCCACCCGGAATTCGCGCCAGCCGCTGCGGGCGCACATCCCTCCCCAAGCTCTCGGCTCCGCTCGAGCAGGGGGGACCCCCACCGTCCCCTTCGGCACGCTCGCGGCTACCGGCCGGTGGCCGGTTCCGCTGGGTGGGCACAACCCACGACGGCGGGTGCATCGCGTACTACCCCTGCGGGGATTCGGGTGGGCGCAGCCCGTCGGGGCCCGCGGGGCTCAGTCCCGCGTCCCCAGCAGCGGCCGGACCTCTTCCGGCAACAACCGCTCACACGACTGCTTCGCAGAGTTCGTGAGCGCATCGCTCACGCACGTGTAGTAATCCCGGTACACAAGCTGCGCCGCGAACGTCGCCGCCACCATGGCCAGCGCCAGCGCCGCCGTCACCAGACCGCTGATCGCCGCCGTGGTCTGCGGCTTCGGGCCGCCGGCGGCGGACCCCGCCGCCGGCGCCGGAGCTGTCGGGTCCGGGGTACGCGGCTTCGCGCGCAGCGAGCTGATCCCCCAGTACAGCGCCAGCGCCCCGAGCAGCAGCGCCACGTACGGCCAGCTGAAGAGCGCGAAGAAGAAGGCCCACATGCCGGAGAGCAGTGCGTAGCGTGCGCGGCGCTGCACGGGGTCCGTGGGGTCCCAGCGCATGCCGGGCGGGCCCTCGGGCCCGCCGCCCTGCCCGCCGGGCCGCTCGCCGAAGCCGCCGGGGGAGCGGCCCGGCTGCTCGTCGCTCCACTGGCGGCCCCACGGGGAACGGCCCTGCCCGGAGCCCTGGTCCGAGTCCTGCCCGTTCGGATCGTGGCGGGGCTGCCACGGGCGGTCCGGCGTTCCCTCCGGCGGCGGCGCGAAGGGGTTGTCGTCCTGAGGCGACGAGCCCTGGGGAGTGCCTGCGGAATCCTGACCGCCGGCCCCCGACCCCTGCGCGTCCCCGCCCTCCGGCGAGGCCGGCGGCGGGGCGGGCCGGCGTTCCCGCAGCAGCGTCGAGCCGCGCTCCCCTCCCGGCGCGAGCCCGTACGCAGGGGATCCCTGCGCGAGCCCGTACGCGATGGACAGCGGGAGGCGGCGGCTTCGGCCCGGCATCAGGTCCGGCATCAGGTGTGCGTCTTCCCCTTGGTCGATCTGGCGTCGATCTGGCGTCGATCTGTTGGCAGTTCTTCCGGGCGTCGTACCCGGTCCCTGGGCGCCTTGCGGCGTGTCGGGGGGCGGATCCTCCCCAGACGCTACCTTCCGGCCACGCCCCCGTCCCCCGGGGGCCGCCCCATGTGCCGGTATCGTTGCTGACGGTCGGCCGCTTCGTAGAGTTCCCCGTATCGAGGGACGCGAAGCTTTCGTACGACCGTACAAAGACAGCTCCTGTGAGAAAGGGCCCCGCCGTGGCCGCCAAGCGCCTCGTCGTGCTGGTCTCCGGATCAGGTACGAATCTGCAGGCTCTACTCGATGCCATCGCGGCGCAGGGAGCCGATGCCTATGGGGCCGAGATCGTCGCCGTCGGCGCCGACCGCCACTCCATCGTCGGGCTCGAACGCGCCGAACGCGCCGGTCTGCCGACCTTCGTGCGGAAGGTGAAGGACTACGAGAGCCGGGAGGCGTGGGACGCGGCGCTCACCGACGCCGTCGCCGTCCACGAGCCGGATCTCGTGATCTCGGCCGGCTTCATGAAGATCGTGGGGAAGGAGTTCCTCGCGCGGTTCGGCGGCCGGTTCGTGAACACCCACCCCGCACTGCTGCCCAGTTTTCCCGGAGCCCATGGTGTGCGCGACGCCCTCGCGCACGGCGTCAAGGTCACCGGATGCACCGTCCACTTCGTCGACGACGGCGTCGACACCGGCCCGATCATCGCTCAGGGCGTGGTCGAGGTCCGGGACGAGGACGACGAGAGCGCTCTGCACGAGCGCATCAAGGAAGTCGAGCGAAGGCTGCTCGTCGAGGCCGTGGGGCGTCTGGCCCGTAACGGCTTTCGCATTGAGGGACGAAAGGTAGTTATCCCGTGACCGCCGAAGGTACGCAGGGGACTCAGGACACGAAGCGGGCCATCCGCCGGGCGCTGGTCAGCGTCTACGACAAGACGGGGCTGGAGGAGCTCGCGCGCGGGCTGCACGAGGCGGGTGTCGAGCTGGTCTCGACCGGGTCGACCGCCGCGAAGATCGCCGCGGCCGGGGTTCCGGTCACCAAGGTCGAGGAGCTCACGGGCTTCCCCGAGTGCCTCGACGGCCGCGTCAAGACCCTGCACCCGCGCGTGCACGCCGGAATCCTCGCCGACCTGCGGCTCGAGGACCACCAGCAGCAGCTCGCCGAGCTGGGCGTGGAGCCGTTCCAGCTGGTGATCGTCAACCTCTACCCGTTCCGGGAGACCGTCGCCTCCGGCGCCTCGCCCGACGAGTGCGTCGAGCAGATCGACATCGGCGGCCCGTCGATGGTCCGCGCCGCCGCGAAGAACCACCCGTCCGTGGCCGTGGTCACCAGCCCCGAGCGGTACGGCGATGTGCTCGCCGCCGTCCGCGACGGCGGCTTCGACCTGGGCGCCCGCAAGCGGCTCGCTGCTGAAGCGTTCCAGCACACCGCCTCGTACGACGTGGCGGTCGCCTCCTGGTTCGCGAGCGAGTACGCCCCGGTCGACGCTGTGTCTGACAGCGGCTCCGCCGCGGGCCACTTCCCCGACTTCCTCGGCGCCACGTTCGAGCGCAAGAACACCCTGCGCTACGGCGAGAACCCGCACCAGGACGCCGCCCTCTACGTCGACGGCACGGGCGGTCTCGCCGAGGCCGAGCAGCTGCACGGCAAGGAGATGTCGTACAACAACTACACGGACACGGACGCCGCGCGCCGTGCCGCGTACGACCACGACGAGCCGGCCGTCGCGATCATCAAGCACGCCAACCCGTGCGGCATCGCGATCGGCGCGGACGTCGCCGAGGCGCACCGCAAGGCGCACGCCTGCGACCCGCTGTCCGCGTTCGGCGGCGTGATCGCCGTGAACCGGCCGGTGTCCAAGGAGATGGCCGAGCAGGTCGCCGAGATCTTCACCGAGGTCATCGTCGCGCCCGGTTATGAGGAGGGCGCGCTCGAGGCCCTCACCAAGAAGAAGAACATCCGCGTCCTGCGCGCGGAGGGCTCCCCGGCCAACCCGGTCGAGATCAAGCACATCGACGGCGGCGCGCTGCTCCAGGTCACCGACCGGCTCCAGGCCGACGGCGACGACCCGGCCACCTGGACCCTCGCCACCGGCGAGCCGCTGTCCGAGACCGAGCTCGCCGAACTCGCCTTCGCCTGGCGGGCCTGCCGCGCCGTGAAGTCCAACGCGATCCTGCTCGCCAAGGACGGCGCCTCCGTCGGCGTCGGCATGGGCCAGGTCAACCGCGTCGACTCCGCGAAGCTCGCCGTCGAGCGGGCCGGCGCCGAGCGCGCCCAGGGCTCGTACGCCGCGTCGGACGCGTTCTTCCCGTTCCCCGACGGCCTGGAGATCCTCACCGACGCGGGCGTCAAGGCCGTTGTCCAGCCCGGCGGTTCGGTCCGCGACGAGCAGGTCGTCGAGGCCGCACAGAAGGCGGGCGTGACGATGTACTTCACGGGTACGCGGCACTTCTTCCACTGAGCCACGGCGGTATGAGGCGTACGACCGAGTAACGGCATACGGCGAAGGGGCCCCACGTCACGCGACGCGGGGCCCCTTCCGTATGCCGGGGCCTTCAGGCCCCGTGGCGCGGGCGGCTCAGTAGCGCGGGCGCTTGAACCAGGCGGCGCCGTCGGACTTGGCGACGAACACGACGATCAGGATTCCGGCGATCATCGTCAGGATGCCGATGGGCAGCTGGAAGAGGCCGCCCACGATGACGAACGAGCCGTAGACGATGGCGCACACGCGCGTGGCGTTGGCGCCGCTGCCGAACTTGAGCGCCAGCACGGCACCGAGCGCGGCGAAGATGAAGGCGAGCACCGCGACGAACACCACGACGCCCTTGCCGATGCTGGCGATGGCGTCGGTGTCGGAGCTGGACAGGCCCGAGGTGTCCACCGAGTTCACCGCGTCGTCGACGGCGCCGAGCTGCGTGAGGGCGTAGATGGCGCTGGCGATCTGGAGAGCGACCAGCACCCACAGGATGATGCGGGCGGCCTTGATGCCGCCGGGCATCGTCGCGGGCGCGGCGGCGTATCCACCGCCGTACGGCTGCTGCACCGGCGGGGCCGCCGGATAGCCGCCGTAGCCCTGCTGCTGGGGCGGGACGCCCTGCGGCGCCTGCTGGGGGTAGCCGTAGCCGGGCTGCTGCTGCGGCTGCTGCTGGGGCGGGGTCCCGTAGGGATTGTTCGGGTCGCCGAAACTCATGGCGGTCTTTCCTCCGATGAAAGCGCGGGGACGACGCGGCCCGCTCGGAGGAAAGTTCTACAGATGCGGTCCGTCCCCCCGGCGCTGTCCGCGGCACTGTGACGCTCATCGTTCTTCAGCCGTCGCGCAGTTGTCCAGCCGCATTCCGTATGTGTTGTGCAAGTGCAATCTGCTGATCATGGAGAATCGTGCGGCTTGTCGATCAGGGGAGGGCATCGGGGTGCCGGGACCGATGGGACGTCGGAGGGCGCCCGGACCGGAACGACGGGGCCCGGATTGGAACCCGGACCGTGTCATCCGCGAGGATGGGGGCATGACTGCCCAGATTCTCGATGGCAAGGCCACCGCTGCCGCGATCAAGTCCGACCTGGCCACCCGCGTTGCGGCCCTGAAGGAGAAGGGCGTCACGCCCGGCCTCGGCACCCTGCTGGTCGGGGACGACCCGGGCAGCCAGAAGTACGTGGCCGGAAAGCACCGCGACTGCGCCCAGGTCGGTATCGCCTCCATCCAGCGCGAACTGCCCGCCTCCGCGACCCAGGAGGAGATCGAGGCGGTCGTGCGCGAGCTCAACGACGACCCGGCCTGCACCGGGTACATCGTCCAGCTGCCGCTGCCCAAGGGCATCGACGAGAACCGCGTCCTCGAGCTGATGGACCCGGCCAAGGACGCCGACGGGCTGCACCCGATGAACCTCGGCCGCCTCGTCCTGAACGAGCCGGCCCCGCTGCCCTGCACCCCGTACGGCATCATCCGGCTGCTCCGTCAGCACGGCGTGGAGATCAAGGGTGCCGAGGTGGTCGTCGTCGGCCGCGGCGTCACCATCGGCCGGCCCATGCCGCTGCTGCTCACGCGCCGCTCGGAGAACGCGACGGTGACGCAGTGCCACACCGGTACGCGCGATCTGTCCGCGCACCTCAGGCGGGCGGACATCATCGTGGCCGCGGCCGGTGTGCCGCACCTGATCAAGCCCGAGGACGTGAAGCCCGGCGCGGCCGTCCTCGACGTCGGCGTCTCGCGCGACGAGAGCGGCAAGATCGTCGGGGATGTCCACCCGGGCGTCGCCGAGGTCGCCGGCTGGCTCTCGCCCAACCCCGGCGGCGTCGGCCCGATGACCCGCGCCCAGCTCCTCGTCAACGTCGTGGAGGCCGCGGAGCGCTCCGTCGCCGGCTGACCGTCCCGGACGGTCGAACGGATGGGGCGGCAGCCGGGAACGGAACGCAAGGCGAGCGGACGAGCGCAGAGGCAGACAGACGCATGAACGCAGAGGCGAGCGACGAATCCGGGACCGCGGAGGCCACCGGCACCGGCGCCGGGCACCCGGAGCGGGACGCCCGGCGGTCGGCGCGGGACGCCGGGCGGTCGCCGGGGGAAGCGGTGCGCGGCGGCGGGCGGCCGGGGGCGGCGGAGTCCGCGTCGGCCGAGGGCCGGCTGCGGGATGGGGAGCCTGCGTCGGGCACGTCGTCCGTGTCGTCTGCGGAGCCCGCGTCGGCCGCGGGGGCGGCGCAGACGGCGGATCGGTTGCGGCACGTGGAGTCCCTTTCCGCTGGGGACCGGACACCGGCTTCGGGGCCTGCACCTGCCGGGGAGTCCCGGGCTGTCGCCGACACGGCACCCGTTGACGAGCGGGCGTCGGAGGTGGGACGCGAGCCCGGCGCGGAGCGGTCGGCCGCGGGGGCCGGGTCTGTCGTAGAGCGGGCGTCGGCCGCGGCGCGGTTGGACGGCGAAGGGCAGTCCTCTCGCGCTGAGCGGTCCCGGGACGAAGGGCCTTCGCCTGCCGGGGAGCGGTCGGCGGCCGCAGAGCCGACGTCCGTCGCGGAGCCGACGTCCGTCGCGGAGCCGACGTCCGTCGCGGAGCCGCCGTCTGGCGCGGCGCGGTCGGTCGAGGGCCCCTCGGGCGCGGCGCGGGTGCCGGTTGGAGAGCCGTCGGGCGCGGAGGCTGCGTCTGCGTCGGCTGAAGAGCGCTCGAAGGGCGAGGAGCAGGCTTTGCGCGCTGAGCGATCGCGGGGCGGCGGTGAGCGTGTGCGCAACACGGACTCCGGGACGGACGCCCAGTCCGGCTCAGAGTCCGTGCCCGCGGCACACGATGACGAGCCGAGTGCCCCGGGGGCGATCAGCGCCCCCGGGCCTGGCGGCCGACCGCGGCGTACCTCGCGGCGGTTCCCCCTGTTCACGCACGACACGGCCCGGCCGGAGGGCGGTGGCCGGGCCGCCTCCGGGGACGCCCCGGCCCCTGCCCGCCAGTGGCCCATGCTCACCGTGCTCGCGCTGGTCGGGCTCGGGCTCCTGCTGACCGCGTTCGACCTGTTCCGCATCGGCACGATGGTGATCGGCGTCGCGCTGATCGCGGGCGCCGTCATGCGCTGGACGCTGCCCTCCGTGGGCATGCTCGCGGTGCGCTCGCGCTTCACGGACATGGTGACGTACGGCGTGCTGGGCGTGGCCATCGTGCTGCTCGCGATGATGGTGCAGCCGCATCCATGGCTGGAGATCCCGTTCCTGGACGAGACCCTGCATTTCACGATCAGCTGACGCGACGACGCGACGACGCGACGACTCGACAGAGGACGGCGTCCGTCCCCTCCCCCGAGGGAGGACGGGCGCCGTCCCTGAGTTCAGAGTCATGGACGCGACAATAAGGATCAAGGGATGCCGGGTCGCTGTGGCACGGAGGTGACGGTTCCGCCACGGTGTACGCGGCCCGCAACGGCGTCCCGCGTCGACCATGCGCCCGGACGGGTGAATTCCGTCGACCGGCAGCCGATGCGGGATCGCAGGTGCTGCGGCGGCTCCTCCGGGTCCCAAGTGCGGATGGAGTAGGTCCACTTGCGGCACCACATGCGTTCTATGTGACGATGTGACGACAAGTTCAAGGATTTACGACCATCGCTCGCGACAGCGGGGCTAACGTCAGTAATCGGACGCCTGAGGAGCCCTCGGGATCCCTCGGGACGTCCCCGACTTCGAACAGGGATTCTGTCCAGTAGTCCGGGGTACCGATGGAAAACTGGACCGGAGACCGTCGGGCGTGCAACGGTGCACGCGGGTGGCTCGAATGCTCCTGTGCGCCCCCACTCCAGGAACTGAGATCCTGGCTCGGCGCATCCCTCTGGGTAGTGAGAACGAGGGCCGGGCAGAGGCACCGCCGGCGGGGAAGCGCGGGGGAACAGGCACGTTTCGGGGGTAAGAGGGGGGAAGCAATGCCTCGTTGGAGGGAGCTGCCGCAGGAGCTCGATCCGCAGGTCAGGGAGTTTGCCAGCCAGCTGCGCAGGCTCGTCGACCGGAGCGGATTGAGCATCGCCGCGGTGGCGGACCGCACCGGCTACAGCAAGACGTCGTGGGAGCGCTATCTGAACGGCCGGCTGCTCGCGCCCAAGGGCGCGATCGTCGCGCTGGCCGAGGTCACCGGCACCAACCCCATCCATCTGACGACCATGTGGGAGCTCGCGGAGCGCGCCTGGAGCCGCTCCGAGATGCGCCACGACATGACCATGGAGGCGATCCGGATATCCCAGGCGCGCGCCGCGCTCGGGGAGTTCGGGCCGACCTCGGTCAAGAGTAAGAACGGCCGTACGGCGCAGCAGGGCGCCGCTGTCGGGACGGCAGGCGCGGTCGCGGGTGTGGCCGGCCCCGCCGGGGTGGCGCCCAGCGTCCCGCCTCAGCCGTCCGCGCCGGACGTGGAGGGCGTCGCGGCGGGAGACGGCCTGGGTTCCGTCGTTGCGCCACCCGGGCGCCCCGGCGGCCCGGCGGGCACGGGGTCCGGCCCCGGCGGCTCGCCGGACCGGCAGCGGCGGGGGCGCCGGCTGACGATGTTCCTCGCGGGCGTCGTCGGCGCGCTCATCGTGATCGCCGCAGCCGTCCTGCTCACCAACCCCGGAGACGACTCCAAGGGCGGCAACGAAGCCAAGGCGCCCTCGGCGACGCCGACCACCAGCAATGCGAACCTGCCGGAAGGCGTCCAGTGCAGCGGCAAGGACTGCACGGGCAAGGACCCGGAGATCATGGGCTGCGGCGGCGAATTGGCCAGGACCACCACCAGCGTCACGGTCGGTACGGCCCTCGTCGAGGTCCGCTACAGCAAGACCTGCGGCGCCGCCTGGGCGCGCATCACCCAGGCGACCGCCGGAGACAAGGTCCAGATCACCTCGGGATCCGCCAAGCAGAACGGCACGGTCGACGACGACGCCGACGCGTACACGCCGATGGTGGCCGTCAAGGACGCCACCGACGCGGCGGCCTGCGCCACGCTGAAGGCGGGTCAGAAGGGTTGCACGGAGTAGGCCTTCGTACGGAGAGACGCTTCGTGACGTCGTCAGAAGGGGTCCGCGGAAAGTAACCCGAACGAGTTCGGGAAAGGGGGGGAATGCCTGCCCCGGTCCGGGGCAGGCGGACAGTACCCCCACGGGAGTGCGGTGCAGTCAGGGGGGACACGCCTCGCACCTCCGGCACCCCACGGCGGCCGCCGTTGCCCCGGCTCTCCCGGGCAGGCGGCCGCCGCTTCTGTGTGCGGGGAGGCATGCCTCCCGTATCGGCGGTATGCCTCCCGTATCGGCGGCATGCGCCCCGTATCGGCGGCATGTGGGCCGGGCCACAGGGGTGTGGGGGGCCAGCGTGCCTGTGGCGCGATAGCCTGACCGGTGGATCTCTTGACGCCGAGAGATCGATCAAAAACCGCTGTCCTACGGAGATCGCCATGACCCGCACTCCCGTGAATGTCACCGTCACCGGCGCGGCCGGCCAGATCGGCTACGCGCTGCTCTTCCGCATCGCCTCCGGTCAGCTGCTCGGCGCGGACGTGCCGGTCAAGCTGCGTCTGCTCGAGATCACCCCGGCGCTGAAGGCCGCCGAGGGCACCGCCATGGAGCTCGACGACTGCGCCTTCCCGCTGCTCCAGGGCATCGAGATCACCGACGACCCGAACGTCGCCTTCGACGGTGCGAACGTCGCGCTGCTCGTCGGCGCCCGCCCTCGCACCAAGGGCATGGAGCGCGGTGACCTCCTCGAGGCCAACGGCGGCATCTTCAAGCCCCAGGGCAAGGCCATCAACGACCACGCCGCGGACGACATCAAGGTCCTCGTCGTCGGCAACCCGGCCAACACCAACGCCCTCATCGCACAGGCCGCTGCTCCGGACGTACCGGCCGAGCGCTTCACCGCGATGACCCGCCTCGACCACAACCGCGCGCTCACCCAGCTCGCGAAGAAGACGGGCAGCACGGTCGCCGACATCAAGCGCCTGACCATCTGGGGCAACCACTCCGCCACCCAGTACCCGGACATCTTCCACGCCACGGTCGCCGGCAAGAACGCCGCCGAGGTCGTGAACGACGAGAAGTGGCTGGCCGAGGACTTCATCCCGACCGTCGCCAAGCGCGGCGCCGCGATCATCGAGGCCCGTGGCGCCTCGTCCGCCGCGTCGGCTGCCAACGCCGCCATCGACCACGTCTACACCTGGGTCAACGGCACGGCGGACGGCAACTGGACCTCCATGGGCATCCCGTCGGACGGCTCCTACGGCGTCCCGGAGGGCCTGATCTCCTCCTTCCCCGTCACCACCAAGGACGGCAAGTACGAGATCGTCCAGGGCCTGGAGATCAACGAGTTCTCCCGCGCCCGTATCGACGCCTCGGTCCAGGAGCTGTCCGAGGAGCGCGAGGCGGTTCGCGCGCTCGGCCTCATCTGAGCCGTGGTCGCCGACCAGCACTGATGGAAGGCCTCGGTCCGTTACTGGACCGAGGCCTTCCGCGTATGGGGTTGTCACAGGACCGCAATGCGGTGTGCATGGATGTAACGGCGCAGGGCCATGCATGATCAATAACATGACCGATCGCCGCAGTTTTCTTGCCGGTTCGGCCGCGACCCTCGGCCTTGCCACACTGGCCGGGTGCTCATCGGACGGGACGGACACCGGCACCGGCGGGGAGTCCGGTACCGGTCCCGGCCCGGCCTCCGCGAAGCCCGCCGTCGCACGCCGCGAGGGCCGCCCGAACCTCGTCGTCATCCTCGCCGACGATCTCGGGTACGGCGAGGTCGGGGCGTACGGTCAGAAGATCATCAGCACCCCGCGGATCGACCGGCTGGCCGCCGAGGGGCTGCGTTTCACGTCGGCATACTCACCGGCACCGGTCTGCGCCCCCTCGCGGTGCTCGCTGCTCACCGGTCTGCACAGCGGCCACGCGACCGTACGCCAGAACCCGTTCCACGGGCCGCAGGGCTCTCTCACCGCGACGGACACCACGTTCGCCGAGGTGCTGCGTGCTCGCGGCTACCGCACCGCCGTCCTCGGCAAGTGGGGGTTCGGCCCGGAGCGGGCCGGCCAGCCCAGCCATCCGAACTCCCGTGGTTTCGAGGAGTTCTACGGCTATATCGGCCACCGCGAGGCCCACAGCTACTACCCGTCGTATCTCTGGCACAACGGCGAAAAGGTGGCCCTGGACGGTAAGACGTACGCACCCGATCTCATCGAGGCGCGCGCGCTCGAATTCATCGCCCGCCACGCGGAAGAGCCGTTCCTGCTCTATCTGGCGCCCACCGTGCCGCACGCGCCCAGCGCCGTCCCGGACTTCGGGGAGTACGCCGGCAAGCCCTGGCCGGACGCCGACAAGGGGCACGCCGCGCAGGTCACCTACTTCGACACCCTCGTCGGCAACGTCACCGACAAGCTCACCGCGCTCGGCATCGCCCGCGACACCGTCGTGCTCGTGGCCAGCGACAACGGCCCGCACGAGGAGGGTGGCGTCGACCCCGACCTGTTCGACGCGAACGGCCCGCTGCGTGGCTACAAGCGGAATCTGTACGAGGGCGGCATCCGTACGCCGCTGATCGCCTGGGGCCCCGGCCGGATCGCCGCGGGCACGACGGACCGGCCGACGCCGCTCACCGATCTCCTGCCCACGCTCGCCGATCTGGCGGGCGCACCCGCCCCGACCGACATCGACGGCCTGTCGGCCGCCCCGCTGCTGACGGGCGACGCCAAGGCCGCCGCCCGTCACGACGCGCTGTACTTCTACCGCCACGACCCCGCGGCGACGCCCCGCGCCAACGCCCAGGACAAGGGCCGTATCCGCCGGGTCGCCGAGGCCGTGCGCCGGGACGACTGGAAGCTGGTCCGCTTCGCCCCCGGCCAGGACCGGAGGGCTCCCGACGCCCAGTGGAGTGCCGAGCTGTACCGCCTCTCCACGGACCTCGGCGAGACCGACGACCTGGCGGCGACCCATCCCCGCAAGGTCGCTGAACTGGTCGCCGCCGCCCGCTCCGCATGGGTCGACGACTACCGCCGCAAGCCCTTCGGCGTACGGATCGGCCGCGTACCCCAACGGGCCCTCGCCGGCAAGCAGTTCACCTTGGAAGCTGTCCTCGGCAACGCCTCGGCCCGCGCCTGGACGGACGCCCGCCTCACCCTGATCGCGCCCGAAGGGTGGCAGGTGCACGCCCTGACCGAGTCCCGGGCCCCCCGCCTGCCCGTCGGCGCAACCCTCACCACACGCTGGCGCATCACACCCCCCGGCACCGCTCCCGCCGACGCCTGGCAGCTGACGGCGGTGGGCACGGCCCGCGGGACGGGCAACGCGGCACTGCGCTACGAGACGACGCGGAGGGTGGGGGTGCCGCGGACGGCGGGGAGGGTTTAGGCGGCGGCTCGTGTCGTCTGCGACGTCTGACGAGGCGTCGCAGCGGCGAATCAACGGATTCACCGGCCGCTACGTCCTTGGTCTTAGGTCCTGATCCGGGGCCTGGCCTCGTTCCCGGGCCCGATCCGCGCCGTATGGCGGCTGACTAGCGTGCTTGCATGAACCCAACAGGAGATGCGAGCGGTGTGCTCGAGGAAGCGCTGGAGCGGTTGCATGCCGCGGGGCCGGAGCGGCTTGGGCGGCTCACCAACCACGCTCCCATGGTCGTCGAGGCGCTCGCCGCGCACGGGCGGTCGGGTGCCGTACACCGCTGGCTGGATCTGTACGAGGCGAAACTCGAGGAATTCCCCAGTCCTGTGGAGCCCGTGACCGACGCGAATTGGACCGCCGCGTTGGGTGATCCGCGCAGGGTCGCCGACTGGATCGCGTATTTCACGCGTGCCGTCGGCGAAGGCTCCTGGAAAGGCGTTCTCGCCGAGTGGTGGCCGCGTCTGCTGCCCGGGATGTACGGGGGGTCGACCCATCCTGTGATCCGGGTGGGTCACGCCGTACGTTCTCTCATCGAGGGCGGAGAGAGCGCGCCGCGTCTCGCCGAACTCGCCCACGGGCTCGGTTACTGGGCCGCCAGGCATCACCCGCTCCCCGGTATCGCGCTGCTTCCCGGTGCTCATGAGGCCGGTGAGGCCCTCGCGGCCCTGGACGCCGTGGCCCCGATCCGTGATCCGCACGGCGGCTTCCCCGCCCGGCTGGCCCTCGTCGAACAGCTGCCCGCCTGGGCTGGCTGGGTGGCCGACCCGGACGCGGCCAGGCAGCGGCTCGCCGAGCTGGTGCGGGCCGCGACGCATCGCTATGCCACCCACGGCCACGGCAACGAGATCATGCTGGTCCACGCGGCGACGGCACCCAGCGCCGTGCTGCGCACCCTCCCCGCTCTGCCCCGCACCCTGTGGGCACCGAGCCTCCACGCGGCGTGGCTGGCGTCGGCGGCGGTGACGGCGATGTACGCGCCGAGCGAGCCCGTCCCCTCTGTGCCACCAGGCCGCATCAGCGCAGAGGAAGTCCTCGAGCGCGCCCTGGCGCACGGCGACGAACACGTCATCAAGCTGACCGACACCGCGCTGGACGTCGGGGACGAACAGGCACTCGCCGCCGCGCTGCGCGCCATCGAGCTCGGCGAGCCCTTGGCGTGAGCCCCGCTGCGTCCCCCGGTCCGGCCTTCAGACAGTCCGCGAAATAGGGCGAATCATGTGCATCGCATCACCTTCATGGATGCATCGTTACTGAGCGTACGTTTCGGTGGAATAGCCCGACTGTGCAGTGGCACGCTGCACTTTTGTCAACAAAAACGCATGCTTTCCGGCTCTCCGGGCAGGGTTCGCGGTTGCGATGAGTGACGGCGGGCTCCAGCGCAGCTATTACGGTCGCATTAGGCGTAGAGCTGCATTAGCTGCATTTGCAGTGACATGACGCACTTTCGCGGTCGGATACGCATGTTTCATGCTTTCCAGGGCAGGCCCCTCGGTCGCCGAGAGTGACGGTGTCAGTCACGGCTGCAGAGAGTCCGAACGGAAGGCAAGCACGACGTGTCAGTGTCAGCACGCAAGACCATTCACGTGGACGGGGAGTGGCGCAGCGCCCTCTCCGGTGCCACGCGGGAGATCCTCGACCCCGCGGACGCGAAGCCGTTCGCGGTGGTCGCCGAGGGTGGTGCTGAGGACGCGGACGCCGCCATCGCTGCCGCCCGTGCCGCATTCGACCAGGGCCCGTGGCCCGGGACGCCCGTAGCCGAGCGGGCCGCGCTGCTGCGCCGGGTCGCCGACCTGCTGCGCCGCGACCGCGAGGAGCTCGGCCTGCTGGAGAGCCGTGACGCGGGCAAGACCGTGGAGGAAGGCCGCGTCGACATCGACTGTGTCGCCGACGCCTTCGTCTACTTCGCCGACCTCGTGGCCGCGGAGGGCGCGGGCCGTGTCGTCGACGCCGGGACGGACACCGTCCACAGCGTCGTCGTGCACGAGCCCGTCGGCGTCTGCGCGCTCATCACCCCCTGGAACTACCCGCTGCTGCAGGCCAGTTGGAAGATCGCGCCCGCGCTGGCGGCCGGCAACACCTTCGTCATCAAGCCGAGTGAGATCACCCCGATGACGACCGTCGCGTTGATCGACCTGCTCGTCGAGGCCGGGCTGCCCGCCGGGGTCGCCAACATCGTGACGGGTCCGGGGCATTCGGTCGGCGCGCGCCTCGCCGAGCACCCGGACGTGGACCTCGTGTCGTTCACGGGTGGGCTCGTCAGCGGTACGAAGGTGGCGCAGGCCGCGGCCGTCGGCGTCAAGAAGGTCGCCCTGGAGCTGGGCGGCAAGAACCCCAACGTCGTGTTCGCCGACGCCTGCGCCACCGACGAAGGGTTCGACACCGCCGTCGACCAGGCGCTCAACGCCGCCTTCATCCACAGCGGCCAGGTCTGCTCCGCGGGCTCCCGGCTCATCATCGAGGAGTCGGTGCGCGAGCGCTTCGTCGCCGAACTCGCCCGGCGGGCCGCGAAGATCCGGCTCGGCCGCGGCACCGAGGACGGCGTCGAGTGCGGACCGCTCGTATCCGAGCAGCAGCGCGCGAAGACGGAGGGCTACGTGGCTTCCGCGCTGGCAGAGGGCGCGGTGCTGCGGACCGGCGGGCAGCGGCCCGAGCCGTCCGACATCCGGCCCGCCACCGGGTACTTCTACGAGCCGACCGTCCTCGACCACTGCCACCGCGAGATGCGGGTCGTGCGCGAGGAGGTCTTCGGACCGGTGCTCACCGTCGAGACCTTCCGCACCGAGGACGAGGCCGTCGCCCTCGCCAACGACACCGAGTACGGACTCGCGGGCGCCGTGTGGACGGCCGACGCGGGCCGCGCCCGGCGCGTCGCAGGACGGCTGCGGCACGGCACCGTGTGGATCAACGACTTCCACCCCTACCTCCCGCAGGCCGAGTGGGGCGGCTTCGGCAAGAGCGGGGTCGGCCGCGAACTCGGGCCCGCCGGGCTCGCCGAGTACCGCGAGAGCAAGCACGTCTACCAGAACCTGGACCCGCGTCCCGTGCGGTGGTTCGCGGGTTGAGCCCGCCGTCGTACCTCGGTACGACCCCATACGCGCAGCACCTTGCACGACAGAGGAGCAACACACACATGTCTGAGTACGACTACGTCGTCATCGGCGGCGGTACCGCGGGATCCGTGATCGCGTCCCGGCTGACGGAGAACCCAGACGTCCGCGTCGCCGTCATCGAGGGCGGCCCCAGCGACGTCGACCGCGAGGACGTCCTCACCCTGCGCCGCTGGATGGGCCTGCTCGGCGGAGAGCTCGACTACGACTACCCGACGACCGAGCAGCCACGCGGCAACTCGCACATCCGGCACAGCCGCGCCCGCGTACTCGGCGGCTGCTCCTCGCACAACACCCTGATCTCCTTCAAGCCGCTGCCGTCCGACTGGGACGAGTGGGAACAGGCCGGCGCCAAGGGCTGGGGCGCCGTGCAGATGGAGGCGTACTTCGCGCGGCTGCGCAACAACATCGTGGCCGTGGACGAGCAGGACCGGAACGCGATCGCCCGCGACTTCGTCGACGCCGCGCAGGCGGCGCTCGGGGTTCCGCGTGTCGAGGGCTTCAACAAGAAGCCGTTCGACGAGGGTGTCGGCTTCTTCGACCTCGCGTACCACCCGGAGAACAACAAGCGGTCGAGCGCGTCGGTCGCGTATCTGCACCCCTTCCTCGACCGGCCGAACCTCGACATCTGGCTGGAGACCTGGGCGTACAAGCTGGAGTTCGACGGCACGCGCGTGAAGGGTGTGCACGTCCGGACCAAGGACGGCGAGGAGATCCTCGTCGAGGCGAAGCACGAAGTGCTGCTGTGCGCGGGCGCGGTGGACTCGCCGCGGCTGCTGATGCACTCCGGCGTCGGCCCGAAGGCGGACCTGGAGCGGCTCGGCATACCCGTCGTGCACGACCTGCCGGGCGTCGGCGAGAACCTGCTCGACCACCCCGAGTCGGTCATCGTGTGGGAGACCAACGGACCGATCCCGGAGAACTCCGCGATGGACTCCGACGCCGGGCTGTTCGTGCGGCGCGACCCCGAACACCGGGGCCCTGACCTGATGTTCCACTTCTACCAAATTCCGTTCACCGACAACCCGGAGCGGCTCGGCTACGAACGGCCCGAGCACGGTGTCTCGATGACCCCGAACATCCCCAAGCCGAAGAGCCGCGGCCGGATCTACCTGACCAGCGCCGACCCGGAGGTCAAGCCCGCACTCGACTTCCGTTACTTCACGGACGAGGACGACTACGACGGCCGCACCCTCGTCGACGGCATCAAGATCGCCCGCGAGATCGCCAAGACCGAACCCCTCGCGAACTGGCTGAAGCGCGAGGTGTGCCCCGGCCCCGAGGTCACCGGCGACGAGGAGCTCAGCGAGTACGCGCGCAAGGTCGCGCACACCGTGTACCACCCGGCGGGCACCTGCCGCATGGGGGCCGTCGACGACGAACTCGCCGTCGTCGACCCGGAGCTGCGGATCCGCGGCCTCGACGGCATCCGGATCGCCGACGCGTCCGTCTTCCCGACGATGCCCGCGGTCAACCCGATGATCGGGGTGCTGATGGTCGGGGAGAGGGCCGCCGAGCTGCTTGGAGGTGATGCGTGATGAGTACGACTGCCGCCACCGCCGTGGCCCCTGCGACGACTTCCACCGACGCTCCCGTCTTCTCCGTCGACGGCCTGTGGAAGGTCTTCGGCCCCAAGGCGGAGCGTGTGCCCGCCGACCCGGAGCTCGCCGCGCTCACCCCGGCCGAACTGCGGAAGCGCACCGGCTGCAACGCCGCCGTCCGGGACGTGAGCTTCGACGTCCGCAAGGGCGAGGTCTTCGTCGTCATGGGCCTGTCCGGCTCCGGCAAGTCCACGCTCGTACGCTGCCTGACCCGGCTGATCGAGCCCACGTACGGGAAGATCGCCATCGAGGGCGAGGACGTGCTGGGCATGGACAAGTCCCGGCTGCGCGAACTCCGCCGCCACCGGGCGGCCATGGTCTTCCAGCACTTCGGGCTGCTGCCGCACCGGTCGGTCCTCGACAACGTCGCGTACGGCCTGGAGATCCAGGGCGTCGGGAAGTCCGAGCGCCGCGCGAAGGCCGAGGAGGTCGTCGCCAAGGTCGGCCTCGAGGGCATGGAGCAGCGCCGTCCCGGGCAGCTCTCCGGCGGTCAGCAGCAGCGTGTCGGCCTGGCCCGGGCGCTCGCGGTCGACCCCGAAGTGCTGCTCTTCGACGAGCCGTTCAGCGCGCTCGACCCGCTCATCCGGCGCGACATGCAGGAGGAGGTCATCCGCCTGCACCACGATGAGGGCCGCACCATGGTCTTCATCACCCACGACCTGAACGAGGCGCTGCGCCTCGGCGACCGTATCGCGCTGATGCGCGACGGCCGCATCGTGCAGCTCGGCACGCCCGAGGAGATCGTCGGCTCGCCCGCCGACGACTACGTACGCGAGTTCGTGCGGGACGTGCCGCGCGAGCAGGTCCTGACCGTGCGGGCCGCGATGCGGCCCGCGGGCGCGGAGGAGGCGGGCCACGGCCCGGCCGTCGCCCCGGAGGCGACGGTGTCGGAGGCCATCGAGGCCGTCGCGCGCTCGGGGTGCCCGGCGCGCGTGATGGACGAGGGGCGGTGTGTGGGGGTCGTCGACTCGGAGGCGCTGCTCGGGGTGGTGGCCGGGACCGGAGAGAGCGTCGAAAGCGGGGATGCCGACGCCGGCCGTCCCGCGGTCGCCCCCGGCGAGGAGGTGGCCTGACATGGCTACCGCCACCGCGCCCGTCCCCCATACGGGGATAGCGGGCCTCGTCAGAGGCCTGGTCCGGCGCCGGGCCGTCGGCAAGCTCCTGCTGCTCGCCGTCGTCGCGGCCGTCCTCGTGCCGATCGTCCACGCCCGCTGGGCGAGCGGTGCCTGGCCCGACGCGCTGACCGTCGACCTGTCCGGGCCGCTCGGCAGCGCCAGCGAGTGGATCATCGACAACCGCGACAGCCACCCGGTGTTCCTGTACTTCTTCGGGCACATCGCGAACGCCGTCACCCTGTCCGTACGTGCGGTCTATCTCGCGCTGCTGGCCGTCGGCTGGGCGGGTGTCACGGCCGCCGCCGGGCTTGTCGCC
The DNA here is from genome assembly GCF_040295225.1 of Streptomyces sp. NPDC002896. NCBI lineage: Bacteria > Bacillati > Actinomycetota > Actinomycetes > Kitasatosporales > Streptomycetaceae > Streptomyces > Streptomyces sp. NPDC002896. The sequence continues at coordinate 104,988 of NZ_JBEOVA010000007.1, read as the reverse complement.
TGGCGCGTGGCCGGGCTGCGGCTCGCCCTCTCCACCGCCGTCGCCTTCCTCGTCTGCGGGCTGCTCGGCATGTGGGTGCCCACCATGCAGACGCTGGCGCTCATGGTGGTGGCGGTCGTCGCCTCCGTCGTGCTCGGCGCGCTGCTCGGGCTCGCCGCGGGGCTCTCCGACCGTACGTACCGCGCGCTGCGGCCCGTCCTCGACACCATGCAGGTGTTGCCCGCCTTCGCGTATCTGCTGCCGGTCGTTCTCGTCTTCGGCATCGGCGTCCCCGCGGCCGTCCTCGCCACCGTCGTGTACGCCGCGCCGCCGATGGCCCGGCTCACCGCGCTCGGGCTGCGCGGCGCCGACGAGGGCGTGATGGAGGCCGTGGACTCCCTCGGCGCCACCGCCCGCCAGCGGCTGCTGACCGCCCGGCTGCCGCTGGCCCGCAAGGAGCTGCTGCTCGGCCTCAACCAGACGATCATGATGGCGCTGTCCATGGCCGTGATCGCCTCGGTGATCGGCGCGGGCGGTCTCGGTGACCGCGTCTACCAGGCCCTCGCCTCCGTCGACGTGGGCGCGGCGCTCGCCGCGGGCATCCCGATCGTGCTGCTCGCCGTGGTCCTGGACCGTACGACGGGGGCGGCCGGCGCCCGGCTCGGCGCGTCCGAGCCGGACCAGGGCGCCCTCCGGGGCGGGCGCGGCTGGGCCGCCGCGGCCGCGCTCACCGTCGTCGTCGCCCTCGCGGGCCGCTTCGCGGACCGCCTCGAGTGGCCCGACGCCTGGACCGTCACCATCGCCGAGCCGGTCAACAACGCGGTCGACTGGATGACCGACCACCTCTACACCGGCGTGCCCTTCGTGGGTGGCACCGCCGACTGGGCCGGCCACTTCACCACCTGGGTCCTCGACCCGGTCCGCGGCGGACTGCAGTGGCTGCCCTGGTGGTCCGTCCTGCTGATCGTCGCCGCGCTCGCCTGGCTGATCGGCACCTGGCGCACCGCGCTCACCGCGGTCCTCGCCATGGCCGCGATCGGCGTCCTCGGCGTGTGGAAGCCGTCGCTGGACACGCTGTCGCAGGTCCTCGCGGCCGTCGCGGTCACCCTCGTCCTGGGTGTCGCGACCGGTGTCGCGGCCGCGCGCAGCGCCCGCGTGGACCGGATGCTCCGGCCCGTACTGGACGTGTTCCAGACGATGCCGCAGTTCGTGTACCTGATCCCGGTGGTGGCGCTGTTCGGCGTGGGCCGCGCGCCCGCCGTCGCCGCGGCTGTCGTGTACGCGCTGCCCGCCGTCGTCCGCATCACCGCACAGGGTCTGCGTCAGGTCGATCCGGGCGCGCTGGAGTCAGCCCGCTCGCTGGGCGCCACCAGCGGGCAGCAACTGCGCCAGGTGCAGCTCCCGCTGGCCCGCAGCGCCCTGCTGCTCGCGGTCAACCAGGGCGTCGTCCTCGTCCTCGCCGTCGTGATCATCGGCGGCTTGGTCGGCGGCGGAGCGCTCGGCTACGACGTCGTGTTCGGGCTCGCCCAGGGCGACCTGGCGACCGGTCTGGTGGCCGGTGCCGCGATCGTCTGCCTGGGCCTGATGCTCGACCGGGTGACCCAGCCGGCCGAGCGCCACGCGAAGAAGGGAGCGTGACATGCGATTCCGTACCAAGCGATTCCGTACGCGAACGACGAGCGCGGTCGCGGCCGGATCGGCGCTGCTCGTGCTGGCGCTGACCGGCTGCGGCGCCGCCGACATGACCAAGCAGGCGTCGCCCTTCGCGAACGCGCGGGGCGCCAAGACCGTGACGCTCTCCGTGCAGTCCTGGGTGGGCGCCCAGGCCAACGTGGGCGTCGCGAAGTACCTGCTGGAGCACGAGCTCGGCTACCGAGTCGACACCGTCCAGGTCGACGAGGTCCCCGCGTGGGACGCGCTCAGCCAGGGCCGGGTCGACGCGATCCTGGAGGACTGGGGCCACCCGGACCAGGAGAAGCGGTACGTCGACGAGAAGAAGACAATCGCGAGCGGCGGCGACCTCGGGGTCACCGGCCACATCGGCTGGTTCGTCCCCACGTACTTCGCCAAGCAGCACCCGGACGTCACGGACTGGAAGAACCTCAACAAGTACGCGGACGAGCTGCGCACCGCGGAGAGCGGCGGCAAGGGCCAGCTGCTCGACGGCTCGCCGTCGTACGTCACCAACGACAAGGCGCTGGTGGAGAACCTGGACCTGGACCTCCAGGTGGTGTTCGCCGGTTCCGAGGCGGCGCAGATCACGCAGATCAAGCAGTTCGCCAAGCAGCAGAAGCCGTTCCTCACCTACTGGTACGAGCCGCAGTGGCTCTTCGAGAAGGTGCCGATGACGGAGGTGAAGCTGCCCGCGTACAAGGAGGGCTGCGACGCCGACCCGGAGAAGGTCGCGTGCGCCTACCCGCACACGCCGCTGCAGAAGTACCTCAACGCGGACTTCGCGAAGACCGGCGGCAAGGCGGCGGAGTTCCTGAAGAACTTCAAGTGGACGACCGAGGACCAGAACGAGGTCTCCCTGATGATCGCCGACCAGAAGATGTCGCCGGAGGAGGCCGCGAAGAAGTGGGTCGAGGGCCACGAGTCCACCTGGAAGGCGTGGCTGCCGAAGTGACGCGGTGAGCGAAGTGAAGCGGTACCCCGTGCCGGGCGGCCCCCCTCGCAGGGCGCCCGGCACGGGTGCGTCAGAAGGGCGTCAGAGAGTGAGCCCGCGTGCCCTTGATACTCACGGGCTCGGCGTCTCCTCGAACAGCTTCGAGATGTCCACCGACTCGTCCGCGGACGGGGTCTCGGACGGAACGGGCTTGTTGTAGTCCTTGAACGTCCCCGTCACATCGGTGCCGTTGCCCTTCTTGGTCTTCTTCAGCGGATAGGGCTTGCCCTCGGTGGCGACGTACACGGTGTGCGTCAGGCCGTCTTCCGTGCTCAGCACCGGGATGGTCGGGGTGCCGTCGACCGTCGTCGGGTCGCCCTTCCGCAGGTTCGTGGACTCGCGGGCTTCCTCGGCGGCCTGCTTCTGGATCGTTTCGAGGTCGCAGACGCCGGCCAGGTCCTTCAGTTCGGCGTCGCTCGCGCTGCCGTGGGCGTAGCGGTTCTTGAAGAGTTCGGCTGCCCTCTCGCCCTGGTCGCCGGGGAACTCCGTCTTCCAGTACGCGTCGTCCCCTTTCAACCAGATCTCGTCGCCCCGCTTGACGAGCATCGCTGTGCTGCCGTCCTTGAACTGCACGGAGGCGTTGCAGTCGCCGTCGCGATCGAGGAAGAGGTCCAAGGAGGAAGGATCGTCCGGGCCGAGGTCGGCGCTCTTGTCGGTGCCTGTCACACGGAGGGACTGCGCGCTGGTGAAGGCGTCGAGTGCCTTGTCGATGATCTCCTGCGCGCTCAGATCCTCGATGCCGTCCTGGGCGCTCGCCGTCGCGGCGGGCGAGCAGAGCGGGACGGCGACCAGTGCGGTGGTGCAGCTGGTGACCGCCAGCAGGCGGCGGGCCCGGGAGGCCCTGGGCTGATCCGCGAACATTTTGATGTGCATCGCGTACACCTCCTAGGGGCTCCAGGGGCATATCACCCCATATTTTACTTTTGGGGCTCCTGTGTCGCATGGGGACGTCTAGTTGCCAGGAGCTCGCGCGCCACACCCGACAGTGCTGCGGCAGCCCGGCGCTGCAGGCCGGGGCCGAACGTCACGCGGATGCCGCCGAGTTCGCCCAGCTCCCGCAGCGAGGCCCCGTCCGGCTTCGCGAGCACGTTGATCGGCCCCTGAATGCCCGCGCGCAGCAGCGGAAGTACGCCGAGGGGCGCGCCGATCGGATAGACGCAGTCCGCGCCCGCGGCCACGTACAGCGCGGCTCGCTCGACCGCCCGCTCCGGCTCCGCGACCCCGCGTACGAACGTGTCCACGCGCGCGTTGAGGAAGAGCCGGTCGCCCGCGGCCTGCCTCACCTCCGCGAGCCAGTCGGCATGCTGTCGCGGGTCCTTGAGGACGCCCCGGTGGGAGTCCTCGAGGTTGCAGCCGACCGCGCCCGTCTCCAGGAGCCGCTCCACCAGTTCCTTCGGTGGGAGGCCGTAGCCGCCTTCGATGTCCGCGGAGACGGGGATGTCGACGGCTCGTACGATGCGGGCGACCGCCGCGAACATCTCGTCCGCGGGGGTCGCTCCGTCCTCGTAGCCGAGGGAGGCGGCGACGCCTGCGCTGGGGGTTGCGAGGGCCGGGAAGCCGGCCTCCGCGAAGACGCGGGCGCTGGCTGCGTCCCATGGTCCTGGGAGGACCAGGGGGTCGCCGGGCATGCGCCCGTGGTGCAGGGACCGAAACGTCTCGACAGCGCTCACTACGCGGTACCTCCATAAGGTCGTACGGAAGGGCGCCCTACGTCGTGGGTGTAACCACCAGTTCCGCGCTGCGAACGCCTGCCCACAACGGTCAGGCCCCGGCAGGTGGCGAACCACTCGCCGCGGCCGGCCGTCAGCCGTGGTCGCCCGGTCGATAATGCCCCGGCACCATCCGCGTGGTCACGGCGAAGCGGTTCCACGCGTTGATCACCGTGATCGCCGCGATCAGCTGCGCCAGTTCGGTCTCGTCGAAGTGCTTGGCGGCTTTCTCGTACACCTCGTCCGGGACGAAGCCGTCCGTGATCACGGTGACCGCCTCGGTCAGTTCGATCGCTGCGAGCTCCTTCTCGGTGTAGAAGTGCTTCGACTCCTCCCAGGCGCTGAGCTGGATGACGCGCTCCACCGACTCGCCCGCCGCAAGGGCGTCCTTCGTGTGCATGTCCAGGCAGAACGCGCAGTGGTTGAGCTGCGAGGCGCGGATCTTGATCAGCTCCAGCAGCGTCGGGTCCACGCCCCGACGGGCCGCGGCGTCCAGCCGCACCATGGCCTTGTAGACGTCCGGGGCGTGCTTCGCCCACTGCGTCCGGGGGGTGTGCTCGGGGGCGTACGCGGTGTCCGTCGAGGTGTCCTTGCGGGTGCTCTCGTTGCTCGTCATGCCGTCGACACTATGACCGGAGTAGCCCAGGAGTATGGTCCATTTCCATGGCGGAATCATGGGCCACTCTGGGCGTGGACCTGCATCTCGAACCCCTACGCAAGGGCAGCGGCTCCGGCCTGCGGAAAGGCCTGACCGACGCCCTCCGCGATGCGGTCCGCACCGGACGGCTCGCGCCCGGCACACGCCTGCCGTCGTCCCGCTCGCTCGCCGCCGACCTGGCCATCGCCCGCAACACGGTCGCCGACGCCTACGCGGATCTGGTGGCCGAGGGCTGGCTCACCGCCCGGCAGGGCTCGGGCACCCGGGTCGCCGAGCGGCCCGTCCCCGCGCCGACCGGCCCGGCACCCCGGCGCAGGGCGGCGGGCCGCCCCACGTACGACCTGACGCCCGGCACCCCCGACCTCGGCGCCTTCCCGCGCGCCGAGTGGCTCAAGGCCGCCCGCCGCGCACTGGCCGCCGCACCGAACGACGCCCTCGGCTACGGCGACCCGCGAGGCCGCGTCGAACTGCGCACCGCCCTCGCCGGCTATCTGGCACGCGCGCGTGGCGTGCACGCCGATCCCGAACGGATCATGGTCTGCGCGGGGTTCTCGCACGGGCTGATGCTGCTCGGCGCCGTGCTGCGGGGACGCGGTGCCCGGGAGGTGGCCGTCGAGTCGTACGGCCTGGACGTCCACTGGAAGCTGCTGACCGGGGCAGGGCTACGTACCACAGCGCTGCCGTTCGACGAACTGGGCACGAACACCAGCCAGTTGGAGGAGCTGAGGCCGGCCGCGGTGCTGATGACGCCCGCGCACCAGTTCCCCATGGGCGTGCCGCTGCACCCCGACCGGCGGGCCGCCGCCGTCGACTGGGCACGGCGTAGCGGCGGCCTGATCCTGGAGGACGACTACGACGGGGAGTTCCGCTACGACAGGCAGCCGGTCGGCGCGCTCCAGGGACTCGACCCGGACCGCGTCGTCTACCTCGGCACCGCCAGCAAGTCCCTCGCCCCGGGCCTGCGCCTGGGCTGGATGGTGCTGCCGCCCGCGCTGGCCGCCGAGGTCACGGAGGCGAAGGGCGTCAGCGACTGGTCGTGCGGCACCCTCGACCAGCTCACCCTCGCGGAGTTCATCGAATCCGGGGCGTACGACCGGCATGTGCGGTCCATGCGGCTGCGCTACCGGCGCCGCCGCGACCAGCTCGTGGCCGCACTGGCGGAGCGGGCACCGGATGTGCGGGCGACCGGCATCGCGGCCGGGATGCACGCCGTCCTCGAACTCCCGCCCGGCACCGAGGAGTCCGTGGCCCGCGCGGCCGCCTGGCACGGCCTCGGCGTCCACGGCCTGAGCCGTTTCCGCCACGAGGGAGCCGTCGCGGAGCCCCGGGACGCGCTCGTCGTGGGATACGGGACGCCCCCGGACCATGCCTGGTCCGGGGCGCTGGACGCACTGTGCAGGGCACTGCCGTAGGAGTGGGCCGAGGCCCGAAGGTGCCGGAGGGCCGTGGGAAAGGCGTAGGCCGTCCGGCGCGCCCTGCTCGCAACACGAGTCGGCCGACCGGTCGTTCACCGCTCCTTCCGGATGTCTTCCCTCATCGGTACCGAGCCGTGCGCCGAAGGTGGCTGGAATTGCCCTGCCTGCCGACCGGCGTGACCAGTGAGGCTTGTCGGCCGTCCGGTCCCGGTCGTCGGATCCCTGGGGGGAATGCCATGCACAGCGAGAGCGGTACACGTCCCGGCAGAACGGCGACGGCTGCCCGCCGCCATAGGCGTACGCGTGTCGCACTGGGCGCCGCGGTCGCCCTGGCGGCCATCAACCCGTTGATGTTCTCCGGGGTCGCGGGGGCCGCCACCCCCGCCGGGACCGCCGCACCGGCGTACCAGGCCCAGGACACCACCCCGGCGACGGAGCACTGGACGACGCAGACCGTCGCACCGGGCGTCCAGGTGCGCACCGGCGTCATCGAGCGCGCAGGCGCCGCACCCACCTGGACGGTCACCGTTCAAGCCCCCGCCGTCAACCGGCTGACCGGCGCCGCGACCTGGTCGGACGTGGGAAGCCAAGCCTGGGCGGAGACCACCGCCCAGCAACTGCGCGACGCCGGTTTCCAGCCGGTCGCACAGCAGGTGTCGTGGCCGGACTACGCGGACACCCCGGACGGCACGATGGGCTGGCGGGTGCGCGTCGGCTCGTACGCGGCGCAGGCCGAGGCGCAGAGCGCGAGCCAGAAGGTCAATGCGGCGGGCCTCCGCTCGGTGGCGGCGTGGAGCGGCTACGACGCCGACCAGCCGGCCGACCGCGAGAGCATCCACGTGGCGGTGATCGACCCCCGCACCTTCGACGGCACCGTGGAGGGCACCCACAACGGCAACGTCGCGCAACGCGAGAAGACGTCGGCGGTCGCCGCGCAGCTCGGCTCCCTGGTCGCCGTCAACGGCGGCTTCTTCATCACCTCCGACGCCGACGGCGTGCAGGGCACACCGGCCGGAGCCGCGGCCTACGACGGCACGCTGGAGGCGATGGCCGGCGGCACCCGGGCCGCGCTGATCCTGGAAGACGGCGGGCGGCACCCCCGTATCGCCGATGTGAGCACCGAGGTGACCGTGCGCGCCGGGTCGTCCACGTATGCGGTGGAGGGCATCAACCGGGTGCCGGGCAAGGTGCGCAACTGCGGCCGCCCGGGTGCCACGCCCACCGAACAGCCCCGCCAGGACCTCACCTGCAACAAGACGGACGACCTGGTGCGGTTCACCTCCCTGTTCGGGGCGAGCCTGCCGGCCGGTCCGGGCACCCAGGCCGTGCTGGACGCCACCGGACGGGTGATCTCATCCGGCGCCCGCGGCGGCACGGTCCCGGCCGGCGGCTCGGTGCTGCAGGGCATCGGCTCGGCCGGCGACTGGCTGGCGGACCACGCCCGGCAGGGCGAGCGGATCACCGTGAAGGAGGTCGTCCGCGACACCGAGGGCCGGCGGGTCGAACTCGGCCCTGACGACAGCATGGTCAGCGCCGCCCCGACCCTGGTGAAGGACGGCCGCATCGACATCGACGCCGCCGGCGAGGGCACCCTCGATCCGCAGGACCTCTCCTTCGGCTACGCCTGGTCGAACGTACGGCAGCCGCGCACCATGGCCGGGATCGACAAGCGGGGACGGTTGCTCCTGGTCACGGTGGACGGACGGCAGCCGGGCGTCAGCGAGGGCCTGACGCTGGCCGAGGCCGCGTCCTTCATGCGCTCGCTCGGCGCCGTCGACGCCCTGAACCTCGACGGCGGCGGATCGACCGCCATGGCCGTCGGCGGCACACTCGTCAACACCACGTCGGACGCGACCGGGGAGCGCCCGGTGGGCGACACCGTCCAGGTGCTGCCCGCCGGCCGCGACTGACGCTCGCTCCTCGTGCCCGTCCGGGGCCCGGTTGCGCGACCGGGCGGGCACGCCCGTACCCTGACCACCGTTCGTCATCGACCAGTTGGCAGTTCAGCTGACGGACGGCAGAGACAGGAACGTTACGGGGGAGCAGAACATGGCAGACGCACGGCGGCAGTTGAGGTCCGGCACGGTCGTACTCGGCGGGGTGGGACTTCTCGCGGCGGCACTCACCTCCTGCTCGTCCGACCCGGACAAGCGGTGCGTGGACAGCGACAGCTACCAGGCCGCCAAGGGCTACAAGGTCGTCGCCGACAAGAACTGCAAGACCGGCAGCAGCGGCAGCAGCAAGAGCCGTAAGACCGGCAAGGTCGCCGTCGATGGCGACTGGTACTACGGCGGCAAGGAGAAGAACGGCTGGGTCGACGGCGGTTCTTTCACCAAGTCGAGCGGCTCCGGCGGTTCGAGCGACGATGACGACGATGTGCACCGCGGCGGCTTCGGCAGCGGCCACGGCAGCTCCGGCGGCTGAGCAGCCGGACACCTGGAACAGCCGGACACCCGCAACTGCCGCACGCCTGGAACAGCCAGACACATGAAACGACGCACCATCGAGCCCCGCGACGGCTGGCAGCAGACCGTCGAGGAGCAGGGGCTGATCTATCCGCTCACCCGTTTCCCCGATGGCTCGCTGCGCCCGTACTGGGACGAGAGCGCGTACTACGTCTTCTCGCTGCCCGAGGTCGAGGCGCTGGAGGAGGTCGTCGAGGGGCTGCACCGGATGTGCCTGGCGGCGGCGCAGTACATCGTCGACGAGGACCGGTTCGCGGATCTCGGCATCACCGATCCGCGGCTGGCCGAGCTGGTCGGCGAGGCGTGGCGGCGCCGGGCCGAACTGCCGTCCGTCTACGGCCGCTTCGACCTCCGTTACGACGGCAGCGGCCCCGCCAAACTGCTGGAGTACAACGCCGACACGCCGACGTCCCTGGTCGAGGCCGCGAGCCCGCAGTGGTTCTGGATGGAGGAGCGCTTCCCCGGCGCCGACCAGTGGAACTCCCTGCACGAACGGCTCGTCGACGCCTGGAAGAAGCAGGCCGCCCTGCTGCCGCCGGGCAGCCCCCTGTACTTCGCGCACTCATCGGCCGACGAGCTCGGCGAGGACCTGATGACCGTCGCGTATCTGCAGGAGACCGCCCAGCAGGCCGGGCTCGACACCGAGTGGATCTCCATGGAGGAGATCGGCTGGGACCGGCTCTCCGGGCGCTTCGTGGACAAGCGGCTCCGCTTCATCCGCAGCTGCTTCAAGCTCTACCCGTGGGAGTGGCTGACGACCGACCGCTTCGGCGAGCACGTCCTCGACACGCTCGACAACGGCGGCGGCACCGGCAGCACCCTGTGGATCGAGCCGGCCTGGAAGATGCTGCTGTCCAACAAGGCGCTCCTCGCCATCCTCTGGGAGCTGTTCCCCGGCCATCCGAACCTCCTGCCCGCCTACCTCGACGGCCCGCGCGACCTGGCGGCGACCACGGGATACGTCGCCAAGCCGCTGCTCGGCCGTGAGGGCGCCGGGGTCACGGTGCACGAGGCGGGCCCCGGCGACCCCGTCGTACGGGAAGAGCCCTGCTGCTACCAGGAGTTGGCGCCCCTGCCGTCATTCGACGGCAACCGCGTGGTGCTCGGCGCCTGGGTCGTCGAGGACGAGTCGGCGGGGCTGGGCATCCGCGAGTCGTCGGGGCTGGTCACGGACGAGTACGCCCGCTTCCTGCCCCATGTGATCCTGTAAGCCTTTTCGGGGCCTGTGACGTCAGGTCCTGGCGGCCAGTACGGCCCGCAGCTGGTCCAGCCCCCAGTCCAGGTCCTCCTTGCTGATGACCAGCGGCGGGGCGATCCGGATGGTGGAGCCGTGGGTGTCCTTGACCAGGACGCCCCGATCCATCAGCCGCTCCGAGATCTGCCGCCCCGTGCCGTACGACGGGTCGATGTCGACACCCGCCCACAGGCCGCGGCCGCGCACCTCCCGCACGGGGCCGCCGCTGCCCGCGAGCAGCCGCAGCTCGTCGTGGAGATGCGAGCCCAGCTCCGCGGCCCGCTGCTGGTACTCGCCCGAGCGCAGCATGTCGATGACCTCCAGCGCCACGGCGCACGCCAGCGGGTTCCCGCCGAACGTCGAACCGTGCTCACCGGGCCTGAACACCCCGAGGACGTCGGCGGACGACACGACCGCCGACACCGGCACGATGCCGCCCCCGAGCGCCTTGCCGAGCACGTACGCGTCCGGCACGACGCCCTCGTGGTCGCACGCGAAGGTCTTCCCCGTACGGCCCAGGCCGGACTGGATCTCGTCGGCGATGAACAGCACGTTCCGCTCGCGCGTCAGCTCCCGTACGCCCCGCAGATAGCCCTCGGGCGGCACCAGCACCCCGGCCTCGCCCTGGATGGGCTCCAGCAGCACGGCGACCGCGTTCTCCGTGAGCGCCTCGCGCATCGCGGTCAGGTCGCCGTACGGGACGATCTCGAAGCCGGGCGTGTACGGGCCGAAGTCCGCCCGGGCCTCCGGGTCCGTGGAGAAGCTGATGATCGTCGTCGTGCGGCCGTGGAAGTTGCCCGCCGCGACGACGACCTTGGCCATGCAGTCGGGCACGCCCTTGATCCGGTAGCCCCACTTCCGTGCGGTCTTCACGGCGGTCTCGACCGCCTCCGCACCCGTGTTCATCGGCAGCACCATCTCCATGCCGCACAGCTCGGCCAGCCGCGCACAGAACTCCGCGAACCGGTCGTGGTGGAAGGCCCGCGAGGTCAGCGTCACCCGCTCCAGCTGCGCGTGCGCGGCCTCGATCAGCCGCCGGTTGCGGTGCCCGAAATTGAGCGCCGAGTACCCGGCGAGCAGATCGAGATAGCGGCGCCCCTCGACGTCCGTCATCCACGCCCCGTCGGCGGTCGCGATGACGACGGGCAGCGGGTGATAGGTGTGCGCAGTGTGCGCCTCGGCAGAGGCGATGAGCGCATCGGCAGCACTCACGGGACCTCCGTCCGTACGGCAGAGAAGGGCAGGTGTGCCCTTTCTACCCGATTTGCCTGCACGGCGCGGCGCTGCGGGCGGCGCCCCATCGGCAGCGCTCCCGCATCCTGGACCGGCAAGGCCGCCCTGCGGCCTTGCCGGTAGGCTGGCCGCGGGCCGTGACTGGCGCGCTGGGATGGGACCGACCATCGGGGAGCGGCCCGCGCAAACCGTGTGCCGTGCGCCTGGGCCGACCCGTGCATCCCGTGTCCGCGTCCGGAGGTCCGACGACATGCCAGAGCCCCTCTCCACCGAGTCCACCGCCTTCCGCAGCGCCCTCGATGTGATCCGGGGTGTCGAGCCCCGCGTCGCCGACGCCATCGGCCAGGAGATCGAGGACCAGCGCGCCTCGCTGAAGCTGATCGCCAGCGAGAACTACGCCTCGCCCGCCGTCCTGCTGACCATGGGCAACTGGTTCAGCGACAAGTACGCCGAGGGCACCATCGGCCGCCGCTTCTACGCCGGCTGCCGCAACGTCGACACCGTCGAGGGCCTCGCCGCCGAGCACGCCAAGGAGCTCTTCGGCGCCCGCCACGCCTACGTCCAGCCGCACTCCGGCATCGACGCCAACCTGGTCGCCTTCTGGGCCGTCCTCGCCGCGCGCGTCGAGGCCCCCGCCCTGGAGCGGGCCGGTGCCCGCCAGGTCAACGACCTCTCCGAGAAGGACTGGGCCGAGCTCCGCCGCGACCTGGGCAACCAGCGCATGCTCGGCATGTCCCTGGACGCCGGCGGCCACCTCACGCACGGCTTCCGGCCCAACATCTCCGGCAAGATGTTCGACCAGCGCAGCTACGGCACCGACCCGGCGACCGGCCTTCTCGACTACGAGGCCCTGCGCGCCACCGCCCGCGAGTTCAAGCCGCTGATCATCGTCGCGGGCTACTCGGCGTACCCGCGCCTGGTGAACTTCCGCATCATGCGGGAGATCGCCGACGAGGTCGGCGCGACCCTCATGGTCGACATGGCGCACTTCGCGGGCCTGGTCGCGGGCAAGGTGCTCACCGGCGACTTCGACCCCGTACCGCACGCGCAGATCGTCACCACGACCACCCACAAGTCGCTGCGCGGCCCGCGCGGCGGCATGGTCCTGTGCGACGACTCGCTCGTCGAGCAGGTCGACCGCGGCTGCCCGATGGTGCTCGGCGGCCCGCTGCCGCACGTCATGGCCGCCAAGGCCGTCGCCCTCGCCGAGGCCCGCCGCCCCGACTTCCGCGACTACGCCCAGCGCATCGTCGACAACTCCCGCGCCCTCGCCGACGGCCTGATGCGGCGCGGCGCCACGCTGGTCACCGGCGGTACGGACAACCACCTCAACCTGATCGATGTCGCGACCTCCTACGGGCTCACCGGCCGCCAGGCCGAGTCCGCGCTCCTCGACTCGGGTGTGGTGACCAACCGCAACGCCATCCCGCAGGACCCCAACGGCGCCTGGTACACCTCCGGCATCCGGATCGGCACCCCGGCCCTGACCACCCGCGGTCTGGGCACCACCGAGATGGACGAGATCGCCGCCCTGATCGACCGGGTGCTCACCTCGACCCAGCCGGGCACGACCAGCAAGGGCGCCCCCTCCAAGGCGCAGCACGTCCTGGACGAGAAGGTCGCCGACGAGGTCTCGCGCCGGGCCGCCGACCTGCTGGACGGCTTCCCGCTCTACCCGGGCGTCGACCTCAGCTGATCCCCTTCCGATTCGGCTGATCAACGGCTGCCGGCGGCGTACTGCCGCCGGCAGCCGACGCTGTTCTCAGGGGCCGGTCGGCCCGGCCGGGCGCACTGTGTCCCACGTCTCATCGGCAGTCGCTCGACGGGGCCGCAGCCACCCGCATCCTGGAGGTGAGCCGTCGCCCTCCCGGCCGCGGAAGAAACGGTTCCCGAGCTGTCGCGGATCGGTTCCCAAGCTTTCGCGCGCACCTGAGAGAATGTTGAGCATGGTCTCTGATCACCCAGCCGTCGCCGCAGGCCCCGAGGCGCCCCGCTCCGCGTCCGGCGCCCGTCCGCGTGTCCTCTCCGGAATCCAGCCCACCGCAGGCTCGTTCCACCTCGGGAACTACCTGGGAGCGGTGCGCCAGTGGGTGGCGCTGCAGGAGACCCACGACGCCTTCTACATGGTCGTCGACCTGCACGCGATCACCCTTCCGCAGGACCCGGCCGAGCTGCGCGCCAACACCCGGCTCGCCGCCGCCCAGCTCCTCGCCGCCGGCCTCGACCCGGAGCGCTGCACGCTCTTCGTGCAGAGCCACGTCCCGGAGCACGCGCAGCTCGCCTGGGTCATGAACTGCCTGACCGGCTTCGGCGAGGCGTCCCGGATGACGCAGTTCAAGGACAAGTCCGCCAAGCAGGGCGCCGAGCGGGCATCCGTCGGCCTGTTCACGTACCCGATCCTGCAGGTCGCCGACATCCTCCTCTACCAGGCAAACGAGGTGCCGGTGGGCGAGGACCAGCGCCAGCACATCGAGCTCACCCGCGACCTCGCCGAGCGGTTCAACGGCCGCTTCGGCGAGACCTTCACGGTCCCGAAGCCGTACATCCTCAGGGAGACGGCGAAGATCTACGACCTGCAGGACCCCGCGGTCAAGATGAGCAAGTCGGCGTCCACGCCGAAGGGCCTGATCAACCTCCTCGACGAGCCGAAGGCGACGGCCAAGAAGGTCAAGAGCGCCGTCACCGACACGGACACGGTGATCAGGTACGACGCGGAGAACAAGCCGGGCGTCAGCAACCTGCTCACCATCTACTCGACCCTCACGGGCACGGGTATCGGCGAACTGGAGCAGAAGTACGCCGGCAAGGGCTACGGTGCGCTCAAGACGGACCTCGCCGAGGTCATGGTCGAGTTCGTGACGCCGTTCCGGGAGCGCACCCAGCAGTATCTGGACGACCCGGAGACGCTCGACTCGATCCTGGCCAAGGGCGCCGAGAAGGCACGCGCGGTCGCCGCGGAGACGCTCTCCCAGGCGTACGCGAAGGTCGGCTTCCTGCCCGCCAAGCACTGAACGACAGGGAGGACCGGCCGGACGAGCCGGCCGGTCCTCCCCCAGTGCCTCAAGGGCCTGGGAGGTACCCCCGGTGCCCGACTGTCCACCACCCGACGCGACGACAGGAGTAAGACGTGGGGACCGTAACGATCGGTGTGTCGATCGCGGTCCCGGAGCCACACGGCAGCCTGCTCCAGGAGCGGCGCGCGGGCTTCGGTGACCCCGCGGCGTACGGCATCCCCACACACGTCACGCTGCTGCCGCCCACGGAGGTCGACGAGTCGGAGCTGCCCGCGATCGAGGCGCATCTGCTGGAGGTCGCGGCGGCGGGCCGGCCCTTCCTCATGCGGCTGTCCGGCACGGGGACGTTCCGGCCGCTGTCGCCCGTCGTGTACGTGCGGGTCGTGGAGGGCGTCGAGGCCTGCACCTGGCTGCAGAAGCAGGTCCGGGACGCATCAGGCCCCGTGGCACGCGAACTGCAGTTCCCGTACCACCCGCATGTCACGGTGGCGCACGCCATCGACGACGAGGCGATGGACCGGGCGTACGAGGAGCTGGCGGGGTTCGAGGCGCAGTGGCCGTGCACCGGTTTCGCGCTCTACGAGCAGGGCGCCGACGAGGTCTGGCGCAAGCTCCGCGACTACTTCTTCGGCGGCGGCCACGTCGTGCCGCTGCAGGCGTCGGCACCCGTGGTCCGGCGAACACTGCCTGCGCACTGATCTCGGCAGCCGCACGGCGGAGCTGGGGATCGCGCGAGGGGGAAGGCATGGCCAGGGTCAACGCGGCACTCGCCGTGATCGTGCTCGTGTTCGCCGCCGTGGTGGCCTTGTACACCGTGGTCGAACCCGGCATGAGCTGGAAGTACGACAAGGTCTACAAGGACCTCGGCAGGCTCTCCGACGTGATCGCGACCGCCGACGACGACATCTGGGTGGTCGGCAACGCCACCCGCACCGTCAGCTACGCCGGGGACGAGACGGCCGACGACGGCTTCCTCCTGCACTACGACGGCACCCGCTGGCAGCGCCGTCCCATGCCGAAGGCGTTCGGCGACAGCGTCTACGAGGCCCGCTTCGACGAGATGGACTCCGGCGGATTCCTGCTGACGGCGAGCCTGAAGAGCCTGAAGGCGCCGCGGATGGCCCGCTGGGACGGCACGCGCTGGACCGCGGTGCCCCAGATCCCCGATGTCGACCGGGTCGTCGACGTGCGGGCTTTCGCCGCGGACGACATCTGGGCCTTGGCCGCGACGTCCCGGCTGTGGCACTGGGACGGCACCCGCTGGACCGACACGGCCCCGCCCGCCACGGTCAGCGCGCTCGACGGCGTCGCACCCGACGACCTGTGGGCGGTCGGCTACCAGGGCAGCGGCGAGTCCGAGGAGAGCGGCCATGAGACCATCCAGCCCGCCGCAGTGCACTGGGACGGCCGCTCCTGGACGCCCACCAGGACCCCGGAGTACCGCTTCCGGGCCCCGGTGCCTGCTGAGCCCGAGGCCTTCCTCACCACGGTCCGTGCACTGGCCGGGGACGACGTGCGCGCGTACGGCGAGCACACCTTCAACCACGGCGAACAGGACGACGAGCCCCTGGACGAGGCGATACGGATGCGCTGGGACGGCACCCGCTGGACCAAGCAGCCCTCCATGGACGACGACTGCGCCACCCGTGTCCCCGTGGCCGTCGACGGTGAGCGCGGGGTGTTCCTCAACGGGAACCGGTACCTCACCGCGGACGACGACTGCGAAAGGATCAAGCGCCCACGGCTGCCGAGCACCGACGGCATCAGGTCCAGCTCGCGGCAGCAGCTCTGGCTGAACGGCATCGAGCCGATACCCGGCACCGACGAAGTCCTCGGCGTCGGCTACGTCGGCGTCAACCAGGCCGGCAACCCCACGAGCAGATCCGTGATCGTGCGGCTGAAGCGCTAGGACACGCAGGCCGGGGCGGCTACACCGGCAACCGCCGGAACACCGCCCGCGGCACATGCCGCAGCGCCGACATCACCAGCCGCAGCGCGACCGGCACCCACACGACCTCCGAGCGGCGCCGCAACCCCGTCTCGATGGCCGTGGCCACCGCCTCCGGAGTCGTGGCCATCGGCGCCTCCGCCAGGCCCGCGGTCATCTTCGAACGGACGAAGCCGGGGCGTACGACCATGACGTGGACGCCCGTGCCGTGCAGGGCGTCGCCGAGGCCCTGCGTGAAGGCGTCGAGGCCCGCCTTGCTCGAGCCGTAGATGAAGTTGGAGCGGCGGGCCCGCTCGCCCGCGACCGACGACAGCACCACAAGCGATCCGTGGCCCTGAGCCTGCAGGGCCCTGGCGCAGACCAGGCCCGCGGACACCGCGCCCGTGTAGTTGGTCTGCGCGACGCGCACCGCCGCCACCGGGTCGCCCTCGTCGCGCGCCTGGTCGCCGAGGATGCCGAAGGCCAGCAGCACCATGTCGATGTCGCCCTCGGCGAAGACCTTGCCGAGCACCTCCTCGTGCGACCCGGGCTCGAGCGCGTCGAACGCGAGGGTACGGACGTCCGCGCCCAGCGCGCGCAGCTGTTCGGCCGCGGCCTCCAGCGCGGGCGAGGGGCGGCCGGCCAGCCACACCGTACGGGTGCGCCGCGCGATGAGGCGGCGTGCGGTGGCGATCGCGATCTCCGATGTGCCGCCTAGGACGAGCAGGGACTGGGGAGTGCCGAAGGCGTCCTTCATGACAACCAACTCCTGGGGGTGGCCCGGCCCTGGGGATGGCCGGACGGAGGGTCAGAGGTTCAGCCGGCGGGACAGGTCCGACACGAACACCCCCCGCGGGTCGAGTTCCGCGCGCAGCGCACGGAAGTCCCCGAGGCGGGGGTACATCGCGGCGAGCAGTTCCGGCCGGAGCCGGGCGTCCTTGGCGAGGTAGACGCGCCCGTCGGCCGCCGCGACCTCCTCGTCGAGCTCGTCGAGGAAGCCGCCGAGGCCCTCCAGGCTGGCCGGGATGTCCAGGGCGAGCGTCCACCCCGGCATCGGGAAGGACAGCCAGCCCGGGTCGCCTTCCCCGAACCGCTTGAGCACCGCGAGGAAGGAGGGGCAGCCGCGCCCGGAGATGCGGTGCACGATCCGGCGCAGGGCGTCCTCCTTTCCGTATCCGATGACGAACTGGTACTGGACGAAGCCGCTGCGCCCGTAGATGCGGTTCCAGTGCGGGACGCCGTCGAGCGGGTGGAAGAACGTCGAGATCTTCTGCAGTTCGCCCGTGCGGGACCTGGGGGCCTTGCGGTACCAGAGCTCGTTGAACAGCCCGACCGTGCCGCGGCCGAGCAGTCTCTCTGGCATGTGGAGGGGGGCGGCCGGCAGCCGCCTGGGGCGGAACGCCAGGGGCTCCCTGCGGGCGCGGGCAGGCAGGGCGTCCAGGGGCGCGTGATCGCCGCGCGTGAGCACCGAGCGGCCCGTCGACGCCCCGCGGGCGAGCAGGTCGATCCAGGCGACCGAGTAGCGGTAGCGGTGGTCGCTGGCGGTGAGACGGGCCATCAGGTCGTCGAGGTCCGTGGCGCGTTCGGTGTCCACGGTCATCAGGGACGTCTCGACGGGATGCAGTTGGACCGTCGCGGAGAGGATGACGCCGGTCAGGCCCATGCCGCCCGCCGTCGCGTCGAACAGCGGGGTGCCGCGCTCCACCGTGCGAACCTGTCCGTCCGCGGTGAGCAGGTCGAAGGACAGGACGTGCCGCGAGAACGAGCCCGACACATGGTGGTTCTTGCCGTGGATGTCGGCGCCGATCGCGCCGCCCACCGTCACATAGCGGGTTCCGGGGGTCACCGGCACGAACCAGCCGAGCGGCAGCAGCACCTCCATCAGCCGGTGCAGGCTGACGCCCGCGTCGCACAGCACCGTTGCCCCCGCCGTGCCGTGCGCCGTACTTACCGCGGCACTTCCCGTGGCGCCGACGGCCGATGAGCCGATCGTGTCGATGACGTGGATGCGGTTCAGCCCGGTCATGTCGAGCACGGCTCCGCCCGCGTTCTGCGCGGCGTCCCCGTAGGCGCGCCCGAGCCCCCGTGCGATCCCGCCGCGCCTGCCGCAGCCGCGGACCGCCTCCACCGCCTCCTCGTACGAGCGGGGGCGGACCACGCGGGCGACGCTCGGGGCGGTGCGGCCCCAGCCGGTGACGGAGTCGGTCTCTGCTGGCATGTCGGCGACCGTATCGTCCGACATGGGCGGTCATCGGTGGTTTGCCGATGATGTGGCCGCCCGTCACTTGAATGGGTGATTAAGGGAGTGTCGTCCAATACGGCCATGATTATGGGTTGTTGCGTAGACCGTGGAATTCCGGGCGGCCGGACCGAGAGTCCAGCGCCAGCCGGATGGATCGAGCACCAAGGGGCCACATGCACGACATGGACCACCGGTTGCTGTCCGCGCTCCGCGGCTGCGGCAGGGACCCGCGGGTGGCGGCGGCCGCGCGAGCACTGTCCTGGACCGGCGAGCACGGCGCGGTGTGGCTGGCCGCGGGGCTCGCGGGCGCCGCCGCCGATCGTGAGCGGCGCGGCGCCTGGCTGCGCGGCACCGCGCTGACCGCCGCCGCACACGTGGCCAGTATGGGCATCAAGCGCGTCGTGCGGCGCCCGCGGCCCGGCCACGTCGAGCCACTGGTGCGGACCGCGAGCCGGCACTCCTTCCCCAGTTCGCACGCCACGTCGGCGGCGGCCGCTGTGGTCGCCTACGGCGCGCTGCGTCCCGGGGGCGCCCGCCTGCTGGGGCCGGTCGCCGCCGCGATGTGCGTCTCCCGCCTCGTCGCCGGCGTCCACTACCCGTCGGACGTCGCCGCGGGCGCGGCCCTCGGGGCGCTGACGGCCCGGCTCGGGGCCCGGTGGATGACCGCGGGCCGCCCGATGGACGCCGGAGGGCCGGGCCGATGACCGAGCGCACCGCCGTACTCGATCGTGAACACCCGCGCCGCAGCCCCCTCGGGCAACCGTGGAGCGGCCGGCTGGATCTCGCGCTGGGCCTGCTGAGGACCGCACGCCCCCGCCAGTGGGTGAAGAACGTGCTGGTCGTGGCGGCCCCGGCGGCCGCGGGCGACCTGTTCTCGCCCGCGGCCTTCCTGCAACTCGCCACCGTCTTCGTACTGTTCACGGCCGCCGCCTCCGCGGTCTACCTGATCAACGACGCACGGGACGCCGAAGCCGACCGCGCCCACCCTGTCAAGTGCCGCCGCCCCGTCGCCGCCGGGCACGTGCCCGTCCCCGTCGCCTACGCCGTCGGCAGCATCCTCGCCGGTCTCGCCCCGGCAGTGGCCGTGGTGCTGTGCAACGAGCTGACGGCTGCGCTGCTGGCCGTATACATCGCCATGCAACTGGCGTACTGCATCAGCCTCAAGCACGTCCTCGTCGTCGACCTCGCCGTCGTCACCGCGGGCTTCCTGATGCGCGCCATGATCGGTGGCCTTGCGCTGGAGATCCCGCTGTCGCGCTGGTTCCTGATCACCACGGGCTTTGGCGCGCTGTTCATGGTCTCCGCCAAGCGGTACTCCGAAGCCGTCCAGATGGCCGGAAAGGCAGGCGCCACGCGCGCGTTGCTGAACGAGTACACCACCGGGTACCTGCGGTTCGTCTGGCAGCTCGCGGCCGGTGTCGCCGTCCTCGCGTACTGCCTGTGGGCGCTGGAGGAGGGCGGCGTCGCCGCCACGAGCCTGCTGCCCTGGCGGCAGCTGTCGATGGTCGCTTTCATCCTCGCGGTGCTGCGGTATGCGGTCTTCGCCGACCGCGGCACCGCGGGCGAGCCGGAGGACGTCGTACTGCGCGACCGGCCGCTCGCCCTCATCGGCCTGGTGTGGCTGGCGATGTACGGTCTCGCGGTCGCGGACTGGTGAGCCGGGCACCCCAGGCACAGGGCGGCGCGGAACCCGGCGGGCTGCGGGCCCTCGCGCCCGAGGTGCTGGGCTTCGCGGCGGCGGGCTTCTGTGCCTACGGCGCCGACCTCGGGCTCTTCCTCTGGCTGCGCGGACCTGCGGGATTCGACCCGCTGAGCGCCAAGGCCCTGTCGTTCGTGGCGGGCTGCACGGTCGCCTACGCGGGCAACGCGCTCGGCACGTACCGGCACCGCACGGCCGACGTCTCACGGCTGCGGCAGTACGGCGTCTTCCTTGCGGTGAACGTCGCCGGCGCCCTCGTCCAGCTGCTGTGCCTCGCGGTGTCGCACTACGGCCTCGGGTACACCTCGGGGGCGGCGGACACCGTCTCGGGAGCAGGCATCGGCATGGCACTGGCCACGGCGCTGCGCTTCTGGGGTACCCGGACGCTGGTCTTCCGCGCCGGCAAGCGGGGGACAGTGCGGGCCGACAAACGGGGGACAGAGCGCTCCGCGCGGGGCACACAAGGATCATGGACTGGCTGAAGAGGCTCCCCGGCATCGGGCCGCTCGTCGAACGGCTGATGACCACGCACGCGTGGCGCTCCTACGAGCGGCTCGACCGCGTGAAGTGGACCCGGCTCGCGGCGGCGATGACCTTCATCAGTTTCCTGGCGCTCTTTCCGCTGGTCACCGTGGCCGCCTCGATCGCCGTGTCGACGCTGAGCGCCGAGCGGGTGCACCAGCTCGAGGACAGGATCGCCGACCAGGTGCCGGGCATCGCCGACCAGCTGGACATCGAGGGGCTCGTCGCGAACGCCGGCACGGTCGGGGTCATCGCCGCTGCCGTCCTGCTGTTCACCGGCGTCAGCTGGATCGGCCAGATGCGGGAGTGCCTGCGCGCCGTGTGGGAGCTGCCCGACAGCGAGGAGAACCCCTTCGTACGCAAGGCCAAGGACGCCGGGGTCCTCCTCGGGCTCGGCGGCGCCGGGCTCGCATCGCTCATCGCCTCCACCGTCGCGTCGACCGCGGTCGGCTGGACGGCGCGGCACCTCGGCATCGACGAGGGCGGCGCGGGCGGAGTGCTGCTCCAGACGGCCGCCTTCGCCATCGCCGTCCTGGCCGATTTCCTCCTGCTCCTCTACCTCCTCACCCTGCTGCCCGGCGTCCATCCGGAACGGCGCCGGCTGATCACCGCGGCGCTGGTCGGCGCCGTCGGGTTCGAGCTGCTGAAGTTGCTGATCGGCAGCTATATGAGGGGAGTGGCGGCGAAGAGCATGTACGGCGCCTTCGGCGTGCCGGTCGCGCTGCTGCTGTGGATCAACTTCACCGCGAAGCTGCTGCTGGTCTGCGCCGCCTGGACGGCGACGCAGCACAGGGAGCCGCAGGAGGAGCCGGGGCCGGACGGCGACGACGGCGACGAGGGCGGAGTCGGCGGCACCGGGATCGTGGCCGGTGGTTCCGGGGTCAGGGGCGCGGCCGGCGGCGCACCAGGTCCGGAAGCGGCCAGCGGCGCCTGACCACGAACATGCCGGCGGCCAGGACCACCAGCAGCCCGCCCGTGATCGCCAGCGCGGTCGCGATGCCGCTCGACCCCTCCTTGGCGGCGGCCGCCGGCTCGGCCTTCGTGTCCGACGCGTCCTTGCCGGGCCCCGCGGCGCCGTCCTGGCTGCCCGCGGCGCCGCTCGTACCGCTGCCCGTCTCCGCGCTCTTCGGCGGCACGAGCTCGCCGACGGGCCTCACCTTCCCCGCGGCCTGGAAGCCCCAGTCGAACAGGCGGGCCGTCTCCTTGTAGACCTCGTTGCTCACCTTCGTCTCCGGGTTCATGACGGTGACGAGCAGCACCCTGCCGTCGCGTTCGGCGACCCCGGTGAAGGTCGCGCCCGCGTTCGTGGTGTTGCCGTTCTTGACGCCGGCGATGCCCTTGTAGGGGGAGAGCCCGTAGTCGCCGGTCAGCAGCCGGTTGGTGTTCTGGATTTCGAAGGACCCGCGCTTGGTGCCGTTCTTCGTCTTCTTCGTCTCGCCGGGGAACTGGGCCCGCACAGTCGAGCAGTACTCGCGGAAGTCCTTCTTCTGCAGCCCCGAACGCGCGAACAGCGTCAGGTCGTACGCGGACGAGACCTGGCCCGGGGCGTCGTAGCCGTCCGGACTGATCACATGCGTGTCCAGCGCCTGCAGTTCCTCGGCGTGCTCCTGCATCTCCTTGACGGTCTGGTCGACGCCGCCGTTCATCGCGGACAGCACGTGCACCGCGTCGTTGCCCGAGCGGAGGAAGACGCCCAGCCACAGGTCGTGGACCGTGTAGGTCTCCTCCTCCTTGATGCCCACCAGGCTGGAGCCCGCACCCATGCCCGCGAGGTCGGACGGTTCCACCTTGTGCTTCTGCGTCTTGGAGAACTTCGGCAGCACCGTGTCGGCGAAGAGCATCTTCATGGTGCTCGCCGGGGCCAGCCGCCAGTGCGCGTTGTGCGAGGCCAGGACCTCGCCGGATTCCGCGTCCGCGACGATCCAGGAACGGGCCGCCACATCCTTCGGCAGCACCGGAGCACCGTTCGCCAGATCCACCTGCGTGCCCGCCTCGCCCAGCCGGACCCCGCCGACGGTCGACATGTCGGCCGGCGGCTTCGCCTGGCTGCCCGCCGGCTTGTCATCCGCGAGGGCGGGCGGGGCGATCGAAATAGACAACAACGCGACAGAAGCCACCAAATAGGTGGCCCTTCTTTTCAAATTCAACGTGTTATAGGCAGGCACGGTCGAGAACGTACAGGGCGCCGATGACGATGTCGTCGTCGAGGTATGACGTGTTTCACGCTCCCCACCCCGCGCGGGACGCCGGGCCGCGGACGGCGATACTGGACGTATGAAGCTCAGCCGCCCCGTCTCCTGGTTCCTGCTCGCTTTTGGGGTGTGGAGCTGGGTCATCTGGATCACTTTCGTCAAGAACCTGTGGAAGGACGCCAGCGGGCTCGCGTTCGACGACGCGGGCGACCCGACCGGCTATTTCTGGGTGCACCTGCTGCTGGCCGTCGTCTCCTTTGTCCTGGGGACGGTCATCGGGGTCATCGGGTTGCGCGGAGTGCGCGCACTGCGTCGAAAGTCATAAGCCGCAAGTCATAAGCCGCGAGGCTCAAGACGGCCCCACAAGACGGCCCGCACAACACGGCCCGCACCGGAGGGCCCTCGTCAAAGGGCCCTCGCGCGCCGCTCGAACGGCTCAAGCAGTACGGCTCAACGGTCTACCGAAAGGCGGCGCAGCCGTGGTCATCGTGTTCGTGCTCGTCGCTCTCGCCGTGCTGTCGGCCTTCTGCGGGCTGCAGTGGTACGCGTGGCGCCGCGCCGTGCGTGACACGACGGCCCGCGGCTCGGCCGCCCGGCGCGCGGGCAGCGTCGTCTTCGTCGCGGGGCCGCTGCTCATGTTCGGGGCAATCGCGAGTACGCGCGCGGAGGCGCCCTTCTGGCTGCAGCAGGTGCTGGCCTGGCCCGGCTATCTGTGGATGGCGTTCTCCCTGTACCTCCTGCTGGCGCTGCTGGCGGGCGAGTTCGTCCGTCCACTGTTGCGGCGGTGGTTGGCACGCGGGGATGCCAGGCACGGTGCCGGAACGGCGCCGCACGCGCCTGTGGGCAGTCGTTCCGCAGGGGCGATGGGGGTACCTCCCATGCCCTCAAGGCAATGGGGGAGGGTGGGCACAGGCGGAACCGGGCCCCAGCGGCTCGAGCGCCAGGCCGGGGCCGGGGCCGAGACGGTGCCCGCCGCGGTGGGCAGCGAGCCGGAGCCGGTGGCCGTACTCGGCCCGGACTCGGCGGCCGTACGGGAGCGGGAGCCCGCCCCCGCGTCCCCCGCCGCTCCGCCCCCGCCCGGCAACACCCCCACCCGCCGCCTCTTCGTCTCCCGCATCGTGGGCGGCGCCGCCGCGGCCGTAGCCCTCGGCACCGTCGGCAACGGGGCGTACGGCGTGCTCAGCGGCCCAAAGGTGAAGCGGCTGACGGTACCGCTGGCCAAACTGCCGCGCGCGGCGCACGGGTTCCGGATCACCGTGGTCAGCGACATCCACCTCGGCCCGACCCTGGGGCGCGGCTTCGCGCAGCGCGTCGTCGACCGCGTCAACGCGACCCAGCCCGACCTCATCGCGGTCGTCGGCGACCTGGTCGACGGCAGCGTCGAGAACCTCGGTCCTGCCGTAGAGCCCCTCGCCCAACTGCGGGCGCGCCACGGCGCGTACTTCGTCACCGGCAACCACGAGTACTTCTCCGGCGCCGAGCAGTGGGTCGACCACGTGCAGGAACTCGGCCTGCGCGCGCTGCAGAACGCCCGCGTCGAGATGGACGGCTTCGACCTCGCGGGCGTCAACGACATCTCCGGCGACGACTACGGCGACGGCCCCGACTACACCAAGGCCCTCGGCGACCGCGACACCTCACGCGCCGCCGTGCTCCTCGCCCACCAGCCCGTGATGATCCACGAGGCCGTCGAGCACGGCGTGGACCTCCAGCTGTCCGGGCACACCCACGGCGGACAGATGTGGCCCGGCACCATCATCGCCGACATGGCGAACCCGACGCTCGCCGGTCTGGAACGCTACGGCGACACGCAGCTGTACGTGACCCGGGGCGCGGGCGCGTGGGGGCCGCCGGTGCGAGTCGGGGCACCGTCGGACATCACGGTCGTGGAACTCGCATCGAAGCAGGCCTGATACCTCAGGACGGGGTCGGGGACGCGGCCGCCGGGTGACCCTGTGCTCACGGAGACTCAGGGCCCGCGGGCGTATGACGCGGAGCCGGCTCCTGAGGGGACCGGCGCCGTGAACCGGCCGGCGCCGGAAGGGTGTCCGCCACGCCGTCGCGCACGGTGAAGCGACGGACGCCGGGCACCGCCGCCGTCCCCGCGCACGCCACTGCGACGACGACCGCCGAGACCCACAGCGGCGTCCCGGCGCCCCACGCGTTCGCCGCGAGGGGCGCGAGGACGTAACCGAGCGGCATCGCGCCCAGTGACAGCAGCCAGTCGTAAGAGGTGACGCGCGCCAGCACACCCTCCGGGATGGCGGCCTGTACCGACGTCTGCCACACGGGGTTGAGGAAGCCGAGCCCCGCCTGCGCCACGCCGTACGCCCCGATGACGGCCGGGGCGGGTGCCTCTGCGGCGAGCAGAGCCAGCGGCAGTGCGTACGTCGCCAGGCCCAGGTTGGCGACGAGGACGGGACGCCGGGGCCGGGCCCGGCCGGCCAGCAGCGAGCCGACCAGCAGCCCGATCGCGCCCGCCTGGAGGATCGCGACCCAGACGCCCTCGCCGCCCAGCTCGTCGACGGCGAGGGCGGGGCCGAGGGTCATCAGCACGGCCGCGGCCCCGTTCCAGGCGGCGTGCCCGACAAGGCTCGTCCAGTACCAGTCGCGGCTGCGCACCTCCCGCCATCCCTCGACGAGGTCCTCGCGCAACCGGCGGCGCGGGACCGGCACATGGCGTACGCGGATCGCGGCGAGCAGTGCCGCGCTGACGGCGAACGAGGCGGCGTCCAGGACGAACGCCCAGCCGGGGCCGGCGGCCCAGATCAGCAGTCCGGCGAGCGCGGGCCCGCCGAGCTGCGTGCCGCTTTTGACCACGCCCAGCGCGGAGTTGGCGGCATGCCGCTCCTTCTCCGTGACCGTCCCGGTGATCAGCGACGGCAGGGTCGGCATGGCGAAGGCGGAGGCGGCGCCGCCGAGCACTTCGGCGATGGCGATGTGCCACAGCTGCGGGTTTCCGCCGAGCAGTTGGATGCCGACGAAGAGCTGCGTGGCGCAGCGTACGAGATCGGTCGTCAGCGCGACGGTCCGGGCGTTGAAGCGGTCGCCGACGACGCCGCCCAGGGGCAGCAGCAGAAGCCTCGGCACCATGGCGCAGCCGAGGACGAGCGCGAGCGCGGAGGTGGAGCCGGTGGCGCGCAGCACGGCGAGGGCCAGCGCGGCCGGCACCACGGCGTCGCCGATGAGGGAGAGGGAGCGGCCGGCGAAGAGCACGCGGAAGGAGGGGTTGCGCAGCAGAGGGTGCGACATGGCGACGAATGTATTTCGGTACCAAATGATTCGTCAACGAAATATCCGGAGCCGAAGGAGAGGGCAGTACGCTGACGTGTCATGGAGCGCAAGGAGCGGAAGCAGCCGACGAACCGCAAGGAGCCGAAGCGACCTGAGGAACGTGGCCCCGGTCCTGCCGGTGACCGTGACCGTGACCGTGAGCGCGACTGGACGGACGATCACGTCGCCCGCTGGCTGCCGGTCCTCCCGGATCTCGACCCGGACGTCGAGGGCGCGGTCACCCGCATGAAGAAGATCTCGGTGCATCTGCGCCGGGTCCGCGAGCAGTCCCTCGTCGATTTCGACCTGGAGCGCCACGAGTTCGACACCCTGCACCAGCTCGCCGCCCGCGGCGGCACGGCGGCCCCTTCGGAACTCGCCGCCGACCTCGACCTGGCCCCCGCCTCCGTCACCGGCCGCCTGGACGCGCTGGAGCGCCGCGGCCTCGTCCGCCGCACCCCGTCGACGGCCGACCGCCGCCGCGTGGACGTGGTGCTGACGGAGTCCGGGCGGTCCACCTGGCTGGGCGCGATGGACGTGCTCGGCCACGAGGAGTACCGCCTCCTCGGCGTCCTGTCGAAGGACGAGCGCCGCGCCCTGTCCGACATGCTGCGCCGGATCATGCTGGTCGCCGAACAGCACGGCGGCGCGTCATGGAAGTGAGTGTCAGCCTCGCTCCCACTCCGGTTCCCGCCCCAGCTCCGGCCGCTTGCTGTAGTCCGTGAACCCGATGACGTTCCCCCACGGATCCGCGACCTCCACGGTCCAGCCCGTGGCCACCGCGAACGGCTCTTCCAGGACGGCAACCCCCGCCGCCCCCAGCGCCCGCGCCGTGGCCCGCGCATCGCGCACCTCCAGCCAGACCCGGGGCCCCGGCCACGGCGGCGGCCGATACCCGAGGTCCTCCTCCAGCCGCAGCAGAACCCCCGGCGCCTCGCCCCCGACCTTCAGCAGCGCGATCCCGGCCTCGTCGAGCCGGAACGCCAACGGAAAACCGGCCCGCCGATAGAACGCCACCGCCTCGTCGAGATCCCCGACGGGCAACAACACGTTGTCGAACCCGAGCAACTCGTACGACGCCTCCTGTGACATGGCGTCAGGGTAAGCGCCCCCGCAGGCAGTGAGCGGGATCTCGGTCTGGGCGCAGGCGTGGGCGCCGTCGGGGCGGTTCACCCGGCAGTGATCAGACTGCCCGCGCCTTGCCCCCCGGATCCGGTAGCACCTTCGTCATCCCCGGCAAGAAGTCCGTGAACAGCTCGTGCACCTCGTGGACCAGCGGCCGCAGCACGCGGAAGCGGGCCAGGGACACGCCCCGAGCGGTGAGGCGGGCGCCGCGCTCGGCCAGCCGGTAACTGCGCTCGCGCCCTTCCGTGCGGTCGAAGACCCAGTACAGGACAAGGCCCATCTGGGACAGCCACATCAACTCGGGGAGGACATCCCGCAGTTCCTCCGGAACCTTGGCCTTGGATCCGGCCAGCACCTCGCGGTGGAGGGCGATGGCATCCTCGCGCGGGCCCTCCGACTCGGGCGAGAAAGGGCTGAGCGGGCTGTCGGGGTCGGCTGCGTTCTTGAAGAACTGCGCCGCGAACTCGTGATACGGCGCGGCCACGTCCAGCCAGGCCTTGAGTACCCCTGCGAGCCGCGCCTCGAGGTCCGTCTCGCGCTCCAGGACCGGCCGGACCGCCGCCTGGTGTTCGGCGCCGATCCGGTCGTAGAAGCCCTGGATCAGGTGCTCCTTGCCCGCGAAGTAGTAGTAGGCGTTGCCGACCGAGACCCCGGCCTCCTTGGCGATGGCCCGCATGGTGGTCTTGTCGTAGCCCCGCTCCTGGAAGAGCCGCAGGGCGGTCTCAAGGATGAGCGCGCGGGTCTGCTCGCTCTTCGTGGGCGCGGGCGTACGTCCGGTGGGACCGGTGGCCGGGGCTTCGGAGCCGTCGTTCGGTGCTGGCACGGAACCAGAGCCTAACCAGTGGCGCAGGTGCCGCTGTCACAGCCGGGTGGGTTGTACGTCCACCCGCGCTGCGGATCGTAGACCCATCCGTCTCCGCTGTAGTACACGCTCCCGCCCCACTGGGCCCTGGCCCGGCTGCTGTGCGACTCCCGCCACTTGGCGGCGGCGAGCACCGCACCCCTGGCCAGCCGCGCTCCGGCAGGCGTGCTCAGCCTGTAGGCGAGCGGGCGGTGCTCGCGCAGCGCCCAGAGGCAGACGATCCAGGCGGCGGAGCCGCGGTAGACCTGCCCGGCGTCCCCGACGACGGTGATCTCGTCGAGGGCGGCGCGCTGGTCGAGCGACGGAAAGCGACGCCGGGCCTCGTCCGAGCCGGCGGGGACGAAGTCGAGCGGCACCAGCTGCCGCTGCCGGGCGAGCCAGTCGCGCAGGAACGTGCACAGCGGGCACCGCGCGTCGTACAGGACGGTGAGCCCGCGGACCGGGACGCCGAGTGCGTCCCGGTCCCGGTCGGCGGCGATGGCCACCGCGGTCATGCCTTCGCCGTGGGGGCGACCCAGCCCTGGGGCGGGACCGGAGGCTGCTGCTCGCGCTCCATGAGGCCGCGCCGCCGGATCTTGTTGAGCACGTAGACGTTGCCGAGGTGCATCACGCCCAGTACCAGCAGGACGACACCGAGCTTGGTCGACAGTGCCTCGAACACCCCGCGGGTGTCCGCGACGGCCCCGTCGTCGCTCAGGTAGAGGGCGACGAAGCCGAGGTTGACGAGGTAGAAGCCCACCACCAGCAGGTGGTTGACGGCGTCGGCGAGCTTCTCGTTGCCGTGCAGCACGTCGGCGAGGAAGATCCGCCCGTTCTTGCTGAGCGTCTGCGCCACCCAGACCGTCAGCGCGATGCTGATCACCAGGTAGACCACGTATGCGACGACCGTGAGGTCCATGTCCCCACCCCTTCTGAAAAGCCCATGGCAAGGCTCTTTTCACGCTCTTGAACGTGTTCAAAAGCTGTCGTCGATGACTGTAGACTTGTTTTTGAACGCGTTCAAGCATGTTGACGGGCTCCGTGAAACGCGCGTGGGCCCCGTCTCCCGGTATGAAACCGGGGGACGGGGCCCACGAAGACGTACGACCGCGAACGGCGGCAGCCGTCAGGCTCCGAAAAGCCGTCAGAAGCGGCGCGTGATCAGCGCCCGCTTCACTTCCTGGATCGCCTTCGTCACCTCGATACCGCGCGGGCAGGCGTCCGTGCAGTTGAACGTCGTGCGGCAGCGCCACACGCCGTCCTTGTCGTTGAGGATCTCCAGCCGCTGCTCGCCGGCCTCGTCACGCGAGTCGAAGATGAAGCGGTGGGCGTTGACGATTGCGGCCGGGCCGAAGTACTGGCCGTCGTTCCAGAAGACGGGGCAGGACGAGGTGCAGGCCGCGCAGAGGATGCACTTCGTCGTGTCGTCGAAGCGCGCCCGGTCCTCGGCGGACTGCAGACGCTCACGCGTCGGCTCGTTGCCCGTGGTGACCAGGAACGGCATGACGTCCCGGTACGCCTGGAAGAACGGCTCCATGTCCACGACCATGTCCTTCAGGACCGTGAGGCCCTTGATGGGCTCGACCGTGATCGGCTTCTCGGGGTTGATGTCCTTGATCAGCGTCTTGCACGCCAGCCGGTTGCGGCCGTTGATGCGCATCGCGTCCGAGCCGCAGATGCCGTGCGCGCAGGAACGGCGGAACGTCAGCGTGCCGTCGAGCTCCCACTTGATCTTGTGGAGGCCGTCGAGCACACGCTCCTTGGGGTCGATCTCCAGCTGGAAGTCTTCCCAGGTCGCCTCCGCCGAGACCTCCGGGTTGAACCGGCGGACTCGGAAGGTGACGGTGATGTAGGGGGAGGCAGCGGACTCCGCCTCGACCTTGTCCAGAACAGGGGTTGCCATCAGTACTTACGCTCCATCGGCTGGTAGCGGGTCTGGACGACCGGCTTGTAGTCGAGACGGATGGACTCGGTGCCGTCGTCGCCGACCTCGCGGTACGCCATGGTGTGGCGCATGAAGTTGACGTCGTCGCGGTTCGGGTAGTCCTCGCGGTAGTGACCGCCGCGCGACTCCTTGCGGGCCAGGGCGGAGACGGCCATGACCTCGGCGAGGTCGAGCAGGTTGCCCAGCTCGATGGCCTCGAGCAGGTCCGTGTTGAACCGCTTGCCCTTGTCCTGGATGGCGACGTTCTTGTAGCGCTCGCGCAGCTCGGCGACCTTCTCGACCGCCGTCTTGATCGTCTGCTCGGTGCGGAACACCATGACGTTGGCGTCCATGGTGTCCTGCAGCTCCCGGCGGAGCTCCGCGACCCGCTCGGTGCCGGTGGAGTTCCGCAGCCGCTCGACCTGCTCGACGACGAGCTCGGCCGGGTTCTCCGGGAGCTCGACATAGTCGCTCTTGGCCGAGTACTCGGCGGCGGCGATACCGGCACGACGCCCGAACACGTTGATGTCGAGCAGCGAGTTGGTGCCCAGGCGGTTGGCGCCGTGCACCGACACGCAGGCGACCTCGCCCGCCGCGTACAGGCCCGGGACGACCGTGGTGTTGTCCGCCAGGACCTCACCCTCGACGTTCGTCGGGATGCCGCCCATGGCGTAGTGCGCGGTGGGCTGGATCGGGATCGGGTCCGTGTACGGCTCGATGCCCAGGTACGTACGCGCGAACTCCGTGATGTCGGGCAGCTTGGCGTCCAGCTGCTCCGGCGGGAGGTGCGTGAGGTCCAGGTACACGTGGTCGCCCTCGGGACCGCAGCCGCGGCCCTCGCGGATCTCCGTGTAGATCGAGCGGGACACGACGTCACGGGACGCCAGGTCCTTCATGACCGGCGCGTACTTCTCCATGAAGCGCTCGCCGTCCTTGTTGCGGAGGATGCCGCCCTCACCGCGGGCGCCCTCCGTCAGCAGGATGCCCATGCGCCAGATGCCGGTCGGGTGGAACTGGAAGAATTCCATGTCCTCCAGCGGCAGCCCGCGGCGGTAGACGGCCGCCTGGCCGTCACCGGTCAGCGTGTGCGCGTTGGACGTCACGCGGAAGAACTTGCCGGTTCCGCCGGACGCGTAGATGACGGCCTTCGCCTGGAAGATGTGGATCTCGCCGGTCGCCAGCTCGTACGCGACGACGCCCGCCGACCGCTTCACGCCGTCGACCTCGGTGATCAGCTGGTCCAGGACGTAGAACTCGTTGAAGAACTCCACGCCCTCCTTGACGCAGTTCTGGTACAGCGTCTGGAGGATCATGTGGCCGGTGCGGTCCGCGGCGTAGCAGGACCGGCGCACCGGGGCCTCGCCGTGGTTGCGCGAGTGGCCGCCGAAGCGGCGCTGGTCGATGAGACCGTCCGGGGTGCGGTTGAACGGCAGGCCCATCTTCTCCAGGTCGAGGACGGAGTCGATGGCCTCCTTCGCGAGGATCTCGGCGGCGTCCTGGTCGACCAGGTAGTCACCGCCCTTGATCGTGTCGAAGGTGTGCCACTCCCAGTTGTCCTCCTCCACGTTGGCCAGCGCGGCGGCCATGCCGCCCTGCGCGGCGCCCGTGTGGGAGCGGGTGGGGTAGAGCTTGGTCAGCACCGCGGTACGGCTGCGCTTCGTCGACTCGATGGCCGCGCGCATGCCCGCGCCACCGGCGCCGACGATGACGGTGTCGTACTTGTGGATCTTCATGGTTGGTTACCTCAGCCCCGTGGCCTAGCGGATGTTCGGGTCGAAGGTGAAGATCACCAGCGTGCCCAGCAGGACGGTGAACACCGTGGCGGTGTACAGCAGCATCTTCAGCCAGAAGCGGGTGGTGTCCCGCTCCGCGTAGTCGTTGATGACGGTACGCAGACCGTTGCCGCCGTGCAGCATGGCGAGCCACAGCATCAGCAGGTCCCAGACCTGCCAGAACGGGGACGCCCAGCGGCCGGCCACGAAGGCGAAGCCGATCTTGCTCACGCCGCCGTCCAGGACGAGCTGGATGAGTAGGTGGCCGAGGACCAGGACGACCAGCACGATGCCGGACAGACGCATGAAGAGCCAGGCGGCCATCTCGAAGTTGCCGCGGGTCGAGCGCGGGGTCTTCGCGGTGCGCTGGCGCGGCGCCTCGATGAAGGGGGCCGGGTTGTCGGCGTTGTACGCGGTGCCCGCGCCGCCCTCGACGGGGCCGATGCCGGACGTTGCGGTGGTGGTGTCAGCGGACATCGGCCTCAGCTCCCGAAGAGTTCACGGACGGCGTGGCCGAGGACCGGGTACAGCGCCCCGACCATCAGGACGATCCAGATGCCCATGACGGTCCAGAGCATCTGCTTCTGGTAGCGCGGGCCCTTCGACCAGAAGTCGACGGCGATGACGCGCAGGCCGTTCAGCGCGTGGAAGAGGATGGCGGCGACGAGGCCGTACTCCAGAAGCGCGACGATCGGCGTCTTGTAGGTGGCAACGACCTTGTCGTACGCCTCGGGGGAGACGCGGACGAGAGCGGTGTCCAGCACGTGTACGAACAGGAAGAAGAAGATGAGGACGCCGGTGACTCGGTGAGCCACCCACGACCACATGCCTTCCCGGCCGCGGTACAGCGTTCCAGCCGGCACGGAAGAACCCTCCGGGAGCGGGGATTGGGGCCGCGCCGGCTTGTCTGTCGGTCGGGCCCGGCCGGGTACGGTCCACCGGCCCCGGCCATCGTAGCGACGACTTGTCGGAACGCTTACGCGGGGCCTATCGATGTGATCAAACCGGCAATCAAACTGGTACGTACGGGCTATCGGGCCGGCCCGAATCCACTGATTCCGGCGAATCCGGACGGGGGCCGATGCCCTCCGCCGGCCGATCCTGCGGGAAGGGGGATGTTCCGAGCCTGTGTACGAGACGCGAGATCCGGCCACGGGCGAGGCCTCTGAGCTCCTCGGCGGCCTGCACCCGCTCGTCCTCCGGGTCGTTGTTCAGCCGTGACCGGATTCCCGCGAGCAGTTGGTCGAGCGTTTCTTCTGGAGCGACGTCGTCCAGGCAGATCACGAAGGCATGGCCGAAGCGGCTCTCGTACGCGGCGTGGGCGGCGCGCAGGGCGGTCTGCGCGGTGCGCAGCGCGGTCGGCGGGATGTGCGAGTCGGTCTCCGGCTGGTGCGCGGACTCGGCCGCGAGGGCCTGGTGCACCTCGTCGGGCGTCAGGTCGTATGCAGCCTCGTCCGCCGCCGCGATCAGGGACTCGAGGTCCGGGAAGGGCCGGTGCGCGGTGAGGCGGCGGGCCCAGCGGAGGCTGCCGCAGCAGGTGAGGAGCGCGCTCTCGGCGACGTCGGCGGGCGCGGTGTTGAACCGCTCGAGCCCGGGCAGGCGCGGTATAGCCGGGACACCTCCCGGGCCCTTGAGGCACTGGGGGAGGTGCTGGTCCGGAATCGCGGCGCGGCCGGGGCGGCGAGCGAAACGGTGCGAAGGCAGGTGCGCTCCTCGTAGGCGGGCGGGGGCACTGGCGGGCGTGGCACCGGGGTGGTGATGCCGTGCCGTGCGGTGCAGCGTGATGCGGTGCAGGCTGGATGTAGTGCATGCGGTGCAGTGCATGTGATGCGGTGCAGCGCGCTGATGGTTCCCGACGTCGTGTGGTTTCGGTGAATGACTCGTGCTTCTGCGGTGGATGAAGTGATGAATGTGTCGTCACGCTATCGGCCTATGACGGGACCTGTCCGTTCGATGTCCGGAATTCACCCGGACGGCAGAGTTTCGTCGCCCGATGTGGACGTAGGCGACCACCGATCCGGTCATACGGTCACAGGAGAGCGCCTGCCTGTGGCGCCCCGTGGCGCCCCCCGGATACGTCGGGATGGCCCCCGGATGCGCGGGGTATGCGCGCTCGGAGATCCAGGAACTCGGGAAGCGCGGCCTGACAGGGCCGTGATGAGGCAAGGTGCGGCTTGGTGAGGCGAGTCTGGGCGTGGAGCGGTGCGGGAGCGGCCACGGCGGGTGCCGTGGCACTGACGGTGACGCTGTGGGCGGGAGGCGGAGCCGGCGGCCCTGCCGCGAGCCCGCAGCCCACTGGTACATCATCGGCCGCACGGGCGCCGAATCCCCCGGCGGCACCGTCGCCGAGTCGCAGCTATCCGCTGTCGACGGCACCGCAGACGATCCCCGCGGTCCGGGACTTCACCGCGGCCCGCGGCCCCGGCTGGCAGCCGGGGAGCGGCAGGGTGGTCGTCGACGACGACGCGCTCGCGGACGAGGGGCGCCTGATCGCCGGTGAGCTGAAGATCGGGTACGCGGGGAAGGTCGCCGCCGGCGCCGGGGACGTCGAACTGGCGCTCACGCCGGGCGCGAGCGGTGGCGCCGAGTCGTACACGATGACCGTCAAGGACCAGCGCGTACGGATCACCGGACCCGGCGAGGCCGGCGTCTTCTACGGCACGCGGACCCTCAAGCAGGAGGTGCTCGCCCAGGGCTCCGCGCCCGAGGGCACCGTGCACGACGCGCCCGCGAAGCCGCAGCGCGGGTTCCTGCTCGACATCGCGCGCAAGCACTTCACGGCCGACTGGATCGAGGACCGCATCCGCGAGCTCGGCGACCTCAAGTACAACCAGCTGGGCCTGCACTTCTCCGACGACCAGGCCTTCCGCATCGAGTCGGACTCGCACCCGGAGATCGTGTCCAAGGTGCATCTGACGAAGGCCGAGGTGCGCCGGATCGTCGCGCTGGCCGCGTCCCGGCACATCACCGTCGTGCCGGAGATCGACTCGCCCGGCCACCTCGGGGCCGTGCTCGCCGCGCACCCCGATCTGCAGCTGCGCAACGCCCAGGGCACGGTCGCGACCGGGGCGATCGACATCTCCAAGAAGGAGTCCGCCCAGCTCGTCGACGACCTGCTGAACGAGTACGCGGGCCTTTTCCCGGGGCGGCTGTGGCATCTGGGCGGCGACGAGTACCGCGCCCTGATGGCCACCAACCCCGAGGCGTCGTACCCCCAGCTCGCTGCGGCCGCCCGGCAGGCGTACGGGGCGAACGGCCGGATCCAGGACCTGGCGACGGACTGGCTGAACGACCGGGCCGCGGTGATGCGCGGACACAGCCGGACGGTCAAGGCGTGGAACGACGGGTTCTACACCGGTGGCGTCGTCCAGCCCGACAAGGACATCCAGGTCGCGTACTGGACGGGCAAGGAGATAGGGGCGCGGCCGCCGCTGGAGTACCTGCAGGAGGGACGGGACGTCGTCAACTACAACGACGAGTTCCTCTACTACGTCCTCGGCCAGCCCAACCAGTTCGTCTACCCCACCGGGCAGCGCATCTACGAGCAGTGGACACCGCTCGTCCTGCGCGGCACCACGCCGGTCCCCGAGAGATACGACGGCCAGATCCTCGGCGCCGTCTTCTCCGTATGGTGCGACCTCGCCAATGCGCAGACCCAGGATCAGGTGGCCCAGGGCATCCGCATGCCGCTGAACGCCATGATCCAGAAGGTGTGGGACCCGGGGAAGCCGGAGATGACGTGGCCGCAGTTCAAGGCGCTGGCGGAGAAGGTGGGCTGAGCGGGCCGCCGGATCTGCCGTTGCCGAACGGCCCGAACCGCCGGATTTGCCTTACCGCTGGCGAACTCGCGTACGGCTGTGGTGTATTCGGCCGAGGAGTCCTGAAAGAGCCGAGAGCCGTAGCAGGACGAGCCGTCGAGCGCACCGAGGGGCCAACGGGATGGGCTACTGGGGTTACTTCGTCGTGGGCAGGAGCGAGCGGCCGCTCGCCGAACTGACCGCGCTGCAGGGTGTACGGGACCAGTTGACGCTGCGCGAGCAGCGCGCCGGAGGCTGGCAGGTGTGGGAGTGCCCGGGCGGCGGCGATGCCACCCGGGACGTCGGCAGCATGAACACGCTGGCGCTGGAGACCGGGTCGCCCGCGCTGTTCGGATACGTCATGGACAGCGACTGCGTGGTCGTCGAGGCGGCCGGTCCTGAGAGCGGGGCGTGGACCGCCTGTCTGGCGCGCGGCGCGATGGCCTCGTACATGGGCGGCGACGAACTGACGCTGGAGGACTACTTCCTCCGGCCGCGCGACGCCGCCGAGCGTGCGGTCGCGTGGGCGGCCGAGGCGGGCCGGGACGTGCCGGACGAGCCGCTGGTCGAGGTGCTGAACGCGGACCCGGACCCGTTCGCGGAGGCACTGTTCTTCCGGCTCCTCGACGGGCTGGGGGTCGAGCCGCTTCCGCAGTGAGGTCGCGGGGGCAACGGGCTTCGTGTGCAGGGGATTTGAGCGGCTCTTCCGCGGCGGTGACGTTGGGGGCCGTCACGTTCCGAGACCGCGAGGTTCGGGTGCAGTGACGTTCCCGGGGCTTTGCACGCAGTAAGGGGAGGTTCCGAGTCCGTAAAGGGAGGCGCAGATGAGCCTGGTGGAGCTGATCGCTCAGGCCGACGAGCGAGGTCTGGCGACGAGCGGTCTGGCCTGTCTGGACCGTTGCGTGCCCCTGCTGGGCGGTGACGACGACGTGCTGCGCCCGCTGTGGGCGAGCCTCGCGGACGGCGAGGACTGGGGCGAGCGGCTGGACAAGGCGCGGGCCGCCCTCGATACGGGGGAAGTGGACGACGACGAGGCCTGCGTGCTGGCCCGCCGCATGCTCGGCGCCGCGCCCCTGGTCCTCCCGCACAGCCGGGAGTCCCTGGCCGGCACGCCCGAGGCCGCGCAGCTGCGCGAATGGGCCGACGCGTGTTCCGTGGCCGCGCTGCAGATCCACCGGATCCTGGACGCCAAGGCGGACGGCGCCCAGTCGGTGACGGCCCGGCGCGAGGGCAGTACGGACGCCATGTCCCCGCTCGTCGCGGCCGAACTGCGGCGCCAGGTCACCATCCTCGAACTCCTCTCGGCCCACGGAGCGGGCGGGCTGCGCAAGGCGCTCGACGTGTCGACCGAGGGCCGCCGCGTGCTGCGTGCGGTGGTCTCCCGCAGAGCGCGCGGGCGGGTCTGAGTGTTCCGGACCGGCCGGCTCTCGCCGCGGTCGTGGCTGCTGCTCGGCCTGCCGCCGCTGCTGCTGCTCGCCGTGCTCAACCCATACCCCTATCCGTATCCCGCCCCCTGGTCGGAGGCCGGGCAGGGCAGCTGGCAGGGCGCACTCCGCGATCTGAAGGACACCGCTCTGCCCGGCGGCGCCACGGCGGCGCTCTCGGGGTGCGGCGCGAGGGGCCCCGTGCGGCCCGAACCGCGTGGCGCGGGTGAACGGGACGCACTTCCGCAGCTGGTCGTCTCGAGCTACGGCTACTACGACCCAGGGCCGCGCAAGTCCGGGCACCCCCGTTTCACCATCACCGCGCACATCGCCCCCGGCGACCGGACGCTCGCCCTCCCGGCACCGGTCGGCGAACACCGCGTGACGGTCGACATGTACGGGCCGCGCGGCGAGGGACGCACCGCTTCCGCCCGCGGGCTGACGGCCGATGTCGTCGTCGGCATCACGGGCAAGCGCGTAAAAACCCCGAAATCGGGAGAGTTCCGCTTCACCCCGGACAACGACCTGACCCTGCAAGTGGAACTCCCCGCCGGGGCTCTGTGTCCGGGCTACACATTCACGAAAATCACCCAGTGCTCACCGGAGAGGACCAACAATGTCGAGGACTGCCCGGTGATGGTCCTCACCCTCTCCGACCCGGCGATCCGCGCACACCGCGCCGGGGAGAGGTCCGAGAGCCCTTCGGCGGTCAGCGACCGGCTCGTGGCGGTGACGTACGAGCCGAACGTCACGGATACGTAGTCAAAGGGGAGCCCATGACCACACTCGAGAACCGGCCGAACACCGCACTCCTCGTCATCGACGTGCAGAACGGCGTCGTCGAGGGGGCTCACGAGCGGGACATCGTCGTGGCGAACATCGGCAGCCTTGTCGAGAAGGCGCGGCAGGAACAGGTCCCGGTCGTCTGGGTCCAGCACTCCGACGGCGAGCTCGCGAGCGGGAGCGACGACTGGCGGATCGTCCCCGAGCTGACTCCGGGCGACGCCGAGCCGCTCGTCGAGAAGAGCTACGGCGACTCCTTCGAGGACACCACCCTCGAGAGCGTGCTGTCGGACCTCGGAGTCGGGCGACTCCTCATCGTCGGCGCGGAGACCGATGCGTGCATCCGCTCGACCCTCCACGGCGCGTTCGCCAGGGGATACGACGCGACCCTCGTCAGCGACGCCCACACGACGATCGACAAGACGGCATGGGGCGCACCGGCGCCGGACCAGGTGATCACGCACACGAACCTGTACTGGACCTACCAGACGGCGCCGGGCCGGACGGCCGGGACGGTCGAGACGAAGGACGCCGACTTCGGCGGCACGTCCTGACAGAGCTAGTGTTCGGCCCAATACGGGAGCCGGGAGGGCACTGGTGGCTGACGGACCGATCGACCTGATCCGACTGGAGGGCGAGGGCAACAGTGTCGTCGTCCGGATCACCGGGATACACGACGCGGGACTGGCCGAAGGACCGGCCGCGGGCGATGTGCTGGCCGGAGAGATCCTGGTCGACACACCCTTCGTACGGGGAAGCACCGGGATCTCGGTCTTCCCGAAGGACCTGCAGCAGTGGCAGGAGGCCCTCGACGCGCTCGACGCCGGGCAGGACATCGCGTGGCGCGAGGGCGTACGCGGGCCCGAGGTGTTCGTCGAACGCGACATGGACGAGGAGCGGGCCCACGTCACGATCAAGGACGGCTCGATGTCCCTGACGACGGTGACGGTGACAGTCCCGCTCGCCGACTCCTGGTTCGACGACGCGTACCGCCGCCTGGACCGGACCTGGGAGACCTGGCCCCTGGCCGAGGACTGAAAAAGAACGCCGCATCTGCCTGCCGACGACGAACGGCCGGGCCCCCAAGCGGGAGCCCGGCCGTTCCTGTGTCCGGGTGGTGGTCGCCTATGCCGGTGTCACGGCGTCAGCGTCTGACCCAGGTACGCGCCCGTGGGCGTGCCCAGCTTGTCGCGGCCGATGTAGAAGGCCTTCGACGTGGAGACGCCGCTGCTGCCGCTGGGCAGGTAGAGGATCGTGCCCTCGTACGAGTTCTCGCCCTCGACACCGAACGTCAGGTCCGCCCGGCCGTAACCGGAGAGGTCCGTCAGGGAGACGGCGGAGCCCAGCTTGTCGTTGGTCTCCGTGGAGCCCGTGATGCCGGTGGTGTCCTGGGAGAAGGAGAGCGAGCCCGTGCCGGTCAGACCGGACGACGTGCCCTTGATGAGCCAGGCCGAGCCGGCGTTGGCGCGGTTGGTGGTGCGGGTGACGTCCTCGTTCGGGGCGCCCGCGAGGACGTCCGCGTACCCGTCGCCGTTGTAGTCGCCGACCGACACCGACCAGCCGAGCGCGTCGCCGGACTCGGCGGCGCCCGGGACCCCGGAGGTGGCCTGGTGGATCGTCGTCATACCGGTCGTGGTGAAGCCGGTGGAGGTGCCGGGGACCATCGTCACCTGGCCGCCCGCCTTGGCGCCGGACTCGGCGGTGTACGGCTGGCCGATGACGATGTCGTCGTAGCCGTTGCCGTTGACGTCGCCCGCCGCGATGGAGCGCCCGCCCTTCACGGAGAGCGTGGACACCTTCGTCAGACCCGTCGACTTGGAACCCCTGAACCAGGTGACCCGGCCGATGCCGGAGGAGTCGCGGTAGTTGAGCGCGACGTCCGCGTAGCCGTCCCGGTTGAAGTCACCGGTCGTGGCGTCCGCGTACGCGAGGGCGCCGGAGCCGGACGTGACCTGCCCCGCCACCTCGTGGCCGTCGGCGAACCGGGCCGCCCAGCTGCCGCCCGTACCGGTGGACGCGGCGAACACGTCCGCCTTGCCGTCGCCGTTGAAGTCGCCGACGGTCACGGCCGCGCCGAACTTCGCACCCGTGGGTGTGTAGTCGTCGCCGAGGGCCATGGTGGAGGCGTTCTGGTTGAACGTCGGGCCGTACAGGATGGTGACCGCGCCGCGGTCCGCGTGGCCGGTCGTGTCGTCCTCGCCGGGCGCGCCGATCGCGAGGTCCGCGTACCCGTCGCCGTTGACGTCGCCCCACGCCGTGGCCGCGCCCCACTGGTCGCCCGACTCGGAGGCACCGGGGACGCCCGCGCTGGACTGGGTGAGCCGCAGCTTCGAGCCGGCCGCGGGGCCGTTGACGCTGCCCGGCACGATGACGACGTTTCCGACGCTGCCGGACGCCTTCGGCACACCGGCGACCAGGTCGCTGATGCCGTCACGGTTGAAGTCCGAGGTCGGCAGGGCGTGCGAGACGCCGGGCAGGGCCGCCAGGGTGCGGATCGTGGACAGCTTCGGGTAGAGGTTCGCGCCGGGGCAGGCCGTGGCGTTGGTGTCGCGGTGCCCGAAGATCGTCGGCAGCGTGATCTGCGTGCCCTCCGGGACCTTGTTGCCGCTGTAGTCCAGCGGGGCGCGCGACGTCAGCGTGACGTTGGCCTTCGGGTCGACGCCGTACTGCCCGAACTTCCAGGCGATGACGCGCGAGATGGCGTCCAGCGCGGCCTTCGTCGGCTTGGCCTTCTCGAAGTTGCCGATGTACGAGATGCCGACCGTGTTCGTGTTGAAGCCCGCGTCGTGGGCACCGATCACCGGCAGGTCCATGCCGCCGCTGCGGCCCTCGAAGATCTGCCCGCAGCGGTCGACCAGGAAGTTGTAGCCGATGTCGTACCAGCCCTCCTGGAGGTGGGCCAGCTGGATGCTGCGCACGCGGGCACGGGACTCGGCGCAGGACAGCGTGTTGTCGCTGTCCACGCCCGTGTGGTGGACGACGGCCGCCTCGATCTTGTCGCCGTACGAGGGCGTGCCGTTGTAGCTCGTCGAGGCGCCCCACTGGGCCTGCGTGATGATGGGCGGCTTGACGACGGTGGAGGGGCGGGCGGTCGGCACGGTCTCCGACGGCTCGGGCGACGCCGAGGCGGATTCCGAAGCGGACTCGGAAGCGGACGCGGAGGGGGACTCCGAGGTGGTCGCCGACTCGGTCGTGGCGGGATCCGTGCTCGCCGCCGGATCCGTCGACTCGGAGTCCGAGGGGGCCGGGGAATCCGTCGCGGTGGCGTCGGGGGTCGCGGTCTCGGCCGCGAAGGCCGCGGGTTCCACGGCGCTCGTGGTGGCGCCGGCACCGCTGTCCGTGCCGGGGTCGATCAGCTTCACGTCCAGACCGGCCGGCAGCTCCGACGCGGTGCCGTCCTCGGCCACCACGCGCACCTCGACGCCGTCCGACAGGCCGGTCCACACCGACTCGGTGCCGCCGCGCAGCCCGGCCTGCTCGGCCTCCTTGCCCTCGCCCTGGCCCGGGTCCTCCGGCAGCCTCTGCCACGCGGACCACTCACCGGTCTCCACGTTGCGGGAGCGCACCTCGGCCGTGCCGTCCAGCTCGGCCTTCGGGTTCTTCCAGGTCAGCACCACTGCGCTGAACTGCTCGGTGGACTTCTTGGGCAGCCCCTTGCGATCCGTGCTCTGCGTCTCCAGCTTCATGCTGCGCACGGAAGGCTTACGGGACTTGGCATCCGTGTCCGCCGGTCCGGACGGACTCGCCACGGCGTATGTGACCACGCCTGCCCCGCCCAGAACGACCGCCCCGATCGTCAGCCATGCTCTCCGCTTCAGACTCAGCGGCTTGTACGCATGGGTCTTTCGTGGACTCAAAATGCCCCACCCCTAGAAAATCTTCACAAATTGACCACCCGTCACAGGGTGGCTTCTAATTCAGTGCACATCTACCGGCAAACATCACCACCGAGAGATGTGGCCTATATCACTTGGATGTTGACGGCTCCGCGCCAAGAGGCAATTCGCCCTGACATGTCGCGCGCCCGAAGTCGCCGTACGCGGTAGCGGTCTGAACGTGCTTGCCGCGGACGGCCAGCGCACAGCTCGCCCGCCCACCCTTCTCGCCGAGCGTGATGGTCACGGTGGGCGTCCTGCCGAGCGGGACGTCGACGGTCTTCCGCCAGGGCAGCTCGACGGCGGTCGCCACGGCGGCCTCACCGGACCGGCTGCGCCCCTGGTACGTGATGTCGGCCGTGCCCTCACCGGTCACCTCGTACGTCACCGAGGCGCGCGGAACGTCCTGCTCGGACTTCTCGTCCTCGGTGTCGAGCACCCCGTACAGAACGAGCCCGCCACAGGCGGCGAGCAGCGCACCGGCGACGGTGAGGGCGCGCCAGTCCGGGCCTTTGGAGGTTTTCGGTTCGGCCGACGCGGCCGAGGTGGCTCCGCCTTCGCCGGCTCCGCCTTCGCCGGCTCCGCCTTCGTCGGCTCCGCCTTCGTCGGCGCCGGGCTCGGCCTCGGGGGCGCTCTCGTCTTTCTCGGCGCTTTCGGTCGATTCCGTCGATTCCGTCGATGGCATGCAGCTCTGCTTTCCGTCGGTCTGCGGTCGCTTTTCCGTTTCCGGTGCATTCATTGGTCGCTGTGAATGCACTGGGGGCGCAGGGCCGAGGGTTATACCGCATTGCCGAACTGTCAGGCCAGCGCCCGGAAGAAGCGGACATATCGCGGGAACTGATGCTGTCAGACACGGATGGCACCATCCGGACCGTGGGAAACCTCTACGACTACTTCAGCGCACCCGACGACGACACGGCACTCACCACATTCGAAGGAGGGCCAGCGGCCGTTGGTCTGCCGCTACTCGACGCCAAGGGGATGGACCCGTACTTGCTGATCGGAGCCGCCGAAGCCCTGCTCACCGGCACGACCTTCGACGAGGTGGCTGCTCAACCACGCTTCAACCACCTCCTCGGTGACCCCGAGGCCGGCAGCCGCTGGGTCGTCACGCTGACAGACCAACTGCGCGACGTGCTGGCTGAGGCATCGACCGAGAGGCTCGCTGCCGTCGCCGTACCGTGGTCCCGAACCGAGGAGTTCAACGGGTCGGCCGATCCCGAGATACTCACCGACTTCCTGGGCCGACTGGCAGACATCGCCCGGCAAGCACGGACACAAGGGCACGGGCTCTATTGCTGGGTGTCGCTCTGAAAAAGCCTGTCGGAGGCCTAGCCTGCGGCCTCGGCAGGCTGATCGGCGGCTACCCAGGTGCACACCAGCAGCCCCGCGTGCCCGAGACCCCACTGCGCCTGCTGCTCGGCGCCCTGGCTACCGCCCTCGGCGTCCTGCACGCCGTTCAGTCATTGCGACCGCGTCGTCCACACGGACGCCGCCCCGTCGGACCACAACATCGAGGACTACGGGACGCTGCGCCCACTCGCGCGCGACCGTATCGTCCACCACTTCGGGACGGATCGGCCGTCGCCAGGCCGGTTCGAGGAGTTGCTCGCCCAGGCCCATGAGGTCATATGGGCACTTCCGCCCGCCGCCCGGCAGCACAGCGACACGCTGCTCGACGAGTGCCGCATGCGGTGGACCGGCGTGTACGTCGTCCTGTACACCGACGAGCAGCCGACCCACGTGGGGATATTCGGGTACTCGGGCGACTGAGCCCGTAGGGATGGCCGCTAAATGTTCTGAATGTCCGTTGGCTTGATTCTGCTGTGGCTCGGTGGCTAGACCTCGGCCGTCCGCGACCCGCGTCCCCAGCAAGGAGCACACCATGCACGTCCGGCCGCGCCGCATTCTGGTCACCACTGCCGTAGTCGGCGTATTGGCCGTGACATCCGCTTGCGGTGGAGGCGGTGACGGCGAAAGCGCGGCCTCGGGCTCGGACCCGGTCGCCTCGGCGAAGGCGACCGCCGGTGCGGCCGGCGCGAAGAAGCAGCCGTCGCCGAAGCCGCCGGAGACTGCGGAAGAATTCCTTGACCGCGCCGAGAAAGCGATGGCCGCCGAAAAGGGCTGGACGTTCGCGGTGCGGGGAAAAGAGAGCCTCGTACTGCAGGGGCAGACGAGCGGCGCTTCCTATGAATCCACGGTACGGCGGACCCTGGCCCCCGACGCCTTCCACTCGACAGGGACGATCACCACCAGCAAGGGCGTCCGCAAACCCGAAGAGATCTTCGTGCTCGACGGCACGGGATACGTGAAGGAGGGAACCGCGGGCTGGAAGGAACAACCCGCCTCCGATCCGGAGATGAAGAACAAGGTGGAAGACCCCGTCGCCGCCATCGCGGAGTTCAGGAGTTATCTCAAGGAATCCGGCGGCGATGTCACGCTGACCCGGAAGGGCGGCGAAGTCAGGCTTCAGGTGAGCGTGTCCTCACGGAAACTGCCGCAGGTACGGGACCGCGCCTACGTCAAGACAGCGGTA
Organism: Streptomyces sp. NPDC002896; assembly: GCF_040295225.1. Lineage (NCBI taxonomy): Bacteria > Bacillati > Actinomycetota > Actinomycetes > Kitasatosporales > Streptomycetaceae > Streptomyces > Streptomyces sp. NPDC002896. The sequence continues at coordinate 60,684 of NZ_JBEOVA010000007.1, read as the reverse complement.
CGAGAGCTGACCCCGACCCTGAAGCAGCTCCGGAGCGCCGGAGTCTCGGCGACCGAGGATCAGCTCACCCTTTCCAGCCTCAGGCAGACACTGGTCCTGGACGCCGCCACGTACCGCATCACATCCCACAGGTTCCAGTTCGGCTTCCTGATTCCCTATGGGGCCCAGAGCATCACGTTCGCGCAGGATGTGAGGGAGGAGAACAAGGGAGTGTTCGAGGGGAGCATCGAGCTTCCAGCCGACGTGAGTTGAGCGGGCTGCTGAACAGAGGAACGGCCGGATGTCAGTGAAGCTGATCGTCGACGCCACAGTTCTGGCATCCGTCCTGCTCTCCCTCGCCCTCGTCCCGCGAGCTCTGGCCCGCTGCCCGGACCCGGACCCGGACCCGGTCCCGGCCGTGCGCCGTCACCGCTCCCTCCCGCGCCGGCGGGTGCCGCGGTGGCGTACGCCGTCGTCCGCCGGCCCACCGGCCCGTACTACGAAGCCACACTCCTGCAGGCCATGGCCGCGTTCCTCGTCACGGGGATCGCTGTGTGCGCGCTCACCGATATATGGGCCCGGCGCCTTCTGCCCGCGTACGCCGATCAGTCGAGGTGACTGCGGTCGGCCCGCGGACGAACGGGACGCCCAGAGGGTTGTGCGGAATGTGTGAATCCGCCTTGTGAGAATCGGCACCTTTGTGGCGCGTGATGTTCACGAGGCGACATCCGCTTCATCAACCAGGAGACCGGGAGACCGGGAGGCTGTGGGAGGGCGGGGACCGCATGGGTGAGGATCAGAGACATGTGCCGAAGGCGCGGGACATGCGGCGGCATGCCGCAGGCTTCGTCGCGCATGCGGCGGCCACGGGCGCCACGCGCCGTCTTCCGCTGCCACTCGACTACTCCGTCGCGAGCCTGCGCCTCGTGGACTTCCTCGTCGACGGCCTGCGCAAGGGCGGCCGGGAACGGGCACGCGTGGCGGGGACGCTGTTCGGCTTAGGGGCGTACGTGGGTGAGGTGCTGGTGCGGCGGACCGGCGCCGTGTGGGTGGACCTGGACGAGAGCCAGCGCGTCTACTTCGGGCAGCCGGTGGGCGTACGGATGCCCGACGGGCGGGTGTGGAGCCCGCTGAGCCGCGTGGTGAACCGGTTCGAGGTGGGGCCGGAGGAGTCGTTGCAGACCTTCTATCTGACGCTCCACGGGCGGGTCCGGAACGCGAGTTGACCCGAACCCCGCAGCCGTGTCGCGGCACATGGCGCCGCGTCTCGCACTCGGCGGGAAGGGGGCCGTTTCCGCTGAACTCGCGCGCCGGAAACACCGGTTTGCGCCCGACACGCCAACAGCTGTGACATTTCTGTGAGTCGGCACGCTGATCATCGTGGGGGCATGGGCACGGTGATCTGTGTCGCGTCGGCGCGAAGAGGGAAGCGGTTGGGCCACGGAGGGGAACCCCGTCGCGCGCAGGCGCCCGACGGGGAGCTGGGCACGGCCGTCGCGCGGGCGCAGCAGGGCGACGAGATCGCCTTCGCTGCCGCGTACCGCCTCGTGCAGCCGGGGCTCCTCGGCTATCTGCGGGGGCTCGTGGGCGACGACGCCGAGGACGTGGCCGCCGAGGCCTGGCTGGAGATCGCCCGTGACCTGGGGCGGTTCCGCGGGGACGGTGCGGGGTTCCGCGGCTGGACCGCCACCATCGCGCGGCACCGGGCGCTGGACCACCTGCGGCGGCAGAGGGCGCGGCCGCGTGCGGCGGCCCTGGAACAGGACATGCTCGAACTGCCCAGCACACACAGCACACCTGAGCAGGCCCTCGAGTCCATCTCGACCGAGCACGCGCTCGCCCTGATCGCCGACCTGCCCCGCGACCAGGCGGAGGCCGTGCTGCTGCGCGTCGTCGTCGGCCTCGACGGCCCGGCGGCCGCGCGGGTCCTCGGCAAGAGGCCGGGCGCGGTCCGTACCTCCGCGTACCGCGGCCTCAGGCGCCTCGCCGAGCGGCTCGGCGCCCGCGGTGCCAACGGTGCGAAAGCGGACGGTGTGACGGATGAGGGCCCGCGAACGCTGGGTGATTCGAGATGAACTAGAACTTCTCTTCGGGCATGTTGGGTAAGTGAGGCAAGTTGGACAAGGGTGGCGGCGGAGACGGGGCGCAAAGGGCCGGGAGCGGCTCGCCGGGTGCCCCGGCCTCGCAGGGCGGCGCGTCGGAGGCGTCGGACTCGGGGCGCGGGTCGGGTGCGTCGGTCGCCCCGAGGGTGCCGCGGGCGCGGCGGGCGTCGGACGCGTGGGGTGTGTCCTCTGCGTCGGATCCGCAGCCCGCCCGTGATGCCGCGGAGGACCCACTGACCAGGCTGGAGTCTCTCCTGGCGGCGGCCATACGGGTCGGCCGGATCGACGCCGACGCGGAGGAGCGCGCCATCGCCGCCTTCCGCGCGGCACGTGACGGCGCCGGGCGCCGCTCCTCGCGCACCCGCCGCCGCGACGACTGGCGGCGGCGCAGGGCCGGACGTTCGCTGCGAGCGGTTTTCGGGGCGCTGCTGGTCAGCCTGACGCTGGGTGGTGTGGCGATGGCGTCTATGGGTGTGCTCGGCACGCCGTCGGGCGACGGCCACGGCGAACGTCCGCGTCCGCAGCAGACGGCCCTGGAGCCGACTGCTGACGCGGAGTCGGCTTCCGCGCCCTCGTCCTCCGGCGGCGGCACCACCGCGTCGGAGTCCGCCTCGGCCGACAGCCGAGGCCGGGGCAAGGCCGGCGGGCCCAAGAACAGCAAGGCTCTGTGCCACGCCTACGCTTCCGGGAAGGGCCGGGGTCACGAACTCGATGCGAGGGCATGGCGGCGTCTTGTCGACGCGGCGGGCGGCGAAGCGTCCGTCGAGGCGTACTGCGACAAGCAGTTGGCGTCCGGGAAAGGCGCGAAGGAAAAGAAGACCGGCAGTGCCGCAGGGAACGGCGGAAACAGCGGGAAGGCGGCGAAGGAAACCGCGAAAGCCGCCAAGAAGAGCGCGGTGGCCGAAGAGAAGTCCCGCGGCAAGAGCGGTGGCAACACCAAGGCGGAAGCCGGGGAGGCGACCGCCGCGGCAGGCTAGGGCGGGCCGCGGCCGACGGCTCTCCGCGACACCGCTCGATTCCGGGCCGGGGCCGACGGCTCTCTGCGGTGCCGCTCGATTCCAGCGGGCGGTTGGCTGCTGGGTGCCGCCGACGTCTTCGTGAGGGGCTTGCTGCCTCTGGGGCTTTCCACGGGCGGCTCGCTGCCGGGTACCCCTGGTCTGTCCACAGACGGCCTGCCGTCGGGTCCCAGAGGGCCGTCGCTGGGTGTCTCCGACCGGTTCGTGGGCGGCCTGCTGCCGGTTGGCTTGGGCCTGCTCCCCGTGCATCCAGGCGCGCCCGCCACAGGGGCGCCCGGCCTGTCCGTGGGCGGGTGCTGTCTGGGTCCCCGAGAGCCGTCGCCGCGTGTCTCCGACCGGTTCGTGGGCGGCCTGTCACCAGTTGGCCTGCGTCTGTTCCCGGGTGGCCCTGCCCGCCCCGCAGGCGGCCCGCCGCAGGGCGCGTATGGCCTGTCTGGTGGCGGCGATTGGGTGGGGGCGCCGGGCGAACCGGCTCGTTCGACCCGCCGTCGGGTGGGCCTTGGCAACGGCCGGGGCCGCCACCCCCCACAGGAGAGGCCCCGGCCGTCGCGCGGCACGGGCCGCGCGGCGGCCCGTACTTGGTTCAGCGCCGTGCGTACGTTTTCTGTCACACCCAGTTCCGGCCCGAAGATAGTTGCATCTTGTACGGACATGGACGAGGCCCCGTTTCAGGCCGTAGCGTGCTGCTTCGCGCCGGGTTGTGAAAAGGACCGCAACCATCAATTGAGAACCCCGATGGCGAGCAACCAGGTCCGCGAGAGCGGCGCCGGTTTAGGCGCAAAGGGAGAGTAGTGCTGGGGGACGACGCGGAGCTGACCGCCGCGGTGCTTGCGGCACAGGACGGAGACGAGAGCGCTTTCCGGACTGTGTACCGGGCCGTGCATCCACGGCTCCTGGGATACGTACGGACGTTGGTGGGGGATCCCGATGCCGAGGACGTCACATCGGAGGCGTGGCTGCAGATCGCTCGCGATCTCGACCGCTTCAGCGGGGACGCGGACCGGTTCCGGGGCTGGGCGGCGCGAATAGCGCGCAACCGGGCTCTCGACCACATACGGATGCGGGGGCGCCGCCCGGCGATAGGCGGCGACGAGACCGAGCTGGCCGGCAAGGCGGCCGAGTCCGACACCGCCGGCGAGGCCATGGAGGCCCTCGCCACCGGCAACGCCTTCTCGCTGATCGCGCAACTCCCGCAGGACCAGGCCGAAGCCGTCGTACTGCGTGTAGTCGTCGGGCTGGACGCCAAGAGCGCGGCCGAGACGCTGGGCAAGCGCCCCGGCGCCGTCCGGACCGCCGCACACCGCGGTCTGAAGCGGCTCGCGGAGCTGCTCGGCGACGACCCGGAGAACGCAGGCGCGCTGAGCGCCGTACCACCCCAGATAGAGTCGCGCACGCGCGCGGTGACGTCCGCAGGTGTGACGCATTCGCGTTTGCGGACGCAGAAGGACATGTGATGGCCGACGAGCGCAGTAATTTTCCGGGGGGCGAGGACGCCGGCGGTTCCGCCGCGGGCAACCCCCGGACGCCCGGAGGCCGTACGCCGGGTCACACTCCCGGTCGAACGCCTTCCTTCACGCCTGACCGCCCGGCAGGCAGTCCGTCCGGCGGCACGTCCGGCGCCTGGCTGGACGGCGACGCCGCCGAGCGTCTGCTGCGCGGCGAGCCCGTCGACGAGCAGGCGCGGTCCCAGGCCCACCGCCTCACCGCGGCGCTACGCGCGCTGACCGACGAGGGCCGTTCCCCGGCCGCTGCCGAACTCCCGGGCGAGTCGGCGGCGTTGGCGGCCTTCCGGCAGGCACGTGCCGAGCGCCGCGCGGACCACTCGGCGTACGCGCAGCACGCGGAACACTCGGCATACGCGGAGCGCCCGGAGTATGCGGAGCATCCCGAGAAGGGGCGGGGCCGCGCGCCCGGCCGCGCCGCGGACCGCCTCGACGGCGGTTCCGTACACCTCGGCCGTGCAGCCGCCGATCGCGCCGGTGCGCACCGCGCCGCCCGCGGCTGGGGCCGGCCCGTGCGGTTCGCACTCGCAGCGTTGCTGGCCGGCTGCATGATCGGCGGTGTCGCCGTGGCGGCCGGCTCCGGGGTGCTGCCGTCGCTGTTCGGCGGCGAGGGCGAGCCGGGTCCGGCTGCGTCCGTCTCCGCCGCCACCCCGGAGGACCCGTCGGCGTCCCTGACGCCCGACGCCCCGGAGGCCGACGGCGGCTCCGGCACGCCCGAGCCCGGTAGCTCGAGCGGGTCCGCCGGTGACGCGTCGTCGCCGGAGGCCGACGGGCAGGGCGGGGGCAGCTCCCGGCAACCCGGCAACGGCGACGCCGGGCGCAGCGAGGAAGCCGCCGTGCGGTGGAAGCGCACGGTCGCCCTCTGCCGCGACTACAGCGCCGGCAAGAAGCTGGACGAGGAGAAGTGGAATTACCTCCAGGACTCCGCGAAGGAGACGGGCACCGGCCGCGTCGACCGCTTCTGCCAAGGGGTCCTGAAGAAGGCCGATGCCGAAGGCAGCACGAAGGGCTCGGACGACAGTGGCGACGACGGTGACAACTCCGGGAAGGGCAACAGCGGCGACCACAAGGGCGACGACGAGGACGACGTGAGCAGCACGGCCGACTCCGTCGAGAGCAACAGCTCGGACACCGTCGGCTCGGCGACAGCGGACACCGACCCGCCCACCAGCACACCGACGACCCTCGGGTCGGACAGCACGCCGGAGCCGACCCCCACGACGTCGTACAGCGCGCTGCCCGCCCAGTAACGGTCGGCTCGCCCGATATCGACCGGCCTGCCCGGGTCACGATCCGTTCGCCCTGTCCGTCATGGTCTGTCATGGTCGATTTCCCGCCACTCCGGCCGTCGTGCCGGTCGTGGCCGGTGCCGCCGTCTCCCCGCCCCCGCTGGTGTGACGCCCCTGACCTGCGGAAACACGCCCACTTTGGCTGCTTGAAAAGTGGGTGTGACATTTCTGGGGGCTCCGGCGCTGTAAGAAATGAGCCGACTGGTCATCGGCCAGGCGCGAGCCAGGGTTCCCCCCGTACCCAAGGCTCGGCGCTATTGGCGCGGGTGGGGCACGTTCCCCCGGCCCCACCCGCGCCCTTTCCCCTCTCGGCCTCTGCACTCACCGGACGGCCTCAGCCGCGTGCGGCGGCCTCACCAGTAGATGACCACCCGGTCGCCCGTCCGCACCTGCGCGAACAGGTTCGCGATCTTCCCCTCGTCCCGTACGTTCACGCAGCCGTGCGAGGCGCCGCTGTAGCCGCGGGCCGCGAAGTCGGCGGAGTAGTGGACGGCCTGGCCGCCGCTGAAGAACATCGCGTACGGCATGGGGGTGTCGTAGATCGTCGAGACGTGGTGGCGGGACTTCCAGTAGACGCTGAAGGTGCCCTCGCGTGTCGGCGTGTACTGGGAGCCGAACCGCACATCCATCGACGACAGGACCTTTCCGTTCACGATCCACGACAGCGTCCGGCTCTTCTTGCTGATGCACAGCACCCGGCCCGTCATGCACCGCGGATCGGGCTTCGCGACGGGCAGCGTCGTCGGCGGGTAGAGCTCGTCGCGGGTGGGCGTGTCGGTCAGGCTCCGCAGCTTCCGCCAGGTCGCGGTGTCGGTCTTTCCCGTGCGCGGCAGGCCGTGCGCGCCCTGGAAGGCGGAGACGGCGGCGGCCGTGACGGAGCCGTAGTAGCCGGTGGGGGCGCGGCCGAAGTGCTTCAGCGCGCGCAGCCGGGCCTGGAGTTCGCGCACCTTTCCGCCCGTGTCACCCCGGGCCATGAGGACCTTGGGCTTCTTGGGCGTGGCGGACGCGGTGGGAGAAGCGCTCGGCTTGGCGTCGCCGGCCTCCTCGGACGGCTTGTCCTGGCCTGCGGACGTCGTCGGAGAGATGCGCACCGGCGGCACCTTCTCGTCCGAACCGGCGGCCTGCGCGGTGCAGCCTGCCGTCACGCCGATCAGGGCGAGCGCGGCGGCCGCGGCCAGCGACGCGCGTATGACGGGTGTATGTGTGACGGACGCGCGCATCGGATCCCCCCGTGGATTCCACCGTTCACGTACGTTGCGGTATGCCCCTTCAGATGCTTCCCGGGCCTGACCGGTTGCGAACGCGGAGGCATGGGTGGGGCAAAGCCGGAGAGAGAGCGTGTGAGAGGTCGTGTCGGAGAGCGTGTGAGAGGCCCGGGCGGGGCTGTCGGGAGGCGTGTGACGAGACCGTCAGAGAGTCTGTGAGCAAGGTCCCAGCGTGGGCCTCTCCACTGGCCGCACGCCCCCCACTACAGTCCGTCGCGAGGGTCGGTCCTTAACCAGTGAGTAACTCAGCGGGAGGCACAACCATGGCGCGGGAGTCGGAGTCGGGACTGCCCATCGAGCCGGTGTACGGACCGGGTGCCCTCGAGGGCTGGGATCCGGCGGAGAGGCTGGGCGAGCCGGGTTCGTATCCCTTCACGCGCGGTGTGTACCCCAGCATGTACACCGGCCGCCCCTGGACCATGCGCCAGTACGCGGGCTTCGGCACCGCCGTGGAGTCCAACGCCCGCTACAAGCAGCTGATCGCCAACGGCACGATGGGTCTGTCGGTCGCCTTCGACCTGCCCACCCAGATGGGCCATGACTCGGACGCGCCGATCGCGCACGGCGAGGTCGGCAAGGTGGGCGTGGCGATCGACTCGATCGACGACATGCGGGTGCTGTTCGGCGGGATCCCGCTCGACAAGGTGTCGACGTCGATGACGATCAACGCCCCGGCGGCGCTGCTCCTCCTCATGTACCAGCTGGTCGGCGAGGAGCAGGGCGTCCCGGCGGACAAGCTCACGGGCACGATCCAGAACGACGTGCTGAAGGAGTACATCGCGCGCGGGACGTACATCTTCCCGCCCAAGCCGTCGCTGCGGCTGATCGCGGACATCTTCAAGTACTGCAAGACCGAGATCCCGAAGTGGAACACCATCTCGATCTCCGGCTACCACATGGCCGAGGCCGGTGCCTCGCCCGCGCAGGAGATCGCGTTCACGCTCGCGGACGGGATCGAGTACGTGCGCACGGCCGTCGCGGCCGGCATGGACGTGGACGATTTCGCGCCGCGTCTGTCGTTCTTCTTCGTGGCCCGTACGACGATCCTCGAGGAGGTCGCGAAGTTCCGTGCCGCGCGCCGTATCTGGGCGAAGGTGATGCGGGACGAGTTCGGCGCGAAGAACCCGAAGTCGCTGATGCTGCGGTTCCACACGCAGACGGCCGGTGTGCAGCTCACGGCGCAGCAGCCCGAGGTGAACCTGGTCCGCGTGGCCGTCCAGGGCCTGGCCGCGGTCCTCGGCGGCACCCAGTCCCTGCACACCAACTCCTTCGACGAGGCCATCGCGCTGCCGACCGACAAGTCCGCGCGCCTCGCTCTTCGTACGCAGCAGGTGCTGGCCTACGAGACGGACGTGACCGCGACCGTCGACCCCTTCGCGGGCTCCTACGTCATAGAGAAGATGACCGACGAGGTGGAGGCCGCCGCCCTGGAGCTCATGGGCAAGGTCGAGGATATGGGCGGCGCGGTCAACGCCATCGAGCACGGCTTCCAGAAGAACGAGATCGAGCGCTCCGCCTACCGCATCGCCCAGGAGACGGACTCCGGCGAGCGCGTCGTGGTCGGCGTCAACCGCTTCCAGCTCGACGAGGAGGAGCCGTACGAGCCGCTCCGCGTCGACCCGGCGATCGAGGCCCAGCAGGCCGAGCGCCTGGCGAAGCTCCGCGCCGAGCGCGACCAGGCGGCCGTGGACACGGCCCTCGCCGAACTGAAGAAGGCCGCCGAGGGTACGGACAACGTCCTCTACCCGATGAAGGACGCCCTGCGCGCCCGCGCGACGGTCGGAGAGGTGTGCAACGCGCTGCGGGAGGTCTGGGGGACGTACGTCCCCAGCGACGCGTTCTGAGGCCGGGCCATACCCCGTCCCACCTGCTGAAATACGGAAGCGGAGTGTCGCGCCGACATGCGACACTCCGCCTCATGCTTGGCGTTACCAACCTTCCGACCTATCTCGCGGGGCTTGTCCTCATCGTCCTGCTGCCGGGGCCGAACTCGCTCTACGTGCTGTCCGTTGCCGCCCGGCGCGGTATCCGGGCCGGGTACACGGCGGCCGCCGGTGTGTTCCTCGGGGACGCGGTGCTGATGACTCTCTCCGCGGCGGGTGTCGCCTCGCTGTTGCAGGGCAACGCCGTGCTGTTCGGGATCGTGAAGTACGCGGGTGCGGGCTATCTGAGCTGGCTCGCGATCGGGATGCTGCGGGCCGCGTGGGGGCTGTGGCGTACGCGACGGGAGCGGACCGTGGCCGACGAGCTGACCGCCGGGGCCGCCGCGTCCGCCGCCGACGAGCGGCCGTTCCGCAGGGCTGTGGTGATCAGCCTGCTCAACCCCAAGGCGATCCTGTTCTTCGTCGCCTTCTTCGTGCAGTTCGTGGACCCGGCCTACGCCTACCCGGCCCTCTCCTTCGTCGTGCTGGGTGCCTTCGCGCAGCTGGCGAGCTTCCTCTACCTCAGCGTGCTGATCTTCAGCGGGACGCGGCTCGCCGGTGCGTTCCGCCGCCGCAAGCGGCTGTCGGCGGGGGCGACGTCGGCGGCGGGCGCGCTGTTCCTCGGGTTCGCGGTGAAGCTGTCTCTGGCCAGCGCGTAAAGGCTGGCTCAAAACTTCCTGTTTAAAAGGGACTTGGTGCTCATTAGGCACTCAATGCCCTGTATAGGCGCGATGTCCCCACACTTGACATGCCCACGCGCATCTTCTGTACAACTCGCTGCCGGCGACCGCCCTCGGGCGGCCGCCGAACCCTGTCCGCTCCCGAAAGGATCCGGGGCAAGCAGCGATGTACGGATTCGGACCACGCGCACGGCGCATTCTGGCGACGACCGGCATGGTGTCGGTCCTCGCCGCGGGTCTGCCGCAACCAGCCTTCGCGGCGCCCGCCGACGGCAAGGCGTTACTCGGCGGCATCAAGGACTGGCTGGGCGTCGACGACGACGAGCAGGAGCCGGCGAAACCGCCGCAGCTCTCCGACGCGGGGGTGCCCAGCAACGAGCAGCTGCCCCGGGGCAAGGCCAGAGCCAAACCCAAACGGGTCAAGGAGCTCAAGGACAGACGCACGCCCAGCGCCCGCTACTGGCAGCTGTCCGACGGCAGAATCCAGTCGGAAGTCTCCTCCGTGCCGACGCACTACGAGGCGGGCAAGGACTGGAAGGCCATCGACACGGCCGTCCGCGGCACGGAACGCGACGGCTACCGGTACGCCAACACCACCAACCTCGCCAAGACCTACTTCGGTGCGCAGCCCGGCGAACTCGTCCGGTTCGAACTGGACAAGGGCCACTGGGTGGTCATCGGCCTCAAGGGCGCCGGGTCCAAGAAGCTCAGCCCCAAGGCCGACGGCGACACCGTCACGTACGAGGACGCCCTCGGCGACGGCGCCGACCTGACGTACACGGTCGGTAACGGCACCGTGAAGGAGGGCATCGTCCTCGACGGGCCCCCGAAGGGCACGCCCTCCTACGAGTTCACGCTCAACACCAAGGGCCTGAACGCAAAGCGCCTCAAGAGCGGCGCCATCGCCCTCTACACCGACGCCTCCGGCCCGAACCGGCCGGATCTCGTCATTCCCGCGCCGTTCATGACGGACGCGAAGAAGAAGGCCGACTCCCCGTACGGCACCGTCGGCACCGACGCGGTCAGCCAGACGCTCAAGGGATCCGGCCGCGACGGGCGCTACGAGCTCACCCTCCGCCCCGACGCGAAGTGGCTCGCATCGGACAAGCGCAGCTACCCCGTCGTCATCGACCCGACCATCTCGATCTCGCCGACGGTCAGCCAGTCGCAGGACGTGATGATCTCGTCGGACGGGCCGTCCGACAACTACGACGGTCTGTGGCGGCTCTCCGTCGGCAACACCTCGACCGGCAGCTCCCGGGCCCTGCTGAAGTTCCCCCTCGGCAGCGTGCCCGCCGGGACGAAGCTGGACTCCGCCGACCTGCGCCTCTACTACGACCAGACGCACACCGCGGGCGACACCGAGGTGCTCCTCGAGGCGCACCGGGCCACCCAGGCCTGGGACGAGACCTCCGCGACCTGGAACAGCGCGAGCGGCGTCACGGGCGAGCTGTCCGGCACCTCGGTCCAGGTCGACGACGGCGACTCGGGCACCACCGCCGCCAAGGGCGCCTGGCCGGCCTCGGCCAACACCGCGTACACGCAGTACGCGGTCAACCAGGACTACCTGTACAACAAGGACGCCGTCGCCGGGGACACCTACACCTGGCAGCCGAACCTCCCCGAGGACGGCGACTACCGGGTCGACGTGCACTACGTCCCCGCGTCCGACCGGGCCGCCAACGCGCCGTACACGGTGACGTACAACGGCGGCACCAAGGCGTACACGGTCAACCAGAGCAGCGGTACCGGCGGTCAGTGGAAGACGCTCGGCACGCATCCGTTCAAGGCGGGGACCGCGGGCAAGGTCGTCCTCGGTGACGGCCCCGCCTCGGCCTCGACCGCCGTCCTCGCCGACGCCGTCCGCCTGACCAAGGGCGGAGTCGCCGTCAAGGAGCCGAACAAGAGCAACACCTGGAACTCCTTCAGCGTCACCAAGACCGTCCAGTCCTGGATCAACGGCACGAACCCGAACTACGGCTTCGTCGTCAAGGCCGCCGACGAGAGCAGCACGGCTCCCAAGGGCGGCCCGCGCTACGAGGCCGCCGAGTACGCGTACAAGGGCGAGGTCGCCAACTACCCGCGGCTCGTGCTCACCTACGGCCGCCCGGGCGTCGCCCTGGACGCCCCCGAGGTGATCCACGCCACCGGCGCCGAGCTCGACTGGTCCGCGTACAACGATCCGTCGGCCGACCTCGGTGACGACATCGTCGAGTACCAGGTGCACCGCAGCGTCTACCAGACGTTCACACCGTCCGCGCAGACCCTGGTCGCCCCCGTGACCAAGGACAGGACGAGCTTCACGGACACCACGGCGACACCGACACCGGCCGACTCCGCGGACGCGTTCGGGAACGTCTTCTACTACATGGTCGCGGTCAAGACCCGCGACGGAACGGTCATCCCCGCCGCGACACAGATCGTCAAACTCCCCAAGGCGGGACGCACGACGCTGGTGCTCCAGTCCGGGCAGACCGACACCACGCTGTCCTCCGCCCAGCCCACCACCGGCCACGACACGATCTCCGACTCGGGCCTGAACCAGAACTGGCTGTCGGTCGGCAACAACTCGTCCACCTACGGCAAGACGCGTGCGCTCCTGAAGTTCCCCGGGGTGAGCGCGATCCCGGCCTCCTCCCGGGTGCTGGAAGCGCAGCTGGACGTGTGGGGCTTCACGACCACCACGGGAACCGCCGGTGCGGTCTACGAAGCGCACGGTCTGACCAGGGACTTCGACGAGACCACCGCGTCCTGGAACAACGCCACCAGCAGCACCGCGTGGTCGACGGCCGGCGGCGACATGGACGCCACGGTCGCCGACACGGTGGGCACGGTCACCAACGACCCGGCGCGCCAGTCCTGGTACCTCACCTCGCTCGCCCAGTCCTGGGTCAGCACCCCGGCGAACAACAAGGGCGTGGCGATCAGGCTGCGGGACGAGTCGGCGACCGGCCCGCAGGAGCGCACCGTCTTCCTCTCCTCGGAGGCCGAGGAGCCCCAGCTGCGCCCGCAGCTAGTCGTGACGTACATCGACAAGAGCACCGACTCGACGTACTACGCGCCGGACACCCCGGCGCGGATGATCCCAGGCGACCAGTACACGGTCGACGTCACCCTCACCAACACCACCACCTCGGTGTGGAAGGCCGCCGACCAGGTGCTCTCCTACACCTGGTCGCTGCCGGACGGCACGGACGCCACCACCGGCGGCAACCAGCTCGAGACGGCGCTGCCGGAGGACGTCTACCCGGGTGAGACGGTCACGGTGAAGGCGCAGCTCAAGACGCCCATCAACAGCGACTCGGGCAACAAGCGCCTCGACTACGTCCTCAAGTGGGACCTGCGTAACAAGACCGCGGGCACCTGGCTGTCGGCCACCGAGAACATCGCGCCGCTCGCGCAGAACGTGCGGACCGAGGACCCGACCTCCGACCAGCTCGGTCTGGAGAAGTTCTACTCGTACGCGGGCAAGAACACGGGTGCCGGCTCGAGCCTGATGACCAACCTGTACGCGGGCAACACGGTCTGGCAGTACAACGCCTTCAACAACCCCGGCCGGGGACTGTCGACCTTCGTCCGCTTCGCGTACAACTCGCAGGACACCTCGGACACGGTGCTGGGCGGCGGCTGGTCGGCGCAGGCGTCTTCTCCGGTGCGGCTAGGCGCGGCCCTGGACTTCCACCCCAACCCCAACCCGACTGAGGTGACGCTGCCCGACGGCGACGGCACCGCGCACACCTTCCGCAAGCAGGACGACGGGACCTGGAAGGCCCCGGCCGGTGTGCACTACCTGCTGCAGCAGGGCTCCGGCGTGGACTGCACCCCGGACAAGGACGGCGACCCGAAGGCCTGGTCGCTGACCCGCCCGGACCGCACCCAGTTCTTCTTCGACTGCGACGGCTACCTCACGTCGATCGTCGACAAGAACGGCAACACGCAGACGTACACGTACGAGGAGCGCAAGTCCAACAACAAGCCGGTCAAGTTCCTCCGGTACATCACCGACCCGGCCGGCCGGCAGTCCCTGACGGTCGACTACTTCGCCAAGGGTGACGCCTACTCGTACATCAACGACGCGGGCACGAAGGTCACCGGCACCAACCTGACCAGCCCGAAGATCATCGACCACGTCAAGTCGATGACCGACATCTCGGGCCGCAAGCTCGAGTTCGTCTACAGCGACAAGGGCCTGCTGGGTGAGCTGACGGACGGCGCGGGCTCGTCCCAGCCGAAGGTCTTCAAGTTCGTCTACGACGCCACGCAGGGCAACAAGAACGTCAAACTCGTCAAGGTCACGGACCCGCGCGGGAACTCGACCTCGCTCGACTACTACTACCCGAGCGAGGGCGACGACCCGAAGTTCCACTGGAACACCCAGACGATCACTGACCGGCTGGGCGGCACCACGGGGTACGTGTACACGGATCCGGACGGCACGGCGGGCTCGTTCATCGAGACCAAGGTGACGGACGCGGAGAACCACACGACGACCCAGGTTCTCGACGGATACGGCCGCGCGACCGAGATCGCCAACGCCAAGTCGGAGACGACGAAGGTCGCCTGGGACGCCGACAACAACGTCACGCGTCTGGAGGAGGCCGACGGGGCCGTCACCACCTGGGTGTACGACCCGAAGACCGGCTATCCGCTGGAGCAGAAGGACGCCGAGGCCAACAAGAACGGCACCGCGGCGCAGACCTTCACCTACTCCACTGGTCTGAACGGCTACATCGCGGACCTCTTCCAGAAGAAATCCCCGGAGGGCCGCACCTGGCAGTTCGGTTATGACAGCCGGGGCAACGTGACGTCCGTCATCGACCCGAAGGGCGTCGCGACGGCCACGGCGGGCGACTACACGTCGCTGACGGAGTACGACGCGTACGGCCTGGTCAGCAAGGAGACCGACGCCAACGGGCACTCGACCCAGTACAGCGGATACGACCCGGTCGGCTTCCCGGCGACCATCACCGACGCGCTCCAGAACCCGTCGAACTTCGTGTACGACGCCCGGGGCAACGTCACCAAGGTCACCAACACCAAGGGCGCCGAGGTCACCCAGACCTACGACGTCTTCGGACGGCCCCTGGAGAAGAAGGAGCCCGTCAAGCAGGCGGAGAACGACTTCATCGTCACGCCCGCCCCGGTCTACGACGCCAACGACAACATCACCAAGGTGACGGCGCCCAACGGGGCGGTGGCGACCTCGGTGTACGACAAGGTCGACCAGGTCGTCGAGAGCGTCGACCCCGGTGACGAGGCGACCGACCCGGGCCGCAAGACGACGACCACGTACGACAAGGTCGGCAACGTCCTCACGGTCACGGGTCCGCAGGGCAACCTGACGCCCGAGGCCGGCGACTACACCGCCACGACGCGGTACGACGCCGTCAACCAGCCGATCGAAATGGTGGACGCCGAGGGCCACAAGGCCACGGTGGAGTACGACTCCGTCGGCAACGTCACCAAGGTCGTCGACCCCCGCAAGAACGCCACCGCGAGTCCGGACGACTACACCACCCGCTACGAGTACGACCTCAACCGCCGGGTGAAGCGGACGATCGACGCGCTCGAGAAGGCCACCTCGGTCCGCTACGACAAGGACGGCCTGCAGGTCGGCCAGACCGACGCGGAGGGCAACGAGTCGCTCGCCGTGTACGACGAGCGGGGCTCCCTGGTGGAGTCCAAGGTTCCGGTGAGCAAGGACGGCTCCGGCAATATCACCTACCGGACCACCAAGTACGAGTACGACCAGGTCGGCAACCGGACGAAGACGATCACCCCGCGCGGCGTCGCCACCACCGACGACGCCACGGACTTCACCTCGGAGACCGTCTACGACGAGCTGAACCGGGTCAAGGAGGAGCGTTCGCCGTTCGACAAGGACGCCGCCGGCTACTCCACCCCCGACGCGACGTTCTACTTCTACGACTCGGTCGGCAACCTCAGCTCGGTGTCCGCACCGCCGTCGGACGGGCAGTCGGTCCGCAACGTCACCGAGTACACCTACTTCGACAACGGCTGGACCGAGACCGCGAAGGACCCGTGGGACATCACCACGTCCTATGAGTACAACGACCTCGGACAGCAGACGAAGAACACGCTGACCTCGGCGGGCGGTTCCCAGCAGCGCACCATGACCTGGGACTTCTACCCGTCGGGCAACCAGAAGGCCCGCTCGGACGACGGCGTCCCCGTCGGCAGGCAGGTCGTCCTGGTCGACAGCTCGGACTTCAACAACACCGCGACGCAGGGCAACTGGTCGCGCACGCAGGCCGAGCAGCAGTACGGCTACGACACCTACTCGCACGCTGCCGGCGACGGCACGGCGTCGTTCTCCTGGCAGCTCAACATCCCGCAGAACGGCACCTACGAGGTCTTCGTCCGCCACCCGCGGGTGACAGGCGCCGCCAGCGACGCCAAGTTCAAGGTCGACCACGACGGCGGCAGCGTCACGAAGACCGTCGACCAGACCCAGCGCCAGGGCGAGTGGATCTCGCTGGGTTCCTACGCGTTCGTCGAGGACGGTCCGCAGAAGGTCACGCTGACCGATGCTGCCAACGGCACGGTTCTCGCCGACACGGTGAAGCTCGTCCGCTCCAACTCCGGTGACACGGACGACGAGAAGAAGGACTTCACCTACGAGTACAACGCCAACGGCAACATGGTGGAGGTCAAGGACAACTCCCCGGGCGCCGCGATCGACGCGTACAAGATCGCGTACGACGGTCTCAACCAGATCACCAAGGTGGAGGAGTTCGCGGGCAGCACGGTGAAGAACACCACCGCGCTGACCTACGACGAGAACGGCAACCCGCTCACCTCGACCCACGACCTGACCTGGTCGAAGATCGAGTACGACGAGCGGGACCTGGTCAAGAAGGTGACCAACGCCGACTCGCCGACGGCGGGCAACCAGCAGATCACCGCGATGAGTTACACCGCCCGCGGGCAGCTGCTGAAGCAGACGAAGCCCAACGGCAACACGCTCGATATGTCCTACTACCTCGACGGGTCGGTCAAGCAGTCCGTCGAGAAGACGTCGGGCGGCACGGTGGTGGCCCAGCACGACCTGGAGTACTCGCCCAACGGGCACCGCTCCAAGGACGTACTGAAGCTGATGAACGCCGACGACAACTCGGCCTACATCAACAACACCTACACCTTCGACTACGACCCGCAGGACCGGGTCTCCAAGGTCACCAAGGCGGGCGACGACCCGTCGACCGAGTCGTACACCTACGACCGGAACAGCAACATCGTCGAGCAGACGGTGGACGACGTCACCACGACGCAGCGCTACGACCGCAACCGGCTCCTGTCGGCGACGGCCCAGGGCGTCACGTCCACCTACAACTACGACCCGCTCGGCCGTCTCGACACGGTCAGCACCGGTGGTCAGACCGCCGAGAAGTACTACTACGACGGCTTCGACCGCACGGTGAAGGTGCGCGCCGGCTCCGGTACAGGCGCGACGACCACGTCGTACGTCTTCGACCCGTTCGACCGGACGGTCTCCCAGACCACCACCGGCACCGAGGGCAAGACCACGGCGTTCACCTACCTCGGCCTGGACAGCACGCTCCTGCGCGAGACGGTCGACGGCAAGGCCGACAAGGACTACCAGTACCTCGCCGGCGGCCAGCGGGCCACGCAGATCAAGCACAAGGACGGCGGCGGCGAGGAGTACTCGCAGTACGTCACCAGCCCTCGTGGAGACGTCGAGGCGATCACGAAGGAGGACGGAAAGACCCGTTCCACGTACGGCTACACGGCCTACGGCAGTGACGACGAGTCCCAGATGACCGGCGCCGACAAGCCGGACGCGGGCGGGGCGGACAAGGACGCGTACAACGCGTTCCGCTTCAACTCCTCGCGCTGGGACGGGGCGTCGGGCACGTACGACATGGGCTTCCGCAACTACGACCCGGGCCTGAACCGCTTCCTGACCCGGGACTCCTACAGCGGCGCCCTGGCCGACATGTCCCTCGCCACCGACCCGTTCACCGGCAACCGGTACGCGTTCGCCGGCGGCAACCCGATCAGCTTCGTCGAACTCGACGGGCACCTGTTCGGCATGTCGCTGTCCGACATCGGCCACGCCGCGCTCGACGTGGTGGGCATGGTCCCGGTCGTCGGCGAGGTCGCGGACGTCGCCAACGGCATCTGGTACGCCGCCGAGGGCAACTACGTCGACGCCGCGCTGTCGCTCACCTCGGCGATCCCGCTGGTGGGTTACGGGGCGACGGCGGTCAAGGCGGGCAAGTACGCCAAGAAGGGCATCGAGGCGGCGGACGCGGCCAACGACGCCCGCAAGGCGGCCAACCGCACCGAGGACGCCGTCGACGCGGCGAACGACGCCCGCAAGGCGGACGCGCCGGACGCCCCGACGACGAAGTCGCCCGACCAGCCCGATCCGAAGGCCTGCAAGACCAACAGCTTCCTGCCCGGCACACAGGTCGTCCTCGCGGACGGCAGCACGGCCGACATCGAGAAGCTGAAGGTCGGCGACCAGGTGGTGGCCACCGACCCGGAGACCGGGGACACCCGCACCCGGACGGTCACCGGCACCCGCAACCACAAGGGGGCCAAGGACCTCGTCACCCTGACCGTCGACCCCGACGGCAAGGACGGCAAGGCCAAGCCGATCAAGCTGACCTCGACCGCCGCGCACCTGTACTGGCTGCCGGACTACGGCAAGTGGGTCAAGGGCAGCGATCTGAAGCCGGGTATGTGGTTGCAGACCGCGGCCGGCACCTGGGTCCAGATCAGCGCGGTCGACACCGCCCACCGCACGGCGCGCGTCTACAACCTCTCGGTCGAGGGCGTCCACACGTACTACGTGGGGGCGCGCAACACCGCGGTCCTCGTCCACAACTGTGGCTACGAGAACGAGGCGATAGCCGCGCAGCAGCGGGCCGACGACATGAAGAAGCAGTGGGGCAAGGGCCACGGCTGGTCGACGGTCGCCGTAGTGGGCGTGCGCAACAAGAAGACGGGTGACATCGTCCACAAGGTCTCGCTGGCCGGCGGCAAGGACATCAGCGCGGTCGGCCAGAACGTCCTCAAGAACGGCGAGGACTTCATCCAGGGATCGGTGGTCCCGGGCCGGCTCACCAAGGACGGCAACCAGGCGTTCGAGCACGCGGAGGAGGCCGTCTTCAACTGGGTGAAGAAGAACCCGGACTACGAGGTCATCTACGGAGGGACGTCGAGGAACGTGTGCAAGGGCATCTGCGCGCCGTTGGTTCAGCAGACCCTGAACCTGGCCGGGAAGACGTTCCGAGGAGCCGCTGACAAGACGAGGTTCCGGATGTTCTGGCTCACCACGCGGTACTAGCCGCACGCACCACGGGCTGAACGCCCACGCATGAAAGCGGCCCGCCAGCTCTCACTGGCGGGCCGCTCCGCGTCAGGGCTGTTCCCGGGTCAGCCCCGTGTCATTCCTCGTGTCAGCCCTCGTCGGCCAGCTGCCACAGGTGCAGGGACGTCCGGTCCTCGGAGACCGTGTACCAGGTGCCGTCCCCCGCCGAGCGGGCAGGCCCGGCGACGGGGAAGGGATAGGAGATCTCGCCGCGCAGGGCCATCCCGCGCACGTCGACGAGCCAGTGGCGGGCGGTTGTGCCGTACCGGGCCTCGCACTCGGAGGTGCCGGCGACGACGGTGTCCTCGTCCACGAAGGCCGCCTCGTAGTCCCAGTACACCCTGTCGCCGCCGGTGTTCGCGGGGTGCGTCGGCACAGTGCCCTGCGCATCCAGTTTCCGCAGGACCGCGCCGTCCTCCAGCTGGTGCAGGTCGAGGGACCACTGCCCGAGGGGAACGGACAGCAGGTTCCGGCCCGACGGGCTCACCGCCAGCAGGATCCGCTCGATGCCGATCTGCTCGGTGGTCAGCCGCTGTCCGTCCCACCGTCCCCACAACACGGGCGACCCCTCCTCGCCCTCGCCGATGCTCAGCCCCATCTGCGCCGGGTCAGGGTGCGGGGTGTGGAACGAACCGGACGCCACGGTCTCGGTGTCAGCACGGCCCAGGACCCTGCCGTCGCCGGCGCCCAGGACGAGCCACAGTTCCTGATCCTCCTCCGCCTCCTCGTCGTCACCCAACGGGCCGCGGACATGCGCCCAGACGAGCCTGCCGTCCGCGGAGACGGCGGCCGAGCCGCTGTCGGCGTAGAAGTGGTCCTTGTCGTCGGCGTATTCGGCGAACGACGTGTGCATCAGGGGGCAGTCGCCCTCCCAGCAGCCGTGCCGCACCTCCCACCGTGTCGCCCCGGTGGCCTCCACCGATCGCACCGCGTGCACACCGGCGAACACAGCCGCATCCCCCTCTGGCGACACGGTCGCCGTCCCGAAGTCGCGCGACCAGGGCGCCGGGAAGCGAACCTCCGTGGCCTGACCCGCGTCGGCCCCGTCCAGGTCGAGGGTGACGAGTTCGGCGTCACCGCGCTGCACGAGCAGCCTGCGGCCGGGCGAGTGCAGCACCTGCGGAGCGTCCGCCGACGCCGGATCCAGCGGAGCGGCGATGGTGGCGACGAGACGAGCGGCGACGGTCACGGAATCCTCCGGCACGGATGTCGCGAGAAGCGGGAACCTGACGGCTCCACCATACGGGGACGCCGACGGCAAGTGACGGCTCACATATGACGGTTGCCGACCGCGCTCCGGTTACTGGGTAGATTGGCCGCGTCGTGCTTCTACAAGTGATTCCTCCCGTGCGGATCGGGCCGGTCAGAATCGGTATGGCGATCGATGACGCGGAGGTCGCCCTGTGCAGCAGCGCCTGCGTGCGCGACTGGGGGATCAGCCACGTGTTCGCGTACGGAATCTGCTCCGTCGGTTCCGAGCGCTGCATCATGTCCCACTCGGCCCCCGGCTTGTCACCCTCCCAGGCCAGCATCCGCGGGTAGAGGGACCCGTTTCACGGGTACGACCACGGCGACCGGATGGAGGCGAGCCTGCGCTCCCTCGTGGACGCAGGGTTCGACCTCCGGCAGGCCGTACGGGCAAGCTCGACGGCGTACATGTTCACGCTGGGTTTCGTCACCGAGGAGCAGGGCGTGCGCCCCGTACCGGGGAACGCCATGAGGGCTTCGACGTGGACGAACGCGCCGAGCGCCTCTCCGACTTCCCGCTCGCGGCCGCCGCCGGGACGGAGATCTTCGAGGGATACGACGAGCGGTTCGAGGAAGGGCTGCGGCTGGTGGTGGCGGGGATCGAGGCGGGGTACGGCATGTCGTGACCGGGCGGCGCCCGTGGGCGCCGCCCGGTCAGCTCAGCGCAGCCCTGTCGCGAGCCGCGACCGCAGCAGCGGCGTCAGCCACCCCTCGACATACCGGTTCAACAGCCAGGCCAGCAGTAGCATCCCCGCGAACGTCAGCCCCAGCGTCGCGTACGACGGCAGGCCAAGGCCCCGGTGCAGCGCGTCCACCACCACCCAGCCCAGGTGTTCGTGCACCAGGTAGAAGGGGTACGTCATGGCGCCAGCGATCGTCAGCCAGCGCCAGTTCGCCCAGCTCAGGGCGCCCAGTGCGATCGCGGCCACCGCCGCGAAGCCGAGCGTGACGACCAGGATGATGCCGAGTGACTTCGGTAGGAGAAGAAGTCGGGGTCCGGGGCGTGCCACAGCCGGGACACCGCGTAGTGCTGGCCGATCAGCCAACTGACGGCCACGACGCCCCAGGCGGCGACGTCACGGCGGTCGCGGTGCACCAGGTAGAGCCCGATGCCGCCGATGAAGAACGGCGCGTACTCGGGCATCAGCACGATGTCGAGCAGCGGTTCGTTCGCGGCCTCCGCGATGGCCGCTGCCATCGTCCACACCCCGCAGAACAGCAGGATGCGACCGCGCGTGGCCCCGGGCAGTACGATGCACAGTGCGAACAGGGCGTAGAAGCGGACCTCCGCCCATAGCGTCCAGCACACGCCGAGCACCCGGTCCACACCCAGCGGTTGCTGCAACATCGTCAGGTTCACCAGCGCGTCGCTGGGCGACACCGCCTCGTAGGCGACCAGCGGCAGTGCGAAGACGGCCGTGACGAGGATGACGGCCGCCCAGTACGAGGGCAGCAGCCGCGAGGCGCGGGAGGCGAAGAAGGAGCGCAGCGGGCGGCCCCAGCCGCTCATGCAGATCACGAAGCCGCTGATCACGAAGAAGATCTGCACGCCCAGGCAGCCGTAGGCGAACCACGTGTGGGCCGTGGGGAACACGGCCTTGGTGGAGGCTCCCCAGGCCTGGGAGATCTCACCGTCCCGGCCGCCGTAGTGGTACGCCGCGACCATCAGCGCGGCGACCAGCCGGAGCCCGTCGAGAGCGCGCAGCCTCGGGGCGCGGTGCGGTACGGAGGCCTGGCCGCGGTTCAGGCCGCGGTCAAGGTCCCTTCCCCGGTCCCGGGACGAGCCCGGGACCGGGGAAGGGCGGGTCGAGCCCGCTCCCGGTGAGTGCTTCGGGAGCGCCGTGCCCGGGGCCGTCATCCGAGCGCGGCCCGCTTGAACGACCGAGCGCGTCGCGCGACTCTTCGGACCGTCGCATTGCGCGGAATGAACGCCAGCTGCGAGGGGACCGCGCCGGGCAGGGCCAGCGAGGTGAGGCGGCGGCGCTTGAAGTACCGCCAGGTACGGGAGTTCAGGTGGCGCGAGAGGTACGCCTCCGCGGCCGGCCGCAGATCGGGGTAGATCTTCGACTGCATCGCATAGCCGACCGCCTTGACGAGGCCGGTCAGATCCACGGCCTCGGCGTCGAGCTGCTGGGCCTCCACGGCCGCGCGGTCGCTCAGCTCAGGGAGCAGCGCGTCCACGATGGTGACCGGGACGCGGTTGCTGTTCTGGTACGGCGACAGGCGCTCGAGCAGCAGCCCGGTGCCGGTGCGCGCGACCGGCAGGCCGTAGAACGCGGACGCCGTGAGCAGCGCGGTGGAGAAGCAGCCGACGACGAGCGCGGGCCGCATCCGCTGGTAGAGCACCTCGGCGAGCACGGGCGAGCCGAGCACGGTCAGCTCGATACCGAGCTTCTCCGCCTCCTGCTCCAGGGTGCGCGACCAGCGCGCCGGAGCGGTGGGATGGGGCTTGAACACGATGCGCCGGTGGCCCAGTTCGACGGCACCCCGCACCATGCGGACGTGCAGGTTCTCCTCCTCCTCGGCGGTGAGGATGTCGAGCGCCGAGAGGTACTGGCCGAGCAGCAGCGCGGGTTCCTGCACGTCGGGCAGGGAAGCCGCCGACTCCTCGGCGTCGTCGCCCAGTGCGGCCAGCACCTTCACGAACACGTCGCTCGGCACGATCTCAGGACGCACGTCGAACTCGGTGAGCAGCAGCGGCTTCAGGCCCGGCACCAGATCCAGGTGCAGCAGCCGCCGGATGCGCGTGCCGACCAGCGGATCGATCTTGTTGCGGGTGGGACCGTAACTCATCAGCCCGTCCGCGTAGACGTCGACGGGCGCGCCCGTGAAGATCTGGCACAGCGCCAGGGCCGGGTTGACCTGGATCGACTCCACGGCGAGCTCGACGTCGTCGTCACCCAGCTCCCACAGCAGCCGCAGATACCGCTCCCAGAGCAGCAGGTCGTCGGGGCGCGGCGCCCAACCACCCGGATGGAAGGGGGAGATGGCCTCGTTCCACAACAGCACGTCGTCGAAGCGGTCGCGCAGGCAGGCAAACCCGGGCATCTCGTTCACGGGCGGTGTCGTCTCGGGCGTCGCCGCGTTGTTGGAGACCAGCAGGATGCGCCGGTCGGCGGGGCCGAAGCAGTCCGCATCGAGGGCGGCGGCGAGCGTGGCGGCACCGTAGAGCGTGGAGGCGAAGAAGATCTGGGTGGTACGGCGCCGACCGGCCGCGCCCTGCCCGGAGCTGGGGAACCCGGCGGAGCTCACGCGGCCACCTCCCCGGCGGACACCGGCCGCCTGCGCAGCCGGCGAAGCCGCGTCGCGCGCTCGACGTCCATCGAATCGAGTGCGTCGTCCAGAACGTGCTGCGGCATTCTCTTCAGCGCCGCCGCGCTCATGGCTTTCAGTTTGCGCGCCACGGATGGTTCGAACCTTTCAATGGTTCCGAGGTGGTGGGAAATGATGGCGCAATATGTGCGCACGGCTTTCGGCAGCAGTTTCTCGGCGTCCGGATCCTGGGCTGTTTCCCGTATCACCTGGTCGAATGCGCGGATGAAATCGAGCTGGCGCACATCGCCGATCTGCGTCAGCGACGACGCGACCCCGCGCCGGTAGAAGACGCCGAGCAGGCTCACGGCCGCAAAGGATTCCGCCTCGCGGTGCAGCCGCCAGATCCACGGCCGGTCCTCGGCGGTGCGCAGCCCGTCGGTGAAGTGCAGCAGCCCCTTGTCGACGAGGCGGCGGTGGTAGACACCCGCCCAGGCGTACGCGTAGTCGACGGAGGTGGACCGGTCGGCGGGGAGTATCGCGTCGCGCGGCTTCATCACCACTCCGCGCCGGCCGTGCGGAACCCGGTGGACGGTGCGGGCCCTCGCCGTACACTGCACATGGTCGGTACGCACGAAGTCGCAGCCCAGGTCCTCGATGGCGGCGACGAGTTGTGCGTAGTAACCCGGCGCGAGCCAGTCGTCGCCGTCCAGGAAGGTGAGGTATTCGCCGGTTGCCGCGTCGATACCCGTGTTGCGGGCGGTCGCGAGGCCTCCGTTCTGTTCGTGTCTGACGTGCACCACACGGCCGACGCCGCCGGCGCCCGGCAGTTCCTTCGCGGCGCGTTCGAGGATGTCCGGAGTCTCATCCCTCGAGCAGTCGTCGACGAAAACGAATTCAAAGTCGTCGCGTGCGTTGGCACGCAGACTCTTCAAGGTGTCGGGCGCGTATTGCTGCACGTTGTAGAACGGCACGATGACGGAGAGCTTGACCACCTGCATGACGTTAGGTGCCGGTCCGGCATTCGTCTTGACTCCCGGCTTGATGCAAGGTGAACGACGCGTGGCGGTACCGTGAACCAGGCACGTTTCGGGCCTGTTCCCGGCCGGATTCGCCATTCGTCGATGTGCTGTTAACCGTTTGTTGCATTCGGGTTGGGCCGCGGATCGAAATGCCTTCCTAGCGTCGTCGACGTGCCAGCAAGTACTACGACGAACTCGCCGCGGGTGGCCGTACTCGCCGATTCCGACACTCGGTGGAAATGGGGCGCGCTCACCGCGAACCGCACCGTTCCGGACAGTCGGCTGAGCGGCTTCCTGCTCCGCGGGCGTGCCACCCCGACGGCCCGCCAACTGCGGGAGGTCGGAGTGCGCGCGGACGACCTGCGCGAGGTCACGGCCATCGAGTTCCTGCGCGAGATGCAGCGGGAGGACGACGCGTACGACGTCGTGGTCCTCGCTCTCGTCGGCGGGGCCGTCCAGGCGATGCTGCACGGGCTCGCCCGCGTCTGGCAGGGCCGCGCGAAGCGCCCCGTCGTCGTCACCGGCTACGTCGGCGTCGTCTACGAGAAGCTCGCCGACGGCCTGCTGCTTCGGCACGGCGCGGACCTCGTCCTCGCCAACTCCCGCCATGACGCGGAGCGGTTCCGCGCCGTGTACGAGGGAGTGGGCGCCGACGCCTCGTCCGTCGTCGAGACCGCACTGCCGTTCCTCGGCGGCAAGCCGTACGAGAAGAAGGGCCAGGACGACAAGGACAACCCGTACACGGTCGTCTTCGCCGCCCAGCCCTCCGTGCCCGACACCCCCGCCGACCGCACCTACCTGCTGCGCCGCCTCGCCGAGCACGCACGCCTGCACCCGGACCGAGAGGTGCTGCTCAAGCTGCGGTCCAAGCCCGGCGAGCACACCACGCACATCGAGGAACTCCCGTACCAGAAGCTCGCGCAGCGGATCCCCGGCGGACTGCCCGCCAACTGCCGCCTCGTGTACGGGCACATGGGCGAGGTCCTCGACCGCACCGACCTGCTGGTCACGGTCAGCTCCACGGCAGCGCTGGAGGCTCTGCACCGCCGCATACCCACGGTCGTCCTCACCGACCTGGGCGTGCGCGAGGCGCTCGGCAACCACCACTTCACCGGTTCCGGGTGCCTCGCCTCCTGGGACCAGCTCGACGCCGGCCACCAGCCGGTGCCGGACGAGAAGTGGGTCGCCCGGCAGGGCGTCGCCGCCGACGGAGCCTACGAGACGGCCTTCGACGCGGCGCGCGAACGCATCGCGACGCTGCTGGAGTCGGCCGGACTCCCGCCCCTCGCCCCGTACTACACGCCGACCACCGCCCCCGGATATCTGCCGCGCGTCCTCGCCCGCCACCATCTCGGCCCCGACGGCGCCCCGCTGCCCGGAGCGCCCGTGTCCGACAAGGAGCCGGGGCCGGTACGGCAGATCGTGCGCCGCGCCGCCCGCGGCGCCTACCGCCACGGAGTGCAGCGCGTGGCGCCCGTGATCCGGCGCATGGGCGAGCTGTGACCCGGCACCAGGGCTGACCGGCCCCTCAGACGCACTCCACGCACCCCAAGGAACCGAGGAGACCTCTCCCATGACGCACCCAGAAGCGGGCACCGCGGCGCCAGTACGCCGGGTGCTCGCCGTGATCCCCGCACGCGGCGGCTCCAAGGGCGTGCCCGCCAAGAACCTCGCCCCGGTCGGCGGTGTGCCCCTGGTGGCCCGCGCCGTCCGCGAGTGCCGCGCCACCCGGCTCGTCACGGACGTCGTGGTCTCCACGGACGACGCCGCGATAGCGGCCTGCGCCCGGGAGGCGGGCGCCGAAGTGGTGCTGCGCCCCGCCGCGATAGCCGGCGACACGGCCACCAGCGAGGCGGCGGTCCTGCACGCGATGGACGCCCACGAGGCCGCGCACGGGGCGCCCGTGGACGTGGTCCTGCTGGTGCAGTGCACGAGCCCGTTCCTGATCCGCGAGGACATCGACGGGGTGGCGGCCGCGGTGGCCGAGAACGGGGCGGACACGGCGGTGACCGTGGCACCGTTCCACGGCTTCATCTGGCGGGACGCGGACGACGAGCCTGCCGCGATCGGCGCCGGGCGCGCCGCCGTCGAGGGCGGTACCGACACCCTGGTCGCCGACCCCGCCACTCGCGGCGGCTACGGCGTCAACCACGACAAGTCCTTCCGCCCCCGCCGCCAGGACCGCCCCCAGGACCTCCTGGAGACCGGCGCCGCCTACGCGATGGACGCGGCCGGTTTCCGCGAGCAGGGCCACCGCTTCTTCGGGCACACCGAGCTCGTACGCACCGACCCCGCCCGAGTCCTCGAGGTCGACGACCCGCACGACCTCGCCCGCGCCCGTGCGCTCGCGCCGCTGTTCGACGCGGACCGCCCCGGCGCGCTCCCGACCGCCTCCGACATCGACGCGGTCGTACTCGACTTCGACGGCACCCAGACCGATGACAGGGTGCTGATCGACTCCGAAGGACGCGAGTTCGTCTCCGTGCACCGCGGAGACGGCCTCGGCATCGCAGCCCTCCGCAAGAGCGGCCTGACGATGCTGATCCTGTCCACGGAGCAGAACCCGGTCGTCGCCGCCCGGGCCCGGAAGCTCAAGATTCCGGTCCTGCACGGCATCGACCGGAAGGACCTCGCACTCAAGCAGTGGTGCGAGGAGCAGGGCATCGCGCCTGAGCGCGTGCTCTACGTCGGCAACGACGTCAACGACCTCCCGTGCTTCGCCCTCGTCGGCTGGCCCGTGGCGGTCGCGAGCGCCCACGACGTCGTGCGCGGCGCCGCACGCGCGGTCACCACCGTCCCCGGCGGTGACGGCGCGATCCGAGAGATCGCCAGCTGGATCCTCGGCCCTTCTCTCGACTCCCTCAACAGTTAAGGACATTTTCTGCCATGAGCTCCAACTCCCGCCTGCGCACTTTCGGTTCCCGCACCGCCGGCCCGGGCCAGCCCGTCTACATCACCGGTGAGATCGGCATCAACCACAACGGTGACCTGGACAACGCCTTCAAGCTGATCGACGCGGCCGCCGAGGCCGGCTGTGACGCGGTCAAGTTCCAGAAGCGGACCCCGGAGATCTGCACCCCGCGCGACCAGTGGGACATCGAGCGCGACACCCCCTGGGGCCGGATGACGTACATCGACTACCGGCACCGCGTCGAGTTCGGCGAGGACGAGTACCGCCAGATCGACGAGTACTGCAAGACCAAGGGCATCGACTGGTTCGCGTCCCCGTGGGACACCGAGGCCGTCGCCTTCCTGGAGAAGTTCGACGTGCCGGCTCACAAGGTCGCGTCCGCGTCCCTGACGGACGACGAGCTGCTGCGCGCCCTGCGCTCCACCGGCCGCACGGTCATCCTCTCCACCGGCATGTCGACGCCGAAGCAGATCCGCCACGCGGTCGAGGTCCTCGGCTCGGACAACATCCTGCTCTGCCACGCCACGTCGACGTACCCGGCCAAGGCAGACGAGCTGAACCTTCGCGTCATCAACACCCTCCAGGCCGAGTACCCGAACGTGCCGATCGGCTACTCCGGCCACGAGACCGGCCTGCAGACCACCCTCGCCGCGGTCGCGCTCGGCGCCACCTTCGTCGAGCGCCACATCACCCTCGACCGCGCGATGTGGGGCTCCGACCAGGCTGCCTCCGTCGAGCCGGGGGGCCTGCAGCGCCTGGTCCGCGACATCCGCACCATCGAGGCCTCCCTCGGTGACGGCGTCAAGAAGGTCTACGAGTCCGAGCTCGGCCCGATGAAGAAGCTCCGCCGTGTCGCGGGCGTCGTCGCCGAGGCCGAGATCGCCGTCGCCGCGGGCGAGCCGGTCGGCGTCTGAGCGGTACGAGGCAGATGACTCCCCGAACCGGGCCGGCGGTCGGCTCCACCCTCGCCTTCGTCGAGAGCCCCGTGCAGCTCCTCAACGTCCTGGAGTGGGCGCACACCGCCACGCCCAGGACCGCCCAGGAGCGTACGGAAAGTGCCGCGCCGCCGTCCTCCGTACGGCCACGGCACCAGCCCGCCACCGGCCCGGCCGGGGAGCCGGACGAACGCGCCGCGGGGGCCGACACCCCCACCCCCCTCACCCCGGACGCCCTCACCCTCGTCGTCCTGTCGCCCACCGACCCCATGACCCGCGGCCAGCTGCGGCGCATGGCGGAACTGGCCCGCAACGAGGGGTACAAGGTGCGCTGGGAGGAGGCCCGGGGCGGGCCGGCTGCGCCCTTCCAGACCATCGGCGGGCTCACCCCGCTGCTGCGCACGGCCCGCCGGATCGTCATCGGCGATCCGTTCTCCCGCTACGTACAGCTCCTGCTGACGATCACGCGCGCCCGCGACCTGGTCGTCGTCGACGACGGCACGGCCACCATGGAGTTCATCTCGCAGCTGGCCAGCGGCGAGCGCCTGGTGCGCTGGCACCGGCGCGGCGGGCGTCCCGGTGCGCGCGACATCGTCTTCGCACCGGTGTCCGCATCGGCGCGCCGCCGCCTCACTCCGAGCCGCAGGCGGACGGTCGAGGTGTTCTCGTCCATGCCGATAGAGGCGGCACCCGACGGCGTCCGCATCACCGCGAACGACTTCGGCTGGACCCGCTCCCGCTTCGGCCCGCCCCGGATCACCAAGGGCGCCGACCTCGTCGGCACGTCCCTCGTCGAGACGGGCGTGGTGGACCCCGACCGCTATCTCGAGGCGGTCACGTCCCTCGCCCGCACCCACGGCGCCACCAGGTACTTCGCGCACCGCCGCGAAAGCTCCGACAAACTCCACCGGCTGGCGGTCGAAACGGGCCTCGAGGTCGTCCGCCCCGACCTCCCCCTGGAACTGATAGCCCGCCGCGGCCCGATCGGCCGTACGATCCTGAGCTTTCCGTCGACGGTCGTCCACACGCTGCCGCTGGCCCTCGCGGGCACCGACGTGAAGGTGGCCGTCTGCGACATCGACCCGGCCTGGCTGACGGAACACGCCTCGCCCCGGGCACAGGGCTTCCTGTCGGGGGTCACGGGCACGGCACGTGACGTGCACCGACTGCTTTCGGTGACGCCGGGCACGGCGTAGGGCGCACCTGCCCGGGCCGTGGCGGCAGCGACATGCCCTGTACCCGGTCGAGGATCGCGGTGACCGCCATGATCGAGCGGCCGAAAACAAGAAACTTCGAGGAGGGCTGTCGAATCCGGGCCGGCCGTTCGACGTAGGGGTGTAAGGCAACAACAACCACCTCTGGAAGGACAGCCACCATGGCTCAGTACGCGATCCTCATCTACGCGCAGGCCCACGTCGACGAGGCCGAGGTCGTTCCCGGGGCGCGGGAGGCCCATGACCGCCACTTCGAGGACATGGTGACGTCAGGCGCCCTGGTCGCGGCATTCGCGCTGCAGCCCGCCGCCGACACGGCGACCTCGATCCGCGGCGACATGGTGACGGACGGCCCGTTCGTCGACGCCAAGGAGGTCATCGCCGGCTTCGCCATCATCGAGGCGCCCGACCTGGACGCCGCTCTGCAGATCGCTCGGGCCAATCCCGCCACCCAGCAGGGCGGCGGTGTCGAGGTGCGGCCCGTCGAAGGCGGCTTCATCGCGGATCGGCCCGCCGCGGCGTGACGCCCCCGGCAGACGTCGAAACGGCGGTCGCGGACGCGCACCGACGCGGGTGGGCCCTGGTGCTCGCCGCGACGGCGCGCGTCGCGCGCGACCTGGACCTGGCCGAGGAATGCGTGCAGGAGGCGTATGCCGCGGCCCTGGCGAGCTGGGCCCGCGACGGGATCCCGAACAACCCGGAGGCCTGGCTCACCACAGCGGCCAAGCGCCGAGCGATGGACGCGGTGCGTCGCGAGCAGACGTTCCGCTCGAAACTCCCACTGCTGGTGGAGCCCGAGGAGACGGTGGACGAGGTGGCCATCGACGAACCGGCAGCCGTCGAGCCGGAGGACGTGGTACCGGACGAGCGGTTGCGACTGATCTTCATGTGCTGCCACCCGGCGTTGGCGCAGGAGGCGCAGCTGGCACTCACGCTGCGGCTGGTGTGCGGGGTGACGACCGCCGATATCGCCCGGGCGCTTCTGATATCGGAGCCGACGATGGCCGCCCGGATGACCCGGGCGAAGAAGAAGATCTCGGCGGCGCGGATCCCCTTCCGTCTGCCGGGAGCGGCTGAGCTGCCGGATCGACTGCGTGCAGTGCTCGGCGTGATCCATCTGCTGTTCACCGCCGGGCACACCGCGCCGTCCGGCGCATCGTTGGTGCGTACGGACCTGGTGGACCAGTCGCTGCGGCTGGCCCGGATGCTGCGGGAGCTGATGCCCGACGAGCGGGAGGTGCGGGGGCTGCTCGCCCTGCTGCTGGTCACCGACGCCCGGCGCGCCACCCGGGTAGACGCCGACGGTCGCCTGCTGCGACTGGAGGACCAGGACCGATCGCTCTGGGACCGCTCGGCGATGGCCGAGGCGCACGACCTGATCGTGGACGGGCTGCGCGGCGGGCGACCGGGCCGCTATGTCCTGCAGGCGGCGATCGCCTCGCTCTACGCCGAGGCGCCGTCCTATGACCGGACCGACTGGCCGCAGATCGTGACCCTGTACGACGAGCTGCTGTCGGTGTGGCCCTCACCGGTGGTGGCGCTGAACCGCACGGTGGCGGTTTCGATGGCCGACGGTCCGTCGCAGGCGCTGGCAGAGGTTGAGGAGCTGGAGAAGGACGGCCGACTCGCGAGATACCAGTACCTACCGGCGATCAAGGCGGATCTGTTGCATCGGCTGGGCCGCTCGGAGGAGGCCTCGATCGCCTACCGCCAAGCGCTGGAGTTGACGGGGAACGACGCCGAGCGCGAGTTCCTGGCCGAACGCCTCGCCGGTCCGCATCGGGCATAGGTACCGGGACGGGGCGCCTGCATGGGCCGGAGCGAAACAAACTAACTACCCTCCTGGGGTGGAGCCCATGCACACCCCGGCCGGATTTCTTACCCCAAACAGACTGAAGTTTTGTTGATCGCATGTTGGTCCGCCCCCGATTCGCCCTACCCTTCAAAGGGTGAAGCAACTGATGTCCCGCGAGTCCGACGTCCCCGGAGCCGAGTCCGCGGCGGAAGCCCTCCCCGGTGCGCTGCCGGAAGAGCTGCGCACCGAGCTGATCGCCTTCCGCCGTGACCTGCACATGCATCCCGAGCTCGGCAACCAGGAGTTCCGTACCACCGCGGCGATCAAGGCCCGCCTCGAGAAGGCAGGGCTGCGGCCGCGCGTCCTCGACACGGGGACGGGGCTCGTATGCGACATCGGCGGCGGCGACCTCCCGGAGCGGGACACCGTACGGCCCATGCTGGCGCTCCGCGCCGACATCGACGCGCTGCCCATCCCGGACACCAAGAGCAGCTGCGCCTACCGCTCCACCGTGCCCGACCGCGCCCACGCCTGCGGCCACGACGTGCACACCACCGTGGTGCTCGGGGCGGGCCTCGTACTCGCCGAGCTGGACCGCCAGGGCCGGCTCCCGCATCCCGTACGGCTGATCTTCCAGCCCGCCGAGGAGGTACTGCCCGGCGGCGCGGCCGACGCGATCGAGTCCGGTGTCCTGGACGGCGTCGGGAAGATCGTCGCGGTGCACTGCGACCCGAAGGTCGACGCGGGACGCATCGGGCTGCGGCACGGCCCGATCACCTCGGCCTGCGACCGGCTGGAGATCTCCCTCGACGGACCGGGCGGTCACACGGCCCGCCCGCACCTGACGACCGACCTCGTCACCGCGACCGCCAAGGTCGTCACCGAGGTGCCCGGGCTGATCGCCCGCCGGGTCGACGCGCGCTCGGGCCTCGCCGTGACCTGGGGCCGTATCGAGTCCGGCCACACGTGCAACGTCATCCCGCAGCACGCCGAGCTGTCCGGCACCGTCCGCTGCCTCGACCTGGAGGCCTGGCGGCAGGCGCCCGACCTGGTGCATGCCGCGATCGACGAGATCGCCGGGCTCCACCGGGCCAAGTCGGTGATCGACTACATCCGCGGAGTGCCGCCCGTCGTCAACGACCCCGAGGTCACCGAGCTGCTGCGGGACGCCATGAGCGCCCGCCGCGGGGCGTTGTCGATCGAGGACACCGAGCAGAGCCTCGGCGGCGAGGACTTCTCCTGGTACCTGGAGAAGGTGCCGGGCGCCATGGCCCGGCTCGGCGTGCGTACGCCCGGCGAGCGCGGCGTCCGCGATCTGCACCAGGGCGACTTCGACGTCGACGAGTTCGCGATCACCGTCGGGGTCGAACTGTTCACCGCGGCCGCCCTGCTGGACGCCGGGATCTGATCCAAGGCCGCTTCGGGCTCCGCAGCGGTTGGCCACCTGGCGGGATGTACGTCCTCGGGCGAGCCCGGAATTCGCGCCAGCCACTGCGGGCGCACATCCCGCCACGTCCCCTCGGCCGCATGGCGCCTGGCGGGCCGCCGGGGGGCTGTTGTGGGCAGGCGTTCCGCTGGGGCGGAACGGGTGGACACAACCTTCGACGGCGGGCGCCGTCGAACGTTCGTCCAGCCTGCGTGCGGGCAAAGACCCGCGTTCGGGCCCTCACGCAGACGCGAGGGCCCGAACGCGCAGCGTGAGGGCCATGTCCTAAGCGCACCTTTCGATCCCATGGTTCACAAGGGCGTAACCGGCCATCGGCACGAATGGATAACGGCCGCGAGAAACCCCGTTCCCTGGAGTGTCTACGCGCGTTAATGTGCGCCGAGCTAAGCACCCACGCGGGGCTGTGGAGAATGGGGAACTTCAGATGCGTCGGATATCCAAACTGACCCGAGCCGCGGTGGGGGTCGCGTCGCTCGCGCTCGCCGCCACGGCCTGCGGCGGCACCAGTGACCAGGCGGACAAGACCGAGAGCAAGAGCAGCAACAAGGGTCTCGCCATCGCTTACGACATCGGCGGCAAGGGCGACCAGTCGTTCAACGACGCCGCCTACGCGGGCCTGGAGAAGGCGAAGAAGGAGTTCGGCTACCAGACCCAGGACATCGAGCCCACCGAGGGCGAGACGGACGCCGACAAGGAGCAGCGCCTCGCCTCGCTCGCGAAGCAGGGCTACAACCCGGTCATCGGCATCGGCTTCGCCTACGGTCCCGCGATGGAGAAGGTCGCCAAGAAGTACCCGAAGACCAGCTTCGGCATCGTGGACTCGGTGGTCGAGGGCGACAACGTGGCGTCCCTGGTCTTCGCGGAGCAGGAGGCGTCGTACCTCGCCGGTGTCGCGGCCGCGAAGGCGACCAAGACGAACACCGTCGGCTTCGTGGGCGGTGTGGACATCCCGCTCATCCACAAGTTCGAGGCGGGCTTCAAGCAGGGCGTCGAGGACACCAACTCCAAGGTCAAGGTCCTGTCGCAGTACCTGACGCAGACCGCGGAGGAGGGCGGCTTCTCCAGCCCCGACAAGGGCAAGGCCGCCGCCGAGGGCCAGATCGAAAAGAAGGCCGACGTCGTCTACCAGGCCGCCGGTCTGTCCGGTCAGGGCGTGATCGAGGCCGCTGCCGCCGCCAAGGTGTGGGCGATCGGCGTCGACTCCGACCAGTACAAGCAGGAAGCCCTCGCCAAGTACAAGGACTACATCCTGACGTCCGCGCTCAAGGACGTCGGCGGCGCCGTGTACGCGCTCGCGAAGTCCGTCAAGGACGACAAGCCGCTGACCGGCACGCAGACCTTCGACCTGAAGGTGAACGGCGTCGGACTCGCCGAGAGCAACCCGAAGTTCAAGGAGATCGACGGTCTCGCCGACGCCGTGGCCAAGGCCAAGGCGGGCATCATCGACGGCTCCATCAAGGTCAAGACCGAGTGACCTGATCTCCGGCAGTGAACGAACGTCAGTGAACGAACGAACGGGCGGGCGGGCGTCCTCGACGCCGCCCGCCCCTTCGTTCGCTCAGCCGGCCCCTTCGTTCGCTCAGCCGGCCCCTTCGGCCGCTCGGCTCGGGCCTTCGTTCGCTCGGCTCGGGCACGGCCTCATAACAAGGTGGACAGAAGGGGTTTTCTCGTCGGTCTACGCGCGTTACTCTGCGGCGGAAGTTAGCGCCATAGCTGTACCGCCAGGCGCTTGTACGACAGGAGCACAACACATGCGCCGGGTTTCCCGCATCGCGGTCGTGGGCGCTGCGACCGCCTCTCTCGCCCTCGCGCTGTCCGCCTGTGGCAGCACCTCTACCTCCGCCGGCTCGTCGGACGCGAAGGGCGACAAGGGCCTTGCCATCGCCTACGACGTCGGCGGCAAGGGCGACCAGTCCTTCAACGACGCCGCGTACTCCGGCCTGGAGAAGGCGAAGCAGGAGTTCGGCTACGAGACCAAGGACGTGGAGCCCACCGAGGGCGAGACGGACGCCGACAAGACCCAGCGCCTGGTCTCGCTGGCCAAGCAGGGCTACAACCCGGTGATCGGCATCGGCTACGCCTACGCGACCGCCGTCAAGGAGGCCGCGGCGAAGTACCCCGACACCACCTTCGGCATCGTGGACGACTCCACGATCGAGGCGGACAACGTCGCCGACCTGGTCTTCTCCGAGCAGGAAGCCTCGTACCTCGCCGGTGTCGCGGCTGCGAAGGCGACCAAGACGAACGTCGTCGGCTTCGTGGGCGGTGTGGACGTCCCGCTCATCCACAAGTTCGAGGCCGGCTTCGAGCAGGGTGTGAAGGACACGAACTCCAAGGTCAAGGTCCTGTCGCAGTACCTGACGCAGACCGCGGAGGAGGGCGGCTTCTCCAGCCCCGACAAGGGCAAGACGGCCGCCGAGGGTCAGATCGAGAAGAACGCCGACGTCGTCTACCAGGCGGCCGGTCTGTCCGGCCAGGGTGTGATCGAGGCCGCCGCCGCGAAGAAGGTGTGGGCGATCGGCGTCGACTCCGACCAGTACAAGCAGGAAGCCCTCGCCAAGTACAAGAACCACATCCTCACCTCCGCGACGAAGGACGTCGCGAAGGCGGTGTACAACCTTGCGAAGTCGGTCGAGGACGGCAAGCCCGAGGCCGGTATCGTCAGGGGCGATCTGAAGTCCGGTGAGGTCGGCCTCGCGGACTCCAACCCGGAGTTCAAGGGCGACACCGGGCTCCAGGAGGCCGTCAAGACGGCCAAGGAGAAGATCATCAGCGGCGAGATCAAGGTCAAGACCAGCTGACACAGCCAGGACCGACTGGGAACCCAGACCAGCCGGCAGAGCAAGATCACGAGCAGCCAGTAACCGCGGGGTTACGTCCGCTCGGCGGGGTGCGGGAAGCGAGGCTTCCCGTACCCCGTTGTCGCGGAGCATCGCCCCTTCCGATGCCGTAGGGGCGCTACACGTAGACGGCCCCCTTCCCCAGGAGAGTGCGTCATCAACGCGTCCAGCAGCCCTCCGGCCGGCGCGGCGGGCGGTCAGGTGACCGCCGTCGAACTCGCCGGGATCACAAAGCGATTCCCCGGCGTCGTGGCCAACCATGACATCCACCTCACCGTCCGTAAGGGCACCGTCCACGCCCTCGTCGGCGAGAACGGCGCCGGCAAGTCGACGCTGATGAAGATCCTCTACGGCATGCAGAAGCCGGACGAGGGCACCATCGCGATCGACGGCGAGCAGGTCGCCTTCTCGTCGCCCGCCGACGCCATCGCCCGCGGCATCGGCATGGTCCACCAGCACTTCATGCTCGCCGACAACCTCACCGTCCTGGAGAACGTGGTCCTGGGCAGCGAGAAGCTGTACGGCATCGGCTCCAGGGCCCGCCGGAAGATACTCGAGATATCCGAGCGGTACGGCCTCGGCGTACGCCCCGACGTCCTCGTCGAGAGCCTCGGCGTCGCCGCCCGCCAGCGCGTGGAGATCCTCAAGGTCCTCTACCGCGGCGCCCGCATCCTGATCCTCGACGAGCCCACCGCGGTGCTCGTGCCGCAGGAGGTCGACGCCCTCTTCGCCAACCTGCGCGAGCTGAAGTCCGAGGGCCTGTCGGTCATCTTCATCTCCCACAAGCTGGGCGAGGTGCTGTCGGTCGCCGACGAGATCACGGTCATCCGCCGCGGTACGACCGTCGGCACCGCCGTCCCCTCCGAGACCACCCCGCGCCAGCTCGCCGAACTCATGGTCGGCAGCGAGCTGCCCACGCCCGAGACCAGCGAGTCGACGGTCACCGACCGCCCCGTACTGACCGTCAAGGACCTGCGCCTGGTCGCCGACGGCGGCAAGGCGCTGCTCGACGACATCTGCTTCACCATCCACGCCGGCGAGGTCCTGGGCCTGGCCGGTGTCGAGGGCAACGGCCAGACCGAGCTGGTCGACGCGCTCATCGGCCTCGCGCACGCCGACTCCGGCACCATCACGCTGGCCGAGGACGAGATCACCGCCTGGCCCACCCGCAAGCGCCGTGAGCAGGGCGTCGGCTACATCCCCGAGGACCGCCACCGCCACGGCCTGCTCCTGGAGGCGCCCCTCTGGGAGAACCGGATCCTCGGCCACGTCACCGAGAAGCCGAACGCGCGCGGCATCTGGCTGGACCCGAAGGGCGCCCAGGCCGACACCCGCCGGATCGTCGAGGAGTACGACGTCCGCACCCCCGGCATCGACGTCACCGCCGCCTCGCTGTCCGGCGGCAACCAGCAGAAGCTGATCGTCGGCCGCGAGATGAGCCACAAGCCGCGCTTCCTCATCGCCGCCCACCCCACCCGCGGTGTGGACGTCGGCGCGCAGGCCCAGATCTGGGACCAGATACGTCAGGCCCGCCGCGAAGGCCTCGCCGTGCTGCTGATCTCCGCGGACCTGGACGAGCTGATCGGCCTCTCCGACACCCTCCGGGTGATCTACAACGGCAGGCTCGTCGCCGACGCCGACCCGGCCACCATCACCCCGGAGGAGCTCGGCTC
Organism: Streptomyces sp. NPDC002896; assembly: GCF_040295225.1. Taxonomy (NCBI): domain Bacteria; kingdom Bacillati; phylum Actinomycetota; class Actinomycetes; order Kitasatosporales; family Streptomycetaceae; genus Streptomyces; species Streptomyces sp. NPDC002896. The sequence continues at coordinate 23,231 of NZ_JBEOVA010000007.1, read as the reverse complement.
GGCCATGACCGGCGCCGCCTCCGGTCATCTCGAACACGAAGAAGCCCCGGCAGACGCTCTGGCGAAGACCCCGGCAGACGCCCCGGAAGGCGAGGCCCGCTGATGAAGAAGTTCGACAAGGAGCGGGTGCTCCTCGCGGTGGCCGGACCGGTCATCGCGCTCGTCGTGGCCGTGGCCCTGACCTCGATCGTGCTGATCGCCTCGGGCAAGAACCCGGTCGAGCCGTACCTGCTGATGTTCGAGCAGGCCACGTACTCGGACATCCAGGTCCTGATCATCAACCAGGCCGGGATGTACTACCTGGCGGCGCTCGCGGTGGCCATCGGCTTCCGGATGAACCTGTTCAACATCGGCGTGGACGGCCAGTACCAGCTCGCCGCCATGGCCGCCGCGATCGTCGGCACCCACGTCGGGCTCCCGGCGGTCCTGCAGATTCCGCTGCTCGTGCTGACCGCGGTCCTCACCGGCGCGTTCTGGTCGGGCATCGCGGGTGTCCTGAAGGTCACCCGCGGCGTCAGCGAGGTCGTAGCGACGATCATGCTCAACGCGATCGCGAGCTCTGTCATCGCCTACCTGTGGCTGCCCAGCGTCTTCGGCGTCAAGGTCGGCAACAACAACACCACGGGCGAGATGTCCAAGTCCGGCTGGGTGCCCGGAATCGACATGGGTCCCGCCGGTGAGATCTACGGCTTCACGATCGTCGCCGTCCTCCTCGGCATCGGCTACTGGGTCGTCCTCAACCGCACCCGCTTCGGCTTCGACCTGCGCGCCTCGGGCGCATCGGAGACCGCCGCGGCGGCCAGCGGTGTCGACCCCAAGCGCATGGTGCTGACCGCGATGCTGGTCTCCGGCGGCATGGCAGGCCTCGCGGGCCTGCCCATCCTGCTCGGCGCCTCGCACACCTACAGCGCGACCTTCCCGACCACCCTCGGCTTCACGGGCATCACCATCGCCCTGCTCGGCCGCAACAACCCGGTCGGCATCGCCTTCGCCGCCCTCCTGATCGCCTGGCTCGACAAGGCATCGCCGGAACTCGAGTTCGCGGCGGTGCCCTACGACAAGGAGATCGCGGTCATCATGCAGGGCCTGATCGTGCTCGCGGTCGTCGTCTCGTACGAGGCCGTACGCACCTGGGGCCTGCGCCGCCAGCAGCGCCGCGTCGGCGCGGAGCTCGCCGCGGGCCACGTCCTCGGCGCCACCGCCGACAACAACACCGAGAAGGAGGTGGCTGGCCGATGACCACGGCAACCGCTGTCAACCAGCCCTCGCTGCAGCCCGCCGCACCGGTCGGCCGGAGACTGCCGCTCCCGGTCCTCCTGCTGGTCATCGCAGGCGCCCTGGCGCTGACCTCGATCGTCCGCATCATCACCGGCGCCGACGGCATCACCAACGTCAGCCAGATGTCCACCGCGCTCCAGCTGGCCGTACCGATCGGACTGGCCGGCCTCGGCGGCCTGTGGGCCGAGCGCGCGGGCGTCGTCAACATCGGCCTCGAAGGCATGATGATCCTCGGCACCTGGTTCGGCGCCTGGGCCGGCTACCAGTGGGGCCCGTGGACCGGCGTCCTCGTCGGCATCCTCGGCGGCGCGCTCGGCGGCCTGCTCCACGCGTTCGTCACCGTCACCTTCAACGTCAACCACATCGTCTCCGGTGTGGCCATCAACATCCTGGCCCTCGGCGCCACCCGCTACCTCGCCCCGCTCGCCTTCGAGGGTGTCCAGGGCGGCTCGGCCAAGCAGTCCCCGCCGGTGAACTCCCTGGGCGACTTCACGGTCCCCGGACTCTCCGACGCGCTTCAAGAACTCAACGCCAAGGGCTGGTTCTTCATCTCGGACATAGCCGGGCTCCTCGGCGGCCTGGTCACCGACGTCTCCTGGCTGACCCTGCTCGCCGTCGCGCTGATCCCCGCCTCCTGGTGGATCCTGTGGCGCACCGCCTTCGGTCTGCGCCTGCGGTCCTGCGGCGAGAACCCGGTCGCGGCCGAGTCGCTCGGCGTCAACGTCTACAAGTACAAGTACCTGGCCGTGATCATCTCCGGCGGCCTGGCCGGACTCGGCGGCGTCTTCCTCTCCATCGTCGCCAACCCCTTCTATCTGGAGGGCCAGACCAGCGGCCGCGGCTACATCGGCCTCGCCGCGATGATCTTCGGCAACTGGATGCCCGGCGGACTCGCCCTCGGCGCCGGTCTCTTCGGCTACACCGACAGCCTCAACCTGCGCGGCGGCTCCGAGAACGTCCACGCGCTGCTGCTGCTCGGCGCCGTCCTGCTGGTGGTCGGCGCGGTCTGGCTGCTGATCCGGAAGAAGTACGTCCCGGCCGTGATCACCCTGGTCATCGGCGCCCTGGTGTTCACTTGGTACTCCGTCACCAACGAGGTGCCCAACCAGGTCGTCTCCGCCACGCCGTACGTCATCACGCTGCTCGTGCTCGCCCTGTCGGCGCAGCGCCTGCGGATGCCGAAGGCGGACGGCCTGCCGTACCGGAAGGGTCAGGGCAAGTGAGCTCCGTAGGCGGCGCCGCCCGGGACGCCGACGTCGACTGGGAGGCCCTGCGGGAGGCCGCACGGGACGCCATGTCCCGCGCCTACGCCCCCTACTCGGGCTTCCCCGTCGGCGCCGCGGCCCTGGCCGACGACGGCCGGACCGTGACCGGCTGCAATGTCGAGAACGCCTCGTACGGGCTCGGGCTGTGCGCCGAATGCGGGCTCGTCTCGCAGCTGCAGCTGACCGGCGGCGGCCGGCTGACGCACTTCACCTGCGTCGACGGCAAGGGCGACATCCTGATGCCGTGCGGGCGCTGCCGCCAGCTGCTGTTCGAGTTCGGCGGACCGGAGCTGCTCCTTGAGACCCCGCAGGGCGTACTGCCCCTGTCGGCGGTGCTGCCGCAGGCGTTTGGGCCGGAGCGGCTTACATAGGGCGTTTTTCTCCCCACCCCGCCAGCCCTTTGGACCCCCGGTCCTCAAGCGCCGGACGGGCTGAATTTCAGCCCGTCCGGCGCTTGAGGACGAGCCCGTCAGGGCGATAAGGGGTCCAGGGGCAGCGCCCCTGGTTACGGGAAGGGGCGGGGTGGGGGAAACCAAACCGCCACCCGCCACCCGCACCACCGGAACAAACCGGAAGGAACCCCCATGGACGCCATCTCCGTCATCCGCACCAAGCGCGACCACGGCGAACTCACAGACCCCCAGATCGACTGGGTCATCGACGCCTACACCCGCGGCGACATCGCCGACGAGCAGATGTCGGCCCTGGCGATGGCCATCCTCCTCAACGGCATGAACCGTCGCGAAATCGCCCGCTGGACCGCCGCCATGATCGCCTCGGGCGAGCGCATGGACTTCTCGGCCCTCACCCGCCCCACGGCGGACAAGCACTCCACAGGCGGCGTAGGCGACAAGATCACGCTTCCGCTGGCCCCCCTGGTCGCCGCCTGCGGCGCAGCCGTCCCGCAGCTGTCCGGCCGCGGCCTTGGCCACACCGGCGGCACGCTCGACAAGCTGGAGTCCATCCCGGGCTGGCGCGCCCTGCTCTCCAACGAGGAGATGCTGAACGTCCTCGACACGACGGGCGCGGTGATCTGCGCGGCGGGCGACGGCCTGGCCCCCGCCGACAAGAAGCTGTACGCCCTCCGGGACGTGACCGGCACGGTCGAGGCGATCCCGCTGATCGCCTCGTCGATCATGTCGAAGAAGATCGCGGAGGGCACCGGCTCGCTGGTCCTCGACGTCAAGGTCGGCACGGGCGCCTTCATGAAGACGATCGAGGACGCCCGCGAACTCGCCTCCACCATGGTCGGACTGGGCACCGACCACGGCGTGAAGACGGTCGCACTGCTCACCGACATGGCCACCCCGCTCGGCCTGACCGCGGGCAACGCCCTCGAGGTCCGCGAGTCCGTGGAGGTCCTCGCGGGCGGCGGCCCGGCGGACGTCGTCGAACTCACCCTCGCTCTGGCCCGCGAGATGCTGGACGCGTCCGGACTGAAGGACGCCGACCCGGCGAAGGCCCTGGCGGACGGCTCCGCCATGGACGTGTGGCGCCGCATGATCGCGGCACAGGGCGGCGACCCGGACGCCCCGCTGCCCACATCCCGCGATCAGCACGTCGTGAAGGCACCCTCCTCCGGCGTACTGACCCGCCTCGACGCGTACGACGTCGGCGTGGCCGCCTGGCGCCTCGGCGCGGGCCGCGCCCGCAAGGAGGACCCGGTCCAGTCCGGGGCAGGCGTCGAACTCCACGCCAAGCCGGGCGACACCGTCACCGAGGGCCGGCCCCTCCTCACCCTCCACACGGACACCCCGGAACGCTTCGAGTACGCGCTCCAGTCCCTGGAGGGGGCATACGACATCGCGTCGGCCGACACAGGCTTCACCCCGTCGCCGATCGTGCTGGAACGCATCGCCTGAGCCGGAGCGGAGAGCACCCCCACCGCGTCGCTGTCGCCGCGCGCGATGAGTTCTCCGCTCACCCACGGTCTACCGATCGTGGACGCTCCGACACCCGCACCCCTGGTCCTGCCCGGCGCCGTCGGCCGCGCCGAGGCGGACCGGCTGTGCGCGGACGTACGAGCACAGCTGCTGGCCACCGGCGCTGACGTCGTCGTGTGCGACGCCGCGGCGCTGGCCGCTCCCGGGCTCGCCGCCGTCGACCTGCTGGCCCGGCTGGAGCTCGCTGCACGCCGCGCGGGCGGCCGGATCCGCGTACGCAACCCGCCCCCGGGGCTGCGGGAGCTGCTCCAACTCGTCGGGCTAGGGCTCGAGGTGGAGCGGCACCCCGAACAGCGGGAACCACCTAGCCGTGTCCAGGAAGCAGTGGAACCCGGTGATCCGGCCCTCTGACACCTCTATGACCTGCACCGACCAGGGCACAAAGCCCTTCCCGTCCGGATCCGGCTTGTACTGCGCGAAGGCCGGGGTGCCATTGGCGACGACCGGAATCAGACGGGAGCCCTCGCAGGCCGAGCCCAGCGTCGTCATGAAGCCGGTGATGTCCTCGGGCCCGCGCAGCCACAGGTCGAACGGCGGCATCGTCATCACCGCGTCCTCATGCAGCAGGGCCGTCAGCGCCGCCATGTCGTACCCCTCGAAGGCCGCGACATAGCGGTCCAGGAGCTTGCGCTGCGCATCGTCGAGCGGGTCGGCCGTCGCCGTGTCCAGGGATCCGCCGTTCTCTGCCAGCGTCGCCCGCGCCCGCTGGAGCGCGCTGTTGACCGAGGCGACCGACGTGCCGAGCAGCTCGGCGACCTCACTCGCCTTCCACGCGAGCACCTCCCGCAGGATCAGCACGGCCCGCTGCTTCGGCGGCAGTTGCTGCAGGGCCGCCATGAACGCGAGACGCACCGACTCCTTGGCCACCGCGGCCTCCGCCGGGTCGCTGACCTCGGGCAGCACGCGAGCGTCCGGCATCGGCTCCAGCCACGTGTGGTCCGGGCGGGGATTGAGCGCCGCGTGGGCCAGCGGCGTGGACTCGGTGAGATCCATGGGGCGGGCCCGGCGGTTGCCCGCGTTCAGCATGTCCAGGCACACGTTCGTCGCGATGCGGTACAGCCACGAGCGCAGCGACGAGCGGCCCTCGAACCGGTCGTAGCTCCGCCAGGCGCGCACCATCGTGTCCTGCACGGCGTCCTCGGCCTCGAAGGAGGAACCGAGCATCCGGTAGCAGTACCCCGTCAGCTCGACCCGGTGCTTCTCCAGCCGGGCGTCCAGATCCGTCGTCGTCGCTGTGCTGTCAGTCATCGAACCCACCCCTGTGGCTTCTCCGTCGCCCTGTGCGGCGCCAGCAGTCCGGAAGCTACAGGACCCCACTGACAATCGTCCCCGACCTGCCGATTCCGGCCACGGAAGCAGGCCGGGCCCGGATACTTGTGCGGCTCATGCCCCGATCCTCATGCCGCACCCCGCGCACCGCCAGTCGGCGGTACGCGGGGTGCGACATGCAGTAGTGGTGACCGGCGACCTCAGTGCCCCGCCGGGGCCGCGACCAGCTGGGCCTGCGCCATCGCCGCCCGCGTACCCGCGACCGTGATCGTCACGACGCCGGCCACGGCGAGCAGTCCGAGCGCCACGGTCCCGGACCAGCCGCCCGCGTGGAAGGCGACCGCGCCCAGCGTGCTGCCCGCGCTGGAGCCCACGTAGTACGAGGACTGGTAGAGCGCCGAGGCCTGCGCCCGGCCCCGGGTCGCGGTGTGGCTGACCGCAGAGGACGCGACCGCGTGGCCCGCGAAGAAACCGGCGGTGATCAGGACCAGGCCCAGCAGGACCAGGGGCAGCGCGTCGGCGAGCGACAGCAGCAGGCCCGCGGTCGTCGTACCGCCCGCCAGGTACAGCGCCCCGCGCCGCCCCAGCCTCGCCACCAGCTCTCCGGCCGCCGACGCCGACAGCGTACCGACGAGATACACCAGGAAGATCGAGCCGATGATGCCCTGCGGAAGCGAGAACGGCGCATCCGTCAGCCGGTAGCCGATCACCGTGTAGACGCCGCCGAACACCGTCATGAACAGCCCGCCGATCGCGTACAGGCGGCGCAGCAGCGGATCGGACAGGTGACCGCGGACCGTGCGGCCCAGCGCCTTCGGGTTGAGCGTGCCGGGCGTGAAGTGGCGCGGCGCCGGCAGCAGTACGCGGAACAGCGCCGCGCACACCACCGCGATCAGGCCGATCGCGCCGACCGCCACGCGCCAGCCCCACTCCTGCGCGACCCAGCCGGTGATGACCCGGCCGCTCATGCCGCCGACGCTGTTGCCCGCGACGAACAGTCCGATCGCGGTGACCAGCGCCTTGGGGCGCACCTCCTCGGCGAGATACGCCGTCGCGGACGCCGGAAGCCCGGCGAGCGCCGCTCCCTGCACCGCGCGCAGCGCGATCAGCGCGCCGACCGACGGTGCGAAGGGCACCAGCAGAGCGACCACCACCGCGACCATGAGCGACGCCGTCATCATGGTCCGCCGCCCGAACCGCTCCGACAGCGCGGACATCGGCAGTACGCACAGCGCCAGCCCGCCCGTCGCCGCCGACACCGTCCAGCTCGCCGTGGACGCGCTCGCACCGAAATCGTCGGAGATCAGCGGGAGCAGGGCCTGCGTGGAGTACAGCAGGGCGAACGTCGCGACGCCCGCCAGGAACAGGGCGAGGCTCATCCGGCGGTAACCGGGACCGCCGGGGGCCATACGGGAGTCGGAAGCAGAAGCGGCAGGGCGGGCGTCCACGGTGGTGGACGCCTTGGTACTGGCAGGAGGCATGCCCCGAACGTACGGCGACCTGCATTCATGCGTCCAATGCATGGAATCGCCATAATCGATCCCATGCAGCATGAGCAGAGGTCACAGCCGCGACTGTCACCGTCCAGTGACACGGAAGACATTGCGGCGATACTCGCGCCGCGCCTCGCCTACTTCGCAGGCGTCGCCCGCACCGAGCACGTCACGCGGGCCGCGCAGGAGATGCAGGTGCCGCAGTCGACCCTGTCCCGGGCCCTCGTACGGCTCGAACAGGACCTGGGCGTCGACCTGTTCGCCCGTCACGGCCGCACGGTGTCGCTGACGCCCGCCGGCCGCACCTTCCTCACCTCGGTCGAGCGGGCACTCGCCGAGGTCGAGCGCGCCGCCGAGGAGGTACGGGCGGACGTCGACCCCGCGTCCGGCAAGGTCGCCTTCGGCTTCCTGCACACGCTGGGCTCCGAAACCGTGCCCGAGCTCATCCGCGCCTTCCGTGTCGACCATCCGCGCGTGCGGTTCAGCCTCGTCCAGAACTACGGCGAGGCGATGCTCGAACGCCTGCGGTCGGGAGAGTTGGACCTCTGTCTGACCTCACCGGTCCCCGACGCGCCCGACCTGGTCGCGCGCCGCCTCGACGAGCAGCGGTTGCGGCTGGTCGTGCCCGACGACCACCGCCTCGCGTCCCGCAAGCGCGTCCGTCTCGCCGAGGCGGCAGACGAGACTTTCGTGACCCTCGAACCCGGCTACGGGCTGCGGCGTATCACCGACGACCTGTGCCGGCAGGCGGGCTTCCGTCCCCGTGTCGCCTTCGAGGGCGAGGAGGCCGAAACCCTGCGCGGGCTCGTCGCCGCCGGGCTCGGCGTGGCGCTGCTGCCGCCGCCGGCCGTGGCGCGGCCGGGAGTCGCGGAGCTTACGGTCACCGCGCCGCGGGCGGCCCGCGAGATCGGGGTGGCCTGGCGCGCGGGCATCCCCGACACGCCGCCGGTAGCAGCCTTCAAACGCTTTTTGCTGTTGCGCCGGGGGCACCTTCTGCCGGACTGAGCCGTCCCGTAGCCCGGCGGGACCACGGTTTCGACGCACCGTACGTCGTGGGTTGTGCCCACCCTCCCCCATTGCCTTAAGGGCATGGGAGGTACCCCCCATCGCCCTGCGGAACGCCTGCCCACAACGGTGACCCCCGCCGGTCCGCAGGCGCCATCCGGCCGAAGGGGACGCGGCGGGATGTGCGCCCGCAGCGGCTGGCGCGAATTCCGGGCTCGCCCGACGATGTACGGCTCGGCGCCAGACCGAGGACGTACATCCCGGCGCGGCCCGGACCCAGCCACCGGCAGGTGGCGAACCGGAGCGGACCCGCGGACGCGCACCTGGCGAACCCGCCACCGGCAGGTGGCGCTAGCGGCGCCGCCCCGTCCCCCCGAACCCCGCCGCCAACGGCATCCGCAACCCCAGCGGCGGCGGAGCCGCCAGCGCGTCCGCGACCGGGCGCGCGAAGTCGCGCCCGAACAACGTACCGAGCACGAAGTCCGAGGCGAGAGCGAGGACTTCGGCCCAGTACTGATGCAGCCCGTGCCCGTCGGAGTGCACCTCGAACCGGCAGATACCGGGATTGGTCTTCTTCACCCGGGCCGCCAGCCGGAATGACAACTCAGGGTCCGTACGCTCGTCGTTGGTGCCGTGCACGATCATTACGCGCCGCCCCGCCAGCTGCTTCACCGGCTCGGGAGCCGCGGCCATGTCGTCCTCGGGCAGCCAGGGCGCGACCGCCAGCACGGAGTCGACCGCCGGATGGCCGCCCGCGTGCAGGGCGGCGCGGCCGCCCATGTCCACGCCGACGAGGCAGACCGGCACGTCGCCGTAGCGCCGTACGGCCTCGTCCGCAGCCCATGAGGCGTCGCGCGCGAGATGCGCCTCGCTGCCGTTCCAGCCGCGGCACCGGTAGTGGACCACATGCGCCGCAAGTCCCTGCTCACGCCCGTCGCGCGCGAGACGCCGCCCGAGGGCGCGTACCGACGACGCGGCGAGCGGGGACGGACGGCGCACGGAGACCTCGTCACCCCCGGGCAGCAGCAGCACCACACCGCCCACGGCGGCCGGCTCCGGGCCGATCGCCTTTCCCAGCCTGGGCGTCTGAGTCGACGTCGCTTGCTGTGCCATGACAGAACAGTGTCAGAAGCACTGGTGTATTCCACCTGTCCTCAGGGTCACCGTTACGTATCGACGAATGCCGAGAGCGAGAGTTCTACGCGCGTAGGAGTTAGAGTGCGGAAATGACGAGCCAGATCCGCGAAACGCCGACTCCGGACCAGATCCGCCGCGCCCCGAAGGCGCTGCTCCACGACCACCTCGACGGTGGCCTGCGCCCCGGCACCATCGTCGAACTCGCCCGCGCCCAGGGCTACGACCACCTCCCCGAGACCGACCCCGACAAGCTCGGCATCTGGTTCCGGGAGGCGGCCGACTCCGGTTCGCTGGAGCGCTATCTGGAGACCTTCGCGCACACCTGCGCCGTCATGCAGACCAAGGAGGCGCTGAAGCGCGTCGCCGCCGAGTGCGCCGAGGACCTGGCCGAGGACGGCGTCGTCTACGCCGAGGTCCGGTACGCCCCGGAGCAGCACCTCGAGAAGGGCCTCACCCTCGAAGAGGTCGTCGAGGCGGTCAACGAGGGCTTCCGCGAGGGCGAGCGCATTGCCCGCGAGAACGGCCACCGCATCCGCGTCGGCGCCCTCCTCACCGCGATGCGGCACGCCGCCCGCGCCCTGGAGATCGCCGAACTCGCCAACCACTACCGGGACCAGGGCGTCGTCGGCTTCGACATCGCGGGCGCCGAGGCCGGCTACCCGCCCACCCGGCACCTCGACGCCTTCGAGTACCTCAAGCGCGAGAACAACCACTTCACGATCCACGCCGGAGAGGCCTTCGGCCTGCCCTCGATCTGGCAGGCCCTGCAGTGGTGCGGCGCCGACCGGCTCGGCCACGGCGTGCGCATCATCGACGACATCAAGGTCGCCGAGGACGGCTCCGTGCAACTCGGCCGACTGGCCGCGTACGTACGGGACAAGCGCATCCCGCTGGAGATGTGCCCCACCTCCAACCTCCAGACGGGCGCCGCGTCCTCGTACACCGAGCACCCCATCGGCCTGCTGCGCCGGCTGCACTTCCGGGCCACCGTCAACACCGACAACCGCCTCATGAGCGGCACCAGCATGAGCCGTGAATTCGAGCTGCTGACCGAGGCTTTCGGATACACGCTCGACGACATCCAGTGGTTCACCGTCAATGCGATGAAATCAGCATTCATTCCTTTCGACGAACGACTGGCGATGATCAATGACGTGATCAAGCCGGGATACGCCGAGCTGAAGTCCGAATGGCTGTTCAAGCAGACGGCGTCGACCAGCACTTCTGTGAAAAGGAGGCCGTGATCGCGAACCCGCCGACGTCCTGGGCGTGACGAATTCCCGAGCAAACTCGGTGTTTGCGGGTGGCACGAATCGGTCGTTACGTTTCTGAGATCCAAAGCCCCCGTCACGAGGACGTGAAGATGAAGCAGTCTGCCGCCAAGACCCTCGGCGTCGCCGCGCTCGGTGCCGCCTTCGCTGCCGCGGGCGCCGGTGCGGCCAACGCCGCCCCCGGAGTCGCCTCGGACCTCGGCGAGGCCGCGCGGACGCTGCCCGCCAAGGTCAGCACCGACTCCCTCGACGAGGCGCAGTACACGGTCAGGACCGCCACCGGCCAGGTGGCGGCGTCCCCCCTGCCGGCCCCGCTCGACGACACCCGGGTGAGCGGACTCCTGGGCGGCCTGCCGACGCAGGGCTTCCACACGCAGGAGCTGCCGCTGCACAACTCCCTGGGCCTCGGCTGACCGTAAACGACGACGGGGTGCACCGACATGGTCGGCGCACCCCGTCGTGCTGTCTCCGCTACCAGGCCTGGCGGACGCTCTTCTCGCTGGGGAACAGGATCCACAGCGCGATGTAGAGCAGGAACTGGGGGCCGGGCAGCAGGCACGAGAGTACGAAGATCACTCGCATCGTGGTCGCGGAGGTGCCGAAGCGCCGTGCCAGCGCTGCGCACACTCCGCCGATCATCCGTCCGTTGGTGGGGCGGGCAAGGCGGGTCATCGTGGGCTCCTTCGCGAACCGTGGAGGCGGTTGCCTCATCTGCCTTCCACGCTAAGGACGCGAAGCGGGCAGAGCGTCGCTCTGCGGTGCGAGGCCGACCCTGGTAATCGTCGGGGTCGCTCCCTGAGAGGCGTCCTCCCGGGGTGCTGGTGCGCGCTCGGTCCTACGGCGGAGCCGGGCCCGGGCGGCGGGCACGACGGCGACATGCGCGAGGGCCACGCCCACGGTGTTCAGCAGCAGCGAGTCGACGTCCACGATCTGGCCCGGTACGCCGGTCTGCAGCAGCTCGATGCCCAGCGACAGGAGGGCGCCGGCCGCGACCGTACGGGCCAGGGAGCCCAGCGGCGACACGGACAGTTTTCCGCCGACCAGCGGCAGGAGTACGCCCAGCGGGGCGAGCAGCAGCAGGCCCTCGCCGATGCGGCGGGCCGCCTGCAATGGGCCCAGTGCCAGGTCGGCGCGGATGCCGGCGAAGGGATGCAGATTCGCCGCGCTCACCCAGGGGACGTTCAGGGGGCGCAGCGTGAGCCATCCGACGAGGAGAAGGTGTGCGACGAGGAGGACGCCTCCTGCCGCACGAACGCGGAACGCGACGTTGCCGTCGCCCGATCCTTGACGCACGCCCCCAATGACGCCGGGGCTCGCGCCGTGGTTCCGGGGTATGCCTCAGCTCACCCCATTCGGCGGTACGGGGGCCTCCGGCGGGGGGCTCTCGCCCACGTATGCGCGCCCCCACCCAGCGTCCGCGGGCAGAGCCCTACCGCTGTGGGCAGGCGTTCCGCGGGGCTGGGGGCACCTCCCAGCGGTAGCTGGGGGAGGGTGGGTACAACCCACGACGGCGGGTGCCCCGACCCACCCACCGGGAGGTGGCGCACCAGCCACCCACGCACGCGCAGCCGAAGACGGGCCTCAGGAGCCGGAGGCCGGCTCAGAAGGCGGCGGTACCGCGCCCGGGCGGGCGCGTACGTCCGGGGTGCACTCGTAGCGCCGCGCAGGCTGGTCGTCGGCACCCCCCAGCACCACCGCCCCGTCCTCGTCCGCCGCAGCGGAATCCGCGTACGTGCAGACGATCTGCGCCAGCGCATACGCCGACAGATCCTCCGGCGGCGTGCTGAGCCGCAACGTGTCTTCCGGATCGCCCTCCCGCGGCCCGGACACCGTCATGCCGCCGCGCACGGCCGTCGTGTACCCCGCCTGCTTCTCCGGCGCCGACGGCGCCTCCGCCAGCTTGTCGAGCAGCGCCTGCGCCACCCGCACGCGGTCCGTCGCCGCGTCCTTCCCGGCGAGCTGCACGTTCCGGTCGACCGTCACCAGCTGCGACGCGCACACCAGGAAGACCTGCACGGGGACGCCGCGCGCCGACTGCGTGCCGATGTCGGCCCCGCCCAGGGCGCAGGGCACCCGCGACGGCGCGGCCCCGAAGTCGGTCGGCACCTCGGTCGGCCGGATCCCGCACCCGGAGAGCACCGAGGCCAGCACCACGCCGAGCAGCGGAACGGCCACTGCACCCCGCATACGCCGCACGTTCACCGCTCACCTCCGTCGGACTCCTGGGAGCCACCCGATCCGTCGGCCCCCGTCGCCCCCGGCCGCCTCTCAACCGACGAGCCGTCGCCCCGCTCCCGCTCCGCCACCCCCGAAGCGTCCCGAGGCACCCGGAAAGTGAACACGGCCCCGCCGTCGGGCGAGTTCGCCGCGGTGATCTCGCCCCCGTGGATATGGGCGTTCTCCAGCGCGATGGAAAGGCCGAGACCGCTGCCCTCGGACCGCGGCCGCGAGGCGCTCGCCTTGTAGAAGCGGTCGAAGACGTGCGGCAGCACGTCCTCGGGGATGCCGGGCCCGTGGTCGCGTACCTCGATGGCCACCACCTGGCCGTCGGGGCCCTCGGTCCGCACGGCCACCCGCACAGGAGAACCGCCGTGCTTGAGCGCGTTCCCGATGAGGTTCGCGAGGATCACGTCAAGCCGCCGCGGATCGAGCCGGGCCATGATGCCGCGCTCGGCGTCGAGTTCGACGGCGTCGAGCCAGGCGCGCGCGTCGATGCAGGCGGTGATCTGGTCGGCGAGGTCCACGTTGTCGAGGACCAGCCGGGCCGTCCCCGCGTCGAAGCGGGTGACCTCCATCAGGTTCTCCACCAGGTCGCCCAGCCGCCGCGTCTCGCTGACGACCAGCCGTACCGCGGGCTCGATCATCGGGTCGACGCTGCCGGTCTCGGCGTCCAGCTCCTCCTCGAGCACCTCGGTCACAGCGGTGATCGCGGTCAGCGGCGTACGCAGCTCGTGCGACATGTCGGCGACGAACCGCCGCGACGCATCGTCGCGCGCGGTCATCTCCGCGACGCGCTGCTCCAGCGCCTCCGCGGTCTGGTTGAACGTACGCGAAAGATCGGCGAGCTCGTCCGTTCCGGACACCCGCAGCCGGGTGTCCAGCTTGCCCTCGCCGAGCCGGCGAGCAGCGACCCCGAGCCGGTGCACGGGCTTGAGGACGGTCGTCGCCGCGGCCTGTGCGAGCAGCGCGGAGCCGATCAGCGCAAGCCCGGTGGCGATCCCCAGCGACCAGGCCAGCGAGTTGAGGTCCTTGGCCTCAGGCTCCAGGGACTTGAGCATGTATCCGGTCGGCCCCCCGCCGATCATCGTGGCGCCGCCCACGAGGTACGGCGTGCCGTCGTCGACGATCCGCTGCCAGTACAGGTGGTACTCGTACTTGTTGCCCTCGGTGAGCGGCTGCTTCTCGTTCACGGCGTCGCGCAGCGACTTCGGTACGTCGGACAGCGTGAAGGTGCCCAGGTCGGAGTTGCCGGCGATGGTGTCGCCGCCCTCGTCCTCGGCGATCAGCAGCACGCTGAAGTGCTGGCCGCTGGCGGCCATCTGACCGGCGGCGTGCTGCAGTTCCTCCTGTGTCGGACGGGCCGGCAGCGCGCCCGCGCGGTTCTGCATCCCCTGCTGGAAGTCGTTCAGCGCGGCGTCCTGCGCGCGGGTGAGCACCGCCTCGCGGTTGAGCCAGTACGCTATGCCGCTCGCCGACACGGCGGCGGTCAGCGCGACGAGCGCGAACACGAGGACCAGCCGCAGCCGCAGGCTCGTGAAGCGCAGCGTCGAGAGGATCGCCTTGCGCGCCGCGGCCCAGCCGCGCAGCTTGTCGTGCGGTTTCGTCACCGTGCCCGACCGCTCGCTTCCGCGCCCGCGCGCCTGGGGGCACCTCCCAGACCCTTAAGGCACTGGGGGAGCCTGGGTACCGCCGTCCCTGCCTCCCTGGTCACCCTTCCATTCTCTGCCGGAACACGGCGGGTGAGACCCCCTGTTGCCGTGTTCGTGGGGCACAGGTGGCCAGTGAAACAAGAGCGGCCGAAGAGTCTGGGGTGGGACACGAGCCGGGAGTGGTGAAGCCGGATGTCACAGCCGTCTCTCACGAGGGCGTGTCCAGCCGGTAGCCCACGCCCCGCACCGTACGGATCAGCGTCGGCGAGGACGGCACGTCCTCGACCTTGGCGCGCAGCCGCTGCACACAGGCGTCGACGAGCCGGGAGTCGCCGAGATAGTCGTGCTCCCAGACGAGGCGCAGCAGCTGCTGGCGCGACAGCGCCTGGCCGGGCCTGCGGCTCAGCTCCAGCAGCAGACGCAGCTCGGTCGGGGTCAGCTGGAGATCCTCGCCGTTCTTGGTGACGGTCATCGCCGCACGGTCGATGATCACGTTCCCGAACGTCGCCGAGTCGTTCGCCTCCCGCTCGCCGCGGCGCAGCACGGCACGGATCCGCGCGTCCAGCACGCGGCCCTGCACGGGCTTGACGACATAGTCGTCGGCACCGGACTCCAGCCCGACCACCACGTCGATGTCGTCGCTGCGCGCGGTCAGCAGGATGATCGGCAGCTGGTCGGTGCGCCGGATGCGCCGGCACACCTCGAACCCGTCGATGCCGGGCAGCATCACGTCCAGCACGATCAGGTCCGGACGCTGTTCGCGCAGCAGCTTGAGACCGTCCTCGCCGGTGGCAGCGGTGGCCACACGGTGCCCCTGGCGCGTCAGGGACAGCTCCAGGGCCGTACGGATGGCGTCGTCGTCCTCGATCAGCAACAGGGAAGGCACGGCGTCATTCTGACTCATCGCACGGTGGGGTTTCGACAGTTGTGCCGCTCCGGCCCACACGCGCGTACTTCGAACTCCTGTGAAGGATCTTTGACAGCGCCCCGGCACGCCCATGTGCCGGACCCCTGTGACAGGTCTGTGACAGTCGGCGGACACCGCCATGAAGTCGCCCCGGCAGAGTTTTCGTCACAGCAAGGACCGAGACCCACTCCACCGACGGGGGGCGCGAGATGAGCACGCTGCACAGCACAACGACAAGCGCAGTTGTCACGCGTCTCCACGACGTGCGGGGCACAGGTCAGCACGAGAAGTCCGGTGCCGTGAGCGGGCGGGGGTGCGCTCGCGGCACCGGGCGTCAGCACACCGTGTACATGACGGTGGTTGACGCGCATGCGGGGGGAAGCAACAACGGGGGAGCTCACGGGGGAGCCGCGTACGGGGAGGCCTCGGGGGAGCGTCGTGCCAGGTCGGAGGCGGAGTTCACCGCCTACGTCCAGGAGCGCCGCGCCTCCCTGTACGCGACCGCATACCACCTGACCGGTGACCGGTTCGAGGCGGAGGATCTGCTGCAGAGCGCCCTCTTCTCGACGTACAGGGCCTGGGACCGGATCAGCGACAAGGCCGCGGTGGGGGGCTACCTCCGCCGCACCATGACCAACCTGCACATCAGCGCCTGGCGCCGCCGCAAGCTGAACGAGTACCCGACCGAGGAGCTGCCGGAGACGGCCGGTGACACGGACGCGATGCGCGGCACCGAGCTGCGCGCCGTGCTGTGGCAGGCGCTGGCCCGGCTGCCCGAACTCCAGCGCACCATGCTGGTCCTCCGCTACTACGAGGGTCGTACGGACCCGGAGATCGCGGAGATTCTCGACATCAGTGTCGGCACGGTGAAGTCGAGCATCTGGCGCTCCCTGCGCCGGCTGCGCGAGGACGACGTCCTGAGCTTCGGCCGTGACGAGGAGGAGTCCTTCGGCGAGCTTGTCGCCTGAGGTCTGGGGGGAGCACAGGGGTACGGGGGAACACGGGGGATCAACGGGGGAGCGGATAGCGGGACCGGAGGGCCGGGGGGCCTTTCCGGTCCCGTCTTCTGTGCGGCTTGCTGTGCGTCTGGTGGCTTCCCGCCAGTCGACTCAGACGGGCCGCAGGGCCATCGGGGACACTCGGGTGAACCACCCGGCGGCTTCCTCTGCAGAGAGCGCCCGCTCCAGTACGAGATCCCCCGGCATCGAGGGGAAGAACCGGCCGGCCGGCCAGCCACGCTGGTAGGGCGACGGGTCCAGGACGAGCAGCCGGACGCCGTCGACCACGGGGATGTCCGAGGGGTCTCCCTCGTTCCAGATCCAGCTGCCGTCGGGAGCGACGAGGTTGAAGGAGCCGGTCGTCGGCACCTGTCCGGGTGCGTCCCGGCACACGGCCACCTCGTGCGGCGTGGGCGCGTACCCCTGCACGTATCCGCGGCCGACCAGGGCGTCGGCGAGGAGCGTGTGCAGCTGGAAGTTGTCACCGATGCCCGACATGCGCAGCAGATATCCCGTGCCGCTCTCGCGGTGCAGTGCCACCAGCGGTTCGTCGTCCAGGACGCGCAGCGCGTACGAGAGGCATTTGAAGGGTTCGCCGGAGGCCGCGGATATCCGGCGGAGCAGGGCCAGCGCCTCGCGGCGCGTGTCGCCGATCCGCTGCCGCACCGGGCGGTGGTTGAGGTGCGCGAGCGCGGCCATCTCCCACTGCGGCATGCCCCACCAGGCCTCGGCGAGCTGGACGTCGGTACGGGCGACGACCGCCTCCGGCGGATAGTCGTCGCCCGGTTCGGGGAAGTCGCCGCCGCCGCTCTCCGCCCACAGCGCGCAGAACTCCAGGGCGTCCTCGAGGGAGGCGCGCAGCCCCTCGAAGAGGCCCGGTGCGCTGTTCAGCGGGTCGGCGCCGCGCTCCACGCAGGCGCCCGTGATCACCGCGACCACTGACCTCGGTCCGGGCGGCACCTGGGCCAGGACGCCCGCGAGCCGCGGACCCGCTTCCATGATCTCGTGGGGCGCGGCCGCGCCGAACGTCTGCTGCATCCCCATGAAGGCGCGGCCCGTCGCCTCCGGGTCACGGGCGTGCACCGCGGCCTCGAAGTCCCGCACCACGCCCGCGAATTGACCACCTTGTGCTGACATCATCCGCGCACCCTACCGAGGGCGAAGGACAGCCAGGTGATCAGACCTCGGCCCGTACCTCGACGGCCTCGGCGGCCGGGATGGCCTCGAGGGTCTGCCCGGCCGCCGCCAGCCGGAGACCGGCCTCGTTCTTGCCGCACGGGTGGGCGCCCAGCGCCGTCTGGCGGGCCACGATGGTGCGTTCGGCGCGCATGAGGCGCCAGCCGCGGCGGATCAGGAACGAGACGGACTTGCGGCCCTCCTTCAGATCCCGCAGCAGACGCCGCCGGAACGTCGTCGATGGCCGACCGCGCAGACACAACGCGTCGGCGAGCAAGCCGAGTTCCCGGCAGCGTCCCACGATGTCCGCGGCGAAGATGCCCTCAGCGATGAACAGCGGGGTGTGCCCGATGTCGAGCGTGTCCTCGCCTGTCCGCGCGCTCGTCGAGATGTCGTACCGCGGCACTCGTGTACGGCCCGTGCGGCACAGCTCCTCGATCACGGTGAGGGCGGCCTCCGTGTCCCAGGACTGGGGCGAGTCCCAGTCGATGTCCGAACTGCCCGGTACGAGCGGCAGAGTCGGGTCGTCGCCCTCCTTGTAGAAGTCGTCGAGGCTCAGCACGGGCAGCCCGGTGCGGGCGGCGAACGACGACTTTCCGGAGCCGGAGGGGCCGGCGAGCAGCACGACGCGCGTGGCAGGGGCATGGGAACTCACGAGAGACCAGTGTGCGGCATCCCGCGGCCCGCGCCGACCCCGCGGGTCGTCTTTGGTACCCACGCCGCGTCTCAACTACGCTTCGTGGCGAATCGATTACTCAAAGGAGGCGGTTTATCTCATGGCACGACACGCAGTTCCTCAGCGCAGGTCCGCTCAGCGCGGTCTGCTGCGCGCCGGGCTCGCGCTGACTGTCGCAGGTGTCGGACTCGGTGCGGGAGGCGCGGCCACGGCCGCCGCCGCCCCCCTGCCGGGCGGCCTGAGCGCCCTCGGCAAACTCGACCCCCAGGCGGCGGCGCAGGGGACGAACGTGGCGCTGCACCAGGCGATGGGCGCGGTCAAGAACGCCAAGCTCGACCCGCTCGCCGGCACGGGCGTGGACCCGCTGAGCAACTCGGTCGGTACGCAGATCGCGGACTTCAAGCCCGTGTCGACGAGACAGGTGACGGGCCCGCTGACCGACGGCGGTTCTCTGCGGACCCTCCCGGTGGCGGGCAAGGCGGCGGGTCTGCTGCCGGGCTGACGGCCCGCACAGCGGAGAGCCCCGCCTCCCCGGGGACGGAGGGGAGGCGGGGCCCGTTTGCGCGCGGTGCGTCAGTGTAGGCGTACGGGGCGGTGCGGGTGCAGTTGCGTACGTGCCTCAGTACGAAGAGCCGGACGCGCCCAGCGAACCCGTCGGGTGCCAGACCGTCTTCGTCTCCAGGAAGGCCGTCAGGCGGTGTGTGCCCGGGGCGGCCGGCCAGTCCACGGGGTTGTCCACAGGCTGTGGACGAAGCACGCGCTTCAGGTTGTCCGCGGCCGCGATCTCCAGTTCCTTCGCGAGGACTTCGTCGGCGCCCGTCAGGTCGATCGCATTGACGTCCTGGTGCGCGGCGAGCGGGGTCGCGATCTCGGCGGTGCGGCCGGAGAGGATGTTGACCACGCCACCCGGCAGGTCGGACGTGGCCAGGACCTCGCCGAGGGAGAGCGCCGGGAGCGGGGACTTCTCGCTCGCGACCACCACGGCGGTGTTGCCGGTCGCGATCACCGGGGCGATCACGGACACGAGGCCGAGGAAGGACGAATCCTGGGGCGCCAGCACGGCCACCACGCCCGTCGGTTCGGGCGTGGAGAGGTTGAAGAAGGGGCCCGCCACCGGGTTTCCGCCGCCCACGACCTGGCTGATCTTGTCCGTCCAGCCCGCGTACCAGACCCAGCGGTCGATCGCCGCGTCGACCTGCGCCGCCGCCTTCGACTTGGACAGGCCCTCGGCATCGGCGACCTCGCGGACGAACTGCTCGCGGCGGCCCTCCAGCATCTCCGCGACCCGGTAGAGGATCTGGCCGCGCAGGTACGCCGTGTTGCCCGCCCAGCCGCCGAACGCCTTCCGGGCCGCGACGACCGCGTCCCGCGCGTCCTTGCGGGACGACAGGGGTGCGTTGGCGAGCCAGTTGCCCTTTGAGTCGGTCACCTCGTACACCCGGCCGCTCTCGGAACGCGGGAACTTCCCGCCCACGTACAGCTTGTAGGTCTTGAAGACACTGAGACGCTGCTCATCGGACTTCTCAGACATCGAGGTACGCCTCCAGACCATGGCGGCCGCCCTCGCGGCCGAAGCCCGACTCCTTGTAGCCGCCGAACGGCGAGGTCGGGTCGAACTTGTTGAACGTGTTGGCCCAGACGACGCCCGCGCGCAGCCGGTCCGCGACCGCGAGGATGCGGGAGCCCTTCTCGGTCCAGATGCCCGCGGAGAGCCCGTACGGGGTGTTGTTGGCCTTGGCCACGGCCTCTTCGGGCGTACGGAAGGTCAGTACCGAAAGGACCGGGCCGAAGATCTCGTCGCGGGCGATGGTGTGCGCCTGCGAGACGCCCGTGAACAGCGTCGGGGCGAACCAGTAGCCGGAGGAGGGCAGGTCGCAGGCCGGGGACCAGCGCTCGGCGCCCTCCGCCTCGCCCTGCTCGGCGAGCGCGGTGATCCGGGCCAGCTGCTCCGCGGAGTTGATCGCGCCGATGTCGGTGTTCTTGTCGAGCGGGTCGCCGAGGCGGAGCGTCGACAGGCGGCGCTTGAGGGATTCGAGCAGCTCGTCCTGGATCGACTCCTGGACCAGCAGACGGCTGCCCGCGCAGCAGACCTGGCCCTGGTTGAAGAAGATGCCGGTGACGATTCCCTCGACGGCCTGGTCGATCGGGGCGTCGTCGAAGACGATGTTGGCGCCTTTGCCGCCGAGTTCGAGCGTGAGCTTCTTGCGGGTGCCGGCGACCGTGCGGGCGATCTCCTTGCCGACGGCCGTGGAGCCGGTGAATGCGACCTTGTTGACGTCGGGGTGCGCGACGAGCGCCGCGCCCGTGTCGCCGTATCCCGGAAGGATGTTGACGACGCCCTTCGGCAGGCCCGCCTGGCGGCAGATGTCCGCGAAGAAGAGCGCGGAAAGCGGGGTCGTCTCCGCGGGCTTGAGCACGACCGTGTTGCCGGTCGCCAGTGCCGGGGCGATCTTCCACGCGAGCATCAGGAGCGGGAAGTTCCAGGGGATGACCTGGCCTGCGACACCCAGCGGCCGCGGGTCGGCGCCGTAGCCGGCGTGGTCGAGCTTGTCCGCCCAGCCCGCGTAGTAGAAGAAGTGCGCGGCGACCAGCGGGAGGTCCGCGTCGCGCGTCTCCTTGATCGGCTTGCCGTTGTCCAGGGTCTCCAGGACGGCCAGCTCGCGCGAGCGCTCCTGGATGATCCGGGCGATGCGGAACAGGTACTTGGCGCGCTCGGCGCCGGGCAGCGCCGACCACTTCTCGAAGGCCTTGCGGGCGGCCTTCACGGCACGGTCGACGTCCGCCTCGCCCGCCTGCGCGACCTCGGAGAGGACCTCCTCTGTGGACGGCGAGACCGTCTTGAAAACCTTGCCGTCGGCGGCCTCGGTGAACTCGCCGTCGATGAACAGGCCGTACGACGCGGCGATGTCGACGACCGAGCGGGACTCGGGCGCGGGGGCGTACTCGAATGCGGATGACCGCTTTTCCATGGTCATGGTGATCAGTCCACCGTCACGTAGTCAGGGCCGGAGTAGCGGCCGGTCGCCAGCTTCTGGCGCTGCATCAGCAGATCGTTCAGCAGCGAGGAGGCGCCGAAGCGGAACCAGTGGTTGTCCAGCCAGTCCTCGCCGGCCGTCTCGTTGACCAGCACCAGGAACTTGATCGCGTCCTTGGAGGTCCGGATGCCGCCCGCGGGCTTCACTCCGACCTGTACCCCGGTGGCGGCACGGAAGTCGCGTACCGCTTCCAGCATCAGCAGCGTGTTGGCGGGCGTTGCGTTGACCGCGACCTTGCCGGTGGACGTCTTGATGAAGTCAGCGCCCGCGAGCATGCCGATCCAGCTCGCGCGCCGGATGTTGTCGTACGTCGCCAGCTCGCCGGTCTCGAAGATGACCTTCAGACGGGCGTCCGTCCCGCAGGCCTCCTTCACGGCGACGATCTCGTCGTACACCTTCAGGTACCGGCCCGAGAGGAAGGCACCGCGGTCGATGACCATGTCGATCTCGTCGGCACCGGCCGCGACCGCCGAGCGCACGTCGGCCAGCTTCACCTCGAGCGGGGCGCGGCCCGCGGGGAACGCGGTGGCGACCGAGGCGACCTTGACCCCGGTCCCGGCCACCGCCTCCTTCGCCGTCGCCACCATGTCCGGATAGACGCAGACGGCCGCGACCTGCGGAGTCGTACGGTCGGTCGGATCGGGGTGGACGGCCTTGGCGCCGAGCGCCCGGACCTTGCCCGGGGTGTCCGCGCCTTCCAGGGTCGTCAGGTCGATCATGGAGATGGCCAGGTCGATGGCGTACGCCTTCGCCGTGGTCTTGATCGAACGGGTGCCGAGCGACGCGGCGCGCGCCTCGAGGCCGACCGTGTCGACGCCGGGCAGCCCGTGCAGGAAGTGGCGCAGGGCGCTGTCGGACGCGGTCACGTCAGCGAGCGCGTGGGCGGGACCGGCGGCCGGACCGGCGGGTCCGGTGGGTCCGCCCGCGCTGTCGGCAGCGGAGGTTGGTGCAGTGATGGGCATGGTCACGAGGGGAGCATATCTACGCGCGTAGCGGCTGTACACCCCCGTACGGCTGTCCGCGTCAGGGCCACCGCAGGACAGCGGTGCACACCCCGTCGTGCAGAATCGGCAGCATGACGACCCCCGAGCCTCCGTCTCCCGCGGCGCAGCCCCAGTCCAAGGATCGCGTCTACCGGTCGCCCGCCGGGATCGCGGGTGGTGTGATGCTGCTCGCCCTGGGCGCGTGGCTGGGCATCGACGCGCTGGTCAACGGCGAGGCCCGGGTGCGCTGGCTGGCCATCGCGGGCCTGCTCCTCGCGGTGCCGCTGGTCGTCGCGTTCACGGTGCGGCCCGCGGTGTACGCGAACGAGGACCGCCTCCGCATCCGCAACCCGTTCCGTACGGTCACGCTGCCCTGGGCGGCGGTCTCCGGCCTGCGCTCCGGCTACTCCAACGAGGTCTTCGACCAGTCCGGCGCCAAGTACCAGCTGTGGGCGATCCCGGTCTCGCTGCGCGCCCGCAAGAAGGCGGCGCGGCGTCAGACGCGGGCTGCGGCGGACGATCCGCGGGGGCACACGTCCCCCGTGCCGGCCGGGTCGGTGCGTGCTTCCGGGGACCAGGCGATGGACGAGCTGCGCGAGCTCGCCGAGGCGCGGGCCTCGGCCGAGGGGGCGCAGGGCGGGCCGGAGGTGCGGTGGGCATACGAGGTTGCTGGGCCTGCGGTGGTGGGGCTGGTTTTGCTGGTGGTCCTGCTGGCCCTTTGAGCCCGTCTGGGGGCACCTCCCAGAGTTCGAGGACGAGCCCGAAGGGCGATTTCGGGGGTCCGGGGGCCGAGCCCCCGGAACGGGGCCGGGGGGGGGGGGGGGGGGGCGGCCCCCCCCCCCCCCCGGCCGCCCCCCCCCCCCCCCCCCCCCCCCCCCCCCGCCCCGCCCCCCACCCCCCCCCCCCCCCCCCCGAGCGGGCCCCCC